>JBDSEE010000001.1:0-26027 GCA_039920245.1 Ferruginibacter sp.
GACCTATATAATTTAAAGCAATTAATGATGGATTACCACCGGGATGGACAATGAAATCATATTTCAGTTTGTCTCCCTGGCTGTAGTATCTCACATCAATATTTGGGTAAATGTTTTGATAGGTGACAGCTTCATATATCTTGCATGCTGATGTCCATTTGCTCCTGTCATTTCCCCAAAAATAATTATTATAAACCGGCTGTATTTTATCAGGAAGCTGCACAGCATGTAAGGAAGCGCCTAAAAAATTTACTTTATATGCATAAGAATGAAAATCAAAACTTTGCTCTGGCAGACCTCCTTTTTCGCTGAGCCCGTGCCCATGAACTATAGTACCCAGCTTTCTTACGTCTGCCGTATCATTTAGCAAAACAGTAAATCCTTTTTTCTCCAGGAAGAAGGAACCAGTCTTAAAGTCTCCCCTGAAATTCACCGCATCGTTCCACTGCCCTTTGTTTTGTACAAATTCCATTTGCGCCCATAATTTTGTGGGAGCATACATAATAGAAAACAATAAAAGGATGAAACTGGGTATTTGAAGTTTGCGGTTCAAGTGGTCTATTTGTTTACAAATTAATTATTATAAACGTAAAAAGAAATCAGTGAGTTGAAATAACCAGCATCTTTAAACCCAATTTAACGTATTAAGTAAAAAACTAAGAGATTTTACTCCAACCCGTTTTAGCTTTTTGCAGATGCAGGTAATTTTTTATGGGCAAATTTTCAGCCATACTTAACTCTGGGTCTGTCTCCAGTATTTTTTCTGCAATCGCCCTTGCAGTCTCCAGCATAAGTTTATCATTTACGATACTTGCCAGCCTGAAGTTTAGCGCTCCACTTTGCCTTGTTCCTTCTATTTCCCCGGGTCCTCGCAGTTCCAGGTCTTTTTCCGCTACCAGGAAACCATCATTAGTTGCCGTTAGAATCTTCATTCTCTCCCGGCCATCATTTGATAGCTTTTTTCCCGTAAGTAAGATACAATAACTCTGCTCAGCACCCCGGCCCACCCTGCCTCTTAGCTGATGCAACTGCGAAAGACCAAACCTTTCGGAACTTTCAATAACCATTACGGAAGCATTAGGAACGTTCACTCCAACTTCTATTACGGTAGTACCAACAAGTATATGAGTATCTCCATTTACAAAACGTTGCATGTTGGTCTCTTTCTGCTCCGCCGGTTGTTTCCCGTGAACCATACTTATCCAATAAGCCGGTTCCGGGAAAAACGATTTCACTTCTTCATAACCCTTTAGCAGGTGCTCAAAATCCAGCTTGCTGCTTTCCTCAATCAAGGGATAAATAATATATGCTTGCCGGCCAAGGGCGATTTCTTTTTTTATAAAATCCATTACAGCGGGCCTGGATGTTTCGTTGCGGTGAATAGTGGTAATAGGTTTACGGCCTGGCGGCAATTCATCCATGATGCTGTAATCCAGGTCTCCGTACGCTGTTAAAGCAAGTGTACGGGGAATGGGTGTAGCAGTCATAACAAGGACATGCGGAGGCAAACTATTTTTTTTCCAGAGCTGTGCCCTCTGGGCCACACCAAATTTATGCTGCTCATCTATCACTGCAAATGCAAGATTCTTAAAAGTTACTTTGTCTTCTATCACAGCATGAGTACCCAATAAAATATTGATCGTTCCTGCTTCGCATCCTTCAATTATCTGCCTGCGTTCCTTTGTTTTTGTGGAACCTGTAAGCAAGCTAACGTTTAATGGCATATCCTTTAATACTGCTGAAATACTTTCTAAATGTTGCTTTGCAAGAATTTCGGTTGGCGCCATCAAAACAGCCTGGTAAGGAATACCTTCTTCATTTTTATTTCCATTGGCAATCATCATACAAAGCAAAGCCACTATAGTTTTACCACTTCCTACATCACCCTGCAAAAGTCGATTCATCTGCCTTCCGGCAGCAGTATCTTTTCTGATCTCTTTTAAAACTTTCTTTTGTGCATTTGTAAGTTCAAAGGGCAAAAAATCTTTATAGAAACTGTCAAAATATTCACCCGTTTTTTCAAAAACATATCCTTTGCTGAAACGGTGTCGCTGCATTTTACGGATCTGCAAACGCAACTGGGCAAAAAACAATTCATCAAATTTTAGCCGCCTTAGCGCTTGTGTATATTGCTGCTCAGTTGCCGGGAAATGAATTTGCTTATAAGCATCATACCTGCTGATAAATTTATATTCCTGTATAATTTCCAGGGAAAGGTTTTCTGGAAGATCTTTGGCTGTTATTCTCTGTAACAGATCTTGTGTGATCTTTCCAATGGCAGCACCGCTTAGGCCACGGGCCTTCAATTTCTCTGTTGATGGGTAAATAGGCTCCAATGAAGGTTTGCCAGATGCCTGGGCGGCTACATAATTTTCCAGGTCAGGATGGGCCATTTGTGGTGAGCCCATAAAAAAACTTAACCTACCAAATACCATGTATCGGTGGCCTATGTGGAGTATCTTTTCAATCCAGCTTATGCCCTGGAACCAAACCAGTTCAATGATTCCCGTATCGTCTTTTAATTTAGCAATCAGCCTTCTACCTCTGCCTTCGCCAATAATATCGCTGCTTAATAAAGTTCCCGAAACATAGGCAAATTCATTTGCTTCTGAAAGCTTACCAATCTTGTCAATATTCGTTTTATCAATATGCCTGAATGGAAAATAATTGAGAAGGTCGTGAAAATTATGAATGCTTAATTCCTTGCGTAACAATTCGCCCCGCTGGGCAGTGATCCCTTTCAGGTATTCAATAGGACTGTTCAATATATCCGCAATGGAGGAAATGGCCTTTGTTTTTTACAAATATATCCAGCAAGTATCAATAATAAATGCTCGTAGCCTACCTGCCTCTGAATCCTTTATTTTGAAAATTTCTTTTTCCGCCGGTCCTTGTACTTACCGGGTTATAGGAAGGTTGCTCACCAAGTTGTGCGGGAATGACAACTTTATGAATGTCTTTGCCAATAAGTTTTTCTATAGCCGAAAATTTACGTTGTTCTTTTACACTCACCAGTGTATATGCAGTTCCATCTGCCTCGGCTCTTGCAGTACGGCCAATACGGTGAACATAGTCCTCTCCATCATGTGGCACATCAAAATTTATAACCAGGTCAATATTATCAATATCAATACCCCGGCTTAAAATATCTGTAGCTACCAACACAGGAAGTCTTCCACTTTTATATTGCATTAAAATATCTTCCCGGTCATCCTGCTCCAGGTCGCTATGAATCTCACCAGCCTTTATGCCGCTGCGTTTGAGATCTTTTGTAAGTTGTTTTACATTAAGCTTACTGCTACAAAAAATGAGCACAGATTTGAACTCTTTTTCTTTTAGCAAATGCAGGATCAAAGGATTTTTTTGTGCATCATAAACCATGTATGCCTGTTGAACAATTTTTTCAGGCGGCTTGCTTAATGAAATATTTATTTCGGCAGGATCATGGAGAATGTTCCTGGCAAGGGTTCTTATTTTTGGTGGCATTGTAGCCGAGAACAATAGGTTTTGCCTTTTTACAGGAAGGTGCTTGATGATAAACATAATGTCATCATAAAAACCCATATCCAGCATGCGATCTGCTTCATCCAATACCAGGTATTTGAGACTGTCTAATTTCACATAGCCCATTTTAATATGAGCCATCATTTTACCCGGTGTACACACAACAATATCAGCACCCATACTCAATGCCTTTTTTTCCTGCACAAATGCATTGCCATCACCCCCGCCATACACTGCAATAGAACTAACGGATGTGAAATAAGAAAGTCCTTCCATATGTTGTGCGATCTGGATAGCCAATTCTCTTGTCGGTACAATTACAAGGCTGGTAATACCATTTGTAACCTGCGGCGATGTAATTATTTTATGAATGAGCGGTAACAAAAATGCGGCGGTTTTACCTGTGCCTGTTTGGGCGGAGGCTATGATATCTCTTCCCTGCAAAATCAACGGTATTACCTGCTGCTGTACTTCTGTGGCGTCTTCGTAGGCGGAAGCATCAATTCCATCCATCAACCGCTCGTCAAAATCAAATGTTGTAAACTTCAATGTATTTCGGGTATTTTCTAAAGTGGTAAAGATAGACAGATAATCGCTATAAACCGGAAGCCACAACCTTCATTTTAATACCTTTGAAGATTATAATAAAATAAATATGATACAGGCAGGAGAATATATTGAAATGAAAGTGGCCAGGCTGGTAGATTTTGGTTTGTATCTAGATGATGATAAAGAAGGGATTTTATTGCCAAAACGTTTTGCGCCGGCAAATGCAAAACCAGGCGATACCATAAAAATTTTCCTGTATCATGATAGTGAAGACAGGCTGATTGCTACAACGCAAGATCCGTTCGGAGTAGTAGGAGACATTGTAAAACTATCATGTATTTCTGTGACGAAGCAAGGAGCATTTTTAGATTGGGGATTAATGAAAGATATTTTTGTGCCTGTTTCTCAACAAATTGCAGGCATGCGGGTGAAGGGTGATTACCTGGTAAAAATATACAGGGATGAACAAACAGGAAGGGTAGCCGCAAGTGAGCGTTTTGAAAACGAACTTAGTAATTACTCTCTTACAGTTAAAGAATTAGAAGAAGTGGATCTTATTGTTTTACGCAGAACCGATATTGGCTACCTCATGATCATTAATAACAAACACACAGGCGTGTTGCACTTTAATGAAATATACCGGCAGATTGGTGTGGGTGATAAGTTCAGGGGATTCATAAAAAAAATTTCACCAGATAGTAAAACAGGTGGATCGCTTATAGACGTGGCCGCCGGTAAACCTGGCTACCAGCGGGTTGAGGATGAGTCATCAAAAATTCTGCGACTGTTGGAGGAAAACGGTGGTTATCTTCCTTATTACGACAAATCTGACCCGGAAGATATTTATGCCTATTTCGGAATGAGTAAGAAAACATTCAAGATGGTAACCGGCAATCTATATAAACAAAAAAAGATTACGCTGGAAAAAACAGGAATTAAACTGGTTTAATATTTTTTATTTCGCAGGTAGTTCAATGTTAGGTATTACTTCAGGGCTTTTCTTCTTATCAAAAAAAAGCATTTTAACGGCAATGAGGATCATGAATCCAGCGAATATTTTCTTAACCGTTTCCTGTGGCAAGCTTAATGCTATCCTGCTGCCGAAATAGCTGCCAAAGAAAAATGCCAGGGAAATTATAAGTGCAACCCTTATATCAATATATCCTTGTTTGTAAAATTGTATTACACCCAACAATCCAATCGGCAGTAAAAGAATAGCCAATGATGTACCCTGTGACATTTTTTGTGAGAAACCAATAAAATAAACCAATGCAGGTACAATAACAATTCCACCACCTATACCCACCATTCCACTCAAAGTTCCTGCTGCTAGTCCTATTAATAACAGGATGATAATAGTTTGTGTATCCATTTTTTTATTTTTTGATTTAATGTCCATTTACAAATTTGGTTTTATATAAACTGATTGAATCATTGATCACTTTATAAGCTGTTTGCTTATCCTGGAAATTATCAATTTCCACTTTTTTATTTTCAAGCACTTTGTATTGTTCAAAATAATTTCTCAATACTGCAAAAAAATGTGCTGGCAATGCATCAATATCTTCAATATGATTTACTGAAGGATCTTTAACTGCTACTGCAATAATCTTGTCGTCCTTTTCCCCATTATCAATCATCTGCATATTACCAATAACCCTTGCTTGCACAAGGCAAAGTGGCTGTATAGATTCACTGCACATCACCAGGATATCAAGTGGGTCATTATCTTCTCCGAGTGTGCGTGGAATAAATCCATAATTAACCGGGTAGTGAAAGGAAGAATATATGACCCTGTCGAGTTTAAGCAATCCCGTTTTTTTATCTATCTCGTATTTACAGCGGCTCCCTTGCGGAATTTCAATCAAGGCATTTACTAATTGTGGCGCTTCTGCTCCATACTCAGCTCCATGCCAGGGGTGTAGTACATACATAATTATTATTTTTGATTGACCCGGATTCTAACTTGCTAATTTAAAGCCTACCCATGCCGCCAGTAAAGCAAGTGTTACGCTGCTGATGATGTAAAAGAATGCTAAGCCTATTTTTCCTTGCTGCAACATGCCCAGGTTTTCTGCACTAAATGCCGAAAAGGTTGTAAATCCTCCACAAATTCCTGTCGCCAGGAATATTTTCATTTCCTCAGAAAAATATGCATGCCTTGCATTGATGCCAAAAATTATTCCTATGATCAAACTGCCTGTCAGGTTTACCACGAAAGTTGCCAGTGGAAAATTATGTGTGGGAATAAAAAAATATCCTAACAGCCGGAGCATAGCACCCAATCCGCCGCCCACAAAAACTATTAAAAGATTCCTGATCATTCCACAATGGGATTTTCGGAGTAAGTAAATTTAAAATCGATTTGCCAAAGATCATTTTTCCTCACCACTTTAATATCCATAGGTTTCTTCATATAGCTGTTGCTATAATTAATAATCGTTGTTGAATCATTGAGATCCTGGTATTTATTAATTTCATAAGAAGCTTTCTGATAAGCCGATTTTTTTTGGCCAGGTAGTTTGCTATAAAACTGTTTATAAGAATCGAACAATTGTACATTTTGTGTGTCCTTAAATATCAGCGTTTCCGCTCCTTTAAAATTACCATCCAGGCTTGCCCTGATAAATTCCCTGCCGGTATCCAGTGCAGTTGTTGGCCTGGAAGTGGAATTATTATTACAGGAGATAAAACAAAAAACAGCTATTACAATAAAGAGATATTTCATGCAGAAAGATTAAAGCATAAAAGTAACCACTTTTTAATGCAATAAAAAAAGCACCCCGTAGAGTGCTTCTTTAAAAATCTTATTGGCTATTGAATTTGTTTCTTTAGTTTATCCAAAGTGTCCAATGCTTTCATACCTTCCTGCATTCCTCTTTTTAGGGAGTCCATATCCATATTTTTTAGTTGATCCATAACTTTTCCCATACTATCTGCAGGGTTCATTCCTTTCTCTTTCATTTTATCCATACCAATATTCATTAAGCTGCCTTTATCAAAAGCTACTTTCCAATTTCCATTTTCTTTTTTTAATGAATAGTTAACTGTTTCGCCGCTGGTAGTTTCTTTTACAGGAACAGTGGCTTTATCGCCGTCTATAACTGCATTACCAAAAACCATTTTGCTTTTATCATATTTGTCCATTTCTTTCGCTTCACCGGCTTTCATTCCCATTTCCATAAGGTCCAGCATTGATTTACTTTCTTCGGTGGCAAGCTTACGGGCTGTCGCAATATCTTTTTTACCCAGCGCCTCTATAAACTGTCCAAGCACAACCTTGGGATCGCCGCTGGTGCTGTTATTACAATTACTAAAACTTAATATGCTGCTAAAAGCAATCGCTGCAATAAATATTTTTTTCATAACCAAGTTTTTTGTTGAATCAAAAGTAGCCGTTAAATTGAATTATTGGAAATTATTTATACAGGATTTTTTTTACCTCACGGCAACATGGCTGCAGAAAAATATCATCTACTCCAATAAATTCAAATTTATTTATAAAACTATGATTAATCTTAAGCTGGTTGTTACTGCCTTTCTTTAATGCTTTGCATACAAATTCTGCGCAATACATTCTGTCATCTGATTCGAGGTTAAACTTCATATCAAATCTAACGCCCGCATTCTTAAAGCATCTCGCTGCGAATGTGATTTTGTTTAGCATGATATCTCCAATTGCTAACCGGTAAATACCAATTCCATTATTGCTATAGGGTTCTGCAAAATCTTCAAATAAATCTTTTTTAATTTTCTCATCAGGATTCCATTCGCCACCCAAGGCATGGTAAACATACAGTGTATCGTTTTCAATACTGGCAATGCCGCAATGAGACCAGGTTTGATCTCTTCTATTCAACGTCTTTAAACTCTGGCTGGTAAAATCATTTCCAATACGGGTTATGATATCTGCGTTACGAATTATTTTTTTTGAAAGTGCAACTTGTGCGAATGCTCTTTTCACAAATGCTGATCTATCCCCATCAGGAGGAGAAATGATCTTTTGTTTTGCCTGGCTGCTACAACCTGCCACAAAAAAAATAAGGCAGCCTTGCAGCCACCTTATACATATTTTATTCAATGGCTTCATGAAGCCATAAAGCTATTATTTTTTTTCCTGCGCAATCATCTTTTCCTCATCATCTTTGTTGTATGCTTTGATGATTGATTTAACCAACCTATGCCTTACAACATCCTCTTCATCGAGGAAAATCTGTGCAATACCCTCAATGCCTTTTAAGATTCTTGTTGCTTTAAACAATCCGCTTTGCTGGTTCTTTGGAAGATCCACCTGCGTAGGGTCACCAGTTATAATTGCTTTTGCATTTGGCCCGATACGGGTGAGAAACATTTTTATCTGCAGATCATTTGTATTCTGCGCTTCATCCAGAATAATGAATGCATTATCCAATGTGCGGCCACGCATATAAGCTAACGGTGCAATTTCAATGGTACGGGTGCTCATATAATAGCCCAGTTTATCTGCCGGGATCATATCATCCAGTGCATCATACAATGGACGCAGGTATGGATCTATCTTTTCTTTAAGATCGCCAGGAAGAAAACCAAGACTCTCTCCTGCTTCTACTGCAGGACGTGTAAGAATGATCTTCTTTACTGTTTTATTTTTTAATGCTCTTACGGCAAGTGCTACTGCGGTATAAGTTTTACCAGTACCTGCGGGCCCTATTGCAAAGAGAATATCATTTTTATCACAAGCCTGTACCATTAATTTCTGGTTAGCAGTTCTTGCCCTTACTGTTTTACCATTAGGCCCAAACACCAATACATCATTTGGATTTCTATCAAGAAAGTTATCAATTACTTTTTCATCATCTCCACCAAGGATTTGTTCAAAATAATTTTCGCTCATGTGACCATTTCTTTGCAGGTATTGCACTAGCAGGTCAATCTTTTCTTTTGCTTCTTCAATCTGTTCCGGAGCTCCGCTTAATTTTATCTGCTTGCCCCGGCTTAAAATTTTTAATAGTGGGAATTTTTTTTTCAGGACATCGAGTTTTCCGTTATTCACTCCAAAAAACTCAATGGGATTTACTGTTTCGAGGTTGATAATGGTTTCTGTCAATGGTTTACGGTTTTAAACTTTTCCTGTTCATCAGGGAAAGTGTGTGTAAGTAAAAATGTTTCAAATCTGGTACCAAAACTTTCAAACCAAATTTAAATTTCATAGAACTACTTCACGAATTTAATTATTAACATTAAGAACGATTACGTGGAAAAGTTAAAATGAATGATGAGGGAAAAAGCTTAACTAAGTGTTGCAGCAGTTTTTGAAATGCCTGCGCTCTAAAAAATTAATATAGAGATAATGTAGTAGAGGCAAAAAACAAAATCATCGCACTAAAATCTTGCAACAATTTTTGCATTGATCAATCTTGGTGTGAGCCGATTAGGAATAGCATAGGTAGAGTTGGAAAAATCTTTTATGAGCTGGTATGAAATGGTATTAGCCCGGTCAATCAGGTTAAAGACTTCTACACTTGCCCAAATATTATCAAAGCCACGAAAAGGATTGTGGCTCCGACGCAATGACCTTTCATTTAGCAACAACACGCTGAAACCCATATCTATTCTTATATACGGCTCTACGATAAGTCCGTTACGATATTTTACACTACCTGGAATGTTGTAGGTCATATTACTACCGTAGATCGTATTAAGGTGCACCTTAAAATTTTTATTAGTGGCCAGGTAATCTTCCAGGTATAACCCGATGGTTATAAGCCGGTCGGAAGGGCGGCGAAGAAATCCAACATCTGTTGCTACGCTATCTGCAATTATTTTGTCCTGTGATTGAGCAGTAATGATTTCTCCTGCAGCATTTTTATATTGATAATAAAAATCGTTATCAAGATTTTCTTTGGTACGCATAATACTCACACTTACCCAGCTTTCTGCATCTTTAACCAACTCACCAAACAGTCTCATTTCCACGCCGGTTGCATATGCTTTGGCGCTGTTCGATCCAAGGTAACGGATCTTTACATTATCTATATCGTAGGGAACAACATCTGTAATTGATTTGTAAAACGCTTCGCTGGTAAAACGGAATGGCCGGTTTGCAAAACCAACAAAATTATAATCCCAGCCTGCAACTACCTGCACACTTTTCTGAGCCTTGATACCAGTATTTAAACTTCCATTATAGTTTCTTATCTCCCGGTAAAAAGGCGGCTGATCATACACTCCTGCAGCAATTTTAAATACCATGTCTTTTTTCCACAGTGGTCGGATACTAACCTGCAAGCGTGGGCTTATTAAAAATTCTTTATTAAGGCTGTTATAATTATATCGTACGCCACCTTGTAATAAAATATCTGTACGGGTTCTATTAAAGTGAATATTGTCCTGCAGGTAACCACTGTATTTTTGAACGGTAAGATCTGCTTTGGAATTTACAGAAGAAAACAACGCCAAAACACCAGGAGTATAGGGAAGTGAATAACCTGCAGAATCCTGGTACTCCCATTGCAACAACTTATCTTTTATGTTGGTTTGCTCTATACTATTTCCCCATTGAATAAAATGTTTTCCCTTGTCAAGGCTACCTTTGTGGCTTGCGTTCCATACTTCTATCTCTAAATTATTTCGTGCATAATTTTGATAGTACCCGGCTCCTAGAGGATTTACGATCTGGCCAAAACTACTGCTGTTATTATCGAAACTTCTTTCACCAAATAAATATGCGCCGGCAATATCATAGTTTTCTTTTTCTACATCTTTAAACCGGCTAAGCATCCATTTCAAATGTAGATTCTTTGATGGTGAATGTATTATTGAGGCTCCCAGTAACTGTGTGCTATATGCATCTTTTTCCTGGCCTTCAAAAAAAACATCTAAGCCAATATTGCTTGTAAAAAAAGGCGAAAAAACCGACGCAGTCTTTTTAACAGATTCCGGATAAAAACTAAAACGGGACGCAGACAATATTCCAAGTAATTCAAATTGTAATTTGACTGAAATTTTATAAGTGATCAAACCCTGTGCATCGGAAGCAGAGGGAATGTAAGCGCCCATCGTGGGCTGGTTACTCAATATATTCCGGTTACTCTTGTTTCTAACGCCTACCAAATAACTCAGCTTGCTATTTTTAAAACTTCCTTCAATATGTAAGCCCTGCTCTAGCAAACTTACATAAGCCGTTCCGGCTTTTGTCTGTGGTTTTTTATATTGAATGTCCAGCACACTACTCATCTTATCGCCATATTTTGCCTGGAACCCGCCGGTATAAAAATTTACATTTTTTGCCAGCTCAGGATTTATTAAACTCAATCCTTCCTGCTGACCATTGCTCACGAGGTATGGGCGATAAACTTCAAAGTCATTTATGTAAACAAGATTTTCATCATAATTGCCGCCACGAACATTGTACTGGGAACTTAGTTCATTATTACTTCCAACCAGGGTTTTTATCAATCCTTCTATGCCGCCTGTAGTGCTTGGAAGCATGATGGCAGTTTTTGGATTTAATTTTACCAACCCGGTTTCTGTCCTTTCTTTTTCATCAGCTACCACCACTGTTTCCAGCGTTGTACCAGTGTTCATTAGTTTTATGATGATTGTTTCAATTTCATTATCACTCAGGAAAAAATTCTTTTGCTGGCTTGCATAACCCGAATGGGTAAAAACCAATGCGATTGCTTTTTCGGCCGATACTATCATTTGGAAACTTCCATCTTCAGCAGAGCTGATGCCTGTATTCCTGCCAAGGACTACAATAGACACGGCAGGTATGGGCTTATCATTTTCATCTATAACATGACCGGTAACAGTAGCCGATTTATTTTGTGCAAAGAGGGCATTAGAAATAATGCATAAAAAAACAGCAGTCAGCATTCTCATTTCATGAAGATAAATATTTTACCATTAGGCATTAATTATACGGTTGCTTTTTTATTTTTACACAAAAACCTACTATTGAAAAATTTGTTACCGACCCTAATCACCTGCCTTTTGTTAACCAGTTGCAACCAGGCTACCACCTACAGCGAAACAGATAAAACACATGATAATCCGGCCATAATGCTTACTGATCCTGATCACAGGATGAAGGATCTTCACTGGACTAGAGATATGTTTGAACTTATTTGTCAGAACTGGGAGAACGCAGAAGATGTAAAAGATGCAGAAAGAAACAAGCACTCAGAGAGATTGGAATTTCCTTACCGGGGCTTTTGCTTTTTCAAAGATGGTACCGTAATAAAAAATCCAAGAGGCAATATGCAAACCGGCACATGGACAATTGATAGCAGCAGTAAACCCGTAAAAATAAAAATGCAATTATCCGATGAAGGCACGGCTTCACTCCTACTTGCATACCTCACACCTTATGAATTAAAACTTGCTGATGAAGAAATAAAAAAACAATTGGTTGAATATAGCGCCACCGCTGCTGTTTATCAAAATGAAGAAGAGAATCCATTTCATATAAAAAATATTCGCTGGAGATTTAAACCTGCAAGATCAGAAAATGCAGCAGCGATAAAGAATAGGCTTAAAGACTGTATCCGTTTCTTTATCCTTTTTTATGACGACCATATTTATCGTCATACTGAAACCGTCAGCTTTTATGGACTTCCTTCCTGTTTCAGGTGGTATGCAGGTGGAATTTTTTTACAGAAGAAATTACTGCTGGATAAAAACTGGATCAACAGCTTTTATAATCTTTCCCAGGCAATGGATGCATACAAAATTGCGGAAAAATTACTGGCTCAGAAATATACCTGGCCAAAAGGAGAAACAAACTGGATGAAACAAAATGTATATGTACTGAAGCAGATGGAACAAAACTTAGACAGCCTTTAAAGCACCAATAGTAGCAACCGGATCAGTAGATTTAAACACACAATTACCAGCAACCAAAACATCTGCTCCTGCCGCAACAATAGTGCTTGCATTTTCTAAAGTAACACCACCATCCACTTCAATCTTCACATCAAGACCCCTGGCATTGATCATTGCTTTTAGTTCCTTTATTTTGTTGATGGTATTTGGGATAAATGACTGCCCGCCAAAACCCGGGTTCACACTCATCATACAAACAAGATCAATATCTGCAAGAATATCAGTTAATGAATGAACCGGTGTATGCGGATTGATGGCTACACCAGCTTTCATACCAAGACTTTTTATTTGTTGGATATTCCTGTGTAAATGCCTGCATGCTTCCAGGTGAACAGTGAGACTATCGGCACCTGCTTTTTTAAATGCTTCTGCATATTTTTCCGGCTCTTCAATCATCAGGTGTACATCACAAAGTTTATTAGTGGTTTTGCGAATGAACTCGATGATCATTGGGCCAAAGCTTATATTCGGCACAAACCTTCCATCCATTACATCAAGGTGAAACCAGTCTGCTTTACTGTTGTCCAGCATCTGGCAGTCTTTTTCAAGATCAAGAAAATTTGCGGATAATAAGGATGGTGCTATTAAAGCCATAAGGAAATTTTGAATAATGTTTTATTTATAACCGAGTCTAGCCAATGCATCTTTTGCTTCGGCGTATTCCGGGTCATACATCAATGCGGCCTGGTAGGCTTCTATTGCTTCTTTCTGTCGGCCCAGTTTTTCCAGGCAGCGA
This sequence comes from Ferruginibacter sp., assembly GCA_039920245.1. Lineage (GTDB taxonomy): Bacteria > Bacteroidota > Bacteroidia > Chitinophagales > Chitinophagaceae > Ferruginibacter. The sequence continues at coordinate 13,655 of JBDSEE010000001.1, forward strand.
CCACGATAATAATGACCTTCGTCAAAATTATTTTGCAATGTTACTGCTTTATCCAATACAGCTAAAGCTTCTGAGTATTTACCAAGGTCATACAAAGCAATTGCCTTCTCCCGGTATGCATCCATAAAAGTATAATTTAGTGCAAGGCATTTGTCAAAAAAATCAATTGCCTTTTTTTTGTCACCGCTATAATTGAAGTAAAGCCCTTTTATGAATAAAGCTTCTTTATCGGCTTTTGATTTGTTAGCTATTAATAAGGCATCAGCCAGGGCCAGTGCTTTTTCATTCTTTGTCTGTGCATACAAAGTAGCCAAAGAAATTATATAACCAGGATCGGGATATATTGCAACAGCTTTTTCAAAAGCTGATATGGAAGCAACCGTGTCCGCATTCTCAAAATGCAGCGTTGCTTTCATGTCCCATAATCTTGGGTTTGTGCTGTCCTGTTCTATCTCTTCATTCACAGTTTTAAGTGCTGCAAAATAATTCCCATTTTCCCGGTAATATTGAATAAGATTTTCCGTAAGCAACAATGAATCGGGAAAAGCATTTCTATCATTCATCAATTGTTGTTCCCGGGTTGAAACTTCAACAGCAGATTTATTTTCTTTTTTGCCATTACAACTACAAAAAAAAATTATCCAGAAAAATATGCCGATGCATTGATGTATTGCTTTCATTTATGCAAAAATAATTCTTAGAACAGGACAGACTGATTATTTTTTTGGTAAAACATTTAATAGCATTCAGATACCTTTGCCAAAATTCCGAGAAATGAAATTATTGTTTTCGTTAGCCCTGCCTACATTGGCCCTATTTTTATCCATAAATAATAAGAACACAACTGCACTCATAGGTTCATTGAATGATACAATACATTTTCCGGGTGAAAATCATTTTGCAAATGTGAAGCAACTGACTTTTGGAGGTGATAATGCTGAAGCATATCTAAGCCCCGATGGAAAGTATCTTGTATTCCAGAAAACAAATCCAAAAGAAGGAATTAATTGTGACCAGATATGGATGGGAAAACTTCCAACCGGTAATGAAAAATTTAAAGCCAAATTAGTGAGCACAGGCAAGGGCCGGACCACTTGTTCTTTTTTCTATCCGGATGGTAAACATATTTTATACGCATCCACACATCTGGGCAGCGAAGCTTGTCCACCAGTGCCAGACCGGGCATTGCATGGCAACAAATATATATGGCCAGTCTATGAAAGCTTTGATATTTTTAAAGCAGACCTGAAAGGAAAGATCATAAAACAACTCACTAAAACAAAGGGATACGATGCTGAAGCAACTATTTCTCCGAAGGGAGATAAGATGATCTTCACTTCAATGCGTGATGGAGACCTGGATCTTTATACAATGAACCTGGATGGAAAAAATGTAAAGCGAATAACAAAAACTTTGGGCTATGATGGTGGTGCCTGGTTTAGTCCTGATGGAAAAAAAATTATCTGGAGAGCATCCAGGCCATCTACACCAGAAGAAATAAAAGAATATAAAGAACTGCTTGCAGAAAACCTGGTGGCTCCCACACATATGGAAGTGTGGATCGCAAATGCTGACGGGAGTAATGCAAAACAAGTAACAGACCTGGAGCAGGCTAATTGGGCTCCTAACTTTGCACCAGATGGAAAACAATTTTTATTCTGCAGCAATCATGAGTACAAACGAGGGTTCCCTTTCAACATGTACATCGCAGATCTTGATGGAAAAAACGTTCAGAAGATATCGAGGGATAAAGGATTTGATGCTTTTCCAATGTTCAGCAAAGACGGAAAAAAGATCGTGTTCAGTAGTAACAGGAATAATGGTGGCACCCATGATACAAATGTTTTTATCGCCGACTGGATCAGGTAAAGATTTTCGTTCTCAATTATTTTCTTCTGCCGGATTGTATCTGTGCATTTAATTCAATTAATAATTTTCCGGCCTCATCATCGCCAAGTAAGTTGGCTTCCATTAAAAGCCTGGAGCCTTGCCTTATATTTCTTTGGTATATACAAGTGACAAAGCCATGTTGTTTTATTGCTTCCTCGTCGTCTGCAAAGGCATATAAAAAACCAAGTGTTTTTTTTGCATGTGCATAACCCGTTGATGCCGCTTTATCAATTAATTTAATCGCCTCATCACAACTGATGGCCGGATTTCTACCTTCCAATGTAAGACTACCATACTGGAACATTGCTTCAGGAACTTCACGATCGCTAAGGTTTTTAAATATCAGCAATGCCGCAGCCAGCCTGTTATTATCCAGGTGTTCTCTTGCTGCTTGCAATGAGGAAAGTGTTGATGCATCAGTTGCTGTAGTAGCAACTTGCGTTGCAGGTAGCGAGCTATTTTTATTCTTATTAATTATGAAAAAATAAACTAATGCAGCAGCGATAAAGAAAATAAATATGGCTGCAACATTTGTTTTTTTACTCAATCTTCTTTTCTCTTTTTCCCCAGCGCCTGTTCTCTCAGCATTTTTATAATCAGAAAATGAAACGGGAGTATGTGATTGTTGCAACTTCTGTTGCAGCAAAAGTTTTTCCCGCACAAGCCGTTGATTTTCTTCTTTCAAAACATCTAGATCATTTTGCGTAATACCATCATTATATATTGCAATATAAATATGCTTCATCACATATTCATGTAATACTATCCCGTTAGAAAACCTGTCAGCTGGATTTTTTTCAAGGCATTTATAAGTCATGTTCAAGAGCCATGCAGGCACAAGCATCTCTCCATCTTTCTTTTGCTGTGGCCAATCTGTCGACAATGCCTGCTTCCTGAGGGAAAGGGCATCCGGTGGCAAAGTTTCCAAGTGTGCTACCATGATGGCATTGCGTGCAGTCTCTGCATTATCATTTAATGGAAATGGAACCTGGCCAGCAATCAATTCAAACATAATGATCCCAAAACTGTAGATATCGGTTTCAAACAAAAAGTCGCCATTATTTTGTTCGGGCGCCATGAATTCTATTGCACCTGCATTTCTAAAACTTGTACGTCTTAATTCATCAGACATAACTGACAAGCCGAAATCCAATAGCACATAATTACCTGTGTGCTTATTTAACCTGATGTTGTTGCTTTTAATATCCCCATGTTTTACATCCGCATTATGGCAATGAGAGAGTGCGTTTGATACATGCTTTGCAACTAAAAGCAGGTCCTTTATTTCAAAGACATTCCTACCTTCCTGCTTTAAAATTTCTGAAAGATCGGGACCTTCTACAAACTCCATTTCTATATAAGGAAAATTACCAGACTCCGTAATTCCATAACTAAGGATGCTTACAACATTTGGGCTTGCATCTTCATTAACTCTTTTAAGTTTCTGCACTTCATTTTGAAAAGAGCTATAATTTTTATCTTCTGTGCTTTCACTAAAAACGGGCGTAGGAATTATTTTTATGGCACTTATTATTTCGCCAGTCCTTTTTCCTTTATAAACAGAAGCCTGGCCACCTGTTTTAAGCGCCCCTAAATTTTCCAAACCTTTTGTAATCGTAAAAACTTTACTCATGCGCTCATTCAATTAATTAATTCTCTTCAGGTCAGATTTTCTTAACCAGCCGCTCAAAGCCACACCTGCTGCGGTTTCCAGTTCAATATAAATATAATCTCCACTTTCATCAAGCGCTGTGATGGTATCTACATCTTTATAAGACAAAAAACTATTCCGTCTTGCAAAATCATCTGGCCTGTCATAAAAATGAGCAATTGTATTCACTTTATAAATTGCCTTTCCTGATGATGAAGATTCTGTACTTGCAGTTGATGGCATCTGGTAAGCGCTGCTATCTTCTTTTACTTGTTGATCTGCAGGAATAATAATTCTTTCTTTTGTAACCGGCTTTTTATGCAACGGTGAATCTTCTTTTTTTACCAATGCAGTTGTATCAGTTACCAGCAATTTTTCTGGGGCGCTGCCATCAGTATTTTGTAAATAGTTGTTCTGGTAAAAGGTATATGCTGCAAAGCCAGCTAAAGCAAAGGTGATAATCAGCAGCGTTAAAAATGCAGACCTGGAAACCTTTTTTTTAGGAAAAGTATTATTGTAATAACTATCGTGACTAACAGTTTCTTTTTCCTTTACAAGGTTTCTCAAAACTTCTAATTCATGATCCTTCGCTATCAGCGCTTGCTTGTATTGTAAAACTTCATTTTCATCTACCGGCTTCTTTGCGCTTTTTGAATGCGACAAAGATGATGAGGCATTATCACAAATAAAATCATACAACTCCATTCCATTTTTAAATCGCTCCGATGGATCTTTTTTCAGGCAGGTATTTATCATGCTAATCAGCCATTGCGGCACCTGCATTTCTTTTATTTTCCGGGTATCTTCCCATGATGCGGGCAAATCATTTTTTCTTAAACTCAGCATATCCGGAACAAGTGTTTCCATATGTGCTATCATCACTGCATTGCGGGAAGTTTCACCATTATCTTTTAAAGGAAAGGGAACTGACCCTGCAATTAATTCAAAGATGATGACGCCAAAACTATACACATCCGTTTCAAAAAGCATTGATCCTTCGTTTTGCTCTGGTGCCATAAATTCTATAGCGCCGGCATGTCTGAAACTTGTCCGCCGTTGTTCATCCGTCATTACCGAAAGTCCAAAATCCAGCAACATATAGTTGCCGGTAAGGTTATTAAATTTTACGTTATTGGTTTTTATATCGCCATGTTTTATCCCAACCTGGTGACAATGAGCTATTGCATGCGCCAGTTGCTCCGATACCTTTATTATTTCTTTTAATGAAAAGATGTGGTTGTGTGGCGGCTTTAATAATTCAGATAAGTCCGGCCCTTCAATATATTCCATTTCAATAAAAGGAAGATTGCCGGATTCAGTAATACCTGCACTCAGGATGCGTACCACATGCGGATTGGGTTTTTCATTTACCTTTTTTAATTTCTGTACCTCACTTTGGAAAGAAGCATAATTTTTATCGGTATTGCTTTCGCTATAGATTGGTGTGGGCAGAATTTTTATTGCACTAAAAATATCTCCCAACCTTTTACCCTTATATACAGAACCCTGCCCGCCGGTTTTTAATGCACCGAGATTTTCGAGTCCTTCTGTTATTGTAAAAACTCTCGCCATATTATTCGATCGTTGTAGTAAATTCAAGCACTGCATCTTCGCCCAATATTACCTGGTCGCCATGAGAAAGTTTATGGCCGATCTCTGTTGTCTGCAGTTTAATAATATTACCATTTGCAGTACGTACTTTCATTTTGTTGTGCGGGGGAATACCACCTTCATCAGCATGAAGGATAAATGAATTCTCTTTATCATCCCATTCAATATGAGCATGTTGCCGGCTAACTGATCTGTTAGCATTTATTTTTTCATCTTCTTTAAATGCGATCTTATTTTTCCTGAAAAAACCATCGGCAGTTTGCACATGACTACCCCTTCCAATATTTATATGTTTTTCTTTAGAAGATATTTCATAACCATCTTCTTCAGTCACTCCTTTTAACGCAATTATTACAGCTTGCTCCGGTTTTGCAGATACAGCATTTTTTTTAGTGACAAGCATTAGAGCCGCTTCGCCTGAAGCTGATCTGTGAGCTTGTGCAGGAATATTTTCCTCATTATATATTACTTCAAATTTCCATCCGTTGGGCAAAGCAATGTCGTAATCATCTGCTATGCGTTGAATTTCATCTTGCTGGAATCTTAAAATATCATCACTGTATAAGGCAGCTTCATATAAATATAGTTCAGAGGGAATGCAATGTATATAAAGCCTCAAGCCTGTAATGCCTTTCCCTTCACCACCTTCCGCAGCTTGCAATTGTTCTTTGATAAATGTAATGAGCTCGTTCCTGCAGGCCTTTACATCTTTGGCTTGTTTTGAAAATATTTCCATCATCTTACAATACTTTAGTTTTTATAAACAATTAATAATCCAAACCTATGCCTTGATTAATTTTCAGCAAATTATCATCCTGCATTTTTCAATGAAATATTGAATGCATATTATAAAGAATCCTCAACTGCCGCAGGTAACACAACATTAATTTTTGTTGAATCGCTGTTAATCTTTATAACGGGCTTCATACCTGCCGGGGGATCAAAGCTTCTGATGTATCCTCTTTTCAATAATTCCGGTATTACATAAGTGCCTGCAAGCCTTACGGCTTCACTTGATCCTTTGGCAGCTTCCAGCCTTATGCAAACAACTGTATGCCCACCTTTTGGATCTGGCGCAAAAAAAACATACCAGCCATCATTGATCCTTTCTGAATTTAAAATTCTTTCTGGTGTTCCTGTTTTACCCGCTACATAAATCCCCAGCTTGCTTTGCTTGTTCTGGCTTTGTTTCAACATATAACTTTTTAATAATTGAGCATAAGCCGGATCTTTCGCAATAATAACGGGTGCATTCAAACCGGTAGTTTTACCCGCAACAGATTTCACAAACCTATTAGGCATAAGTGATCCATTATTTGCAATAGCAGCAGCAAGCCTTGCAACGGATGCTGGTGTTGCTACCAATTCTCCCTGTCCCCACGCCATGCCCGACACGCCTCTTGCCCTGGCCGGACGGATATTGTCCCGGTTGTATCTTTTAATGCTGCTGAATTCAGTTTTACGCCACAACTGCCTCCATTTTTCTTCCTGCTCCTTATTTGGTTCAGTTTCATAAAAATAACCGCCTACGCCATGAAGGAACATTCCTGTTTGCAGGTAAACCGTTCCCATTTCTTCCTGCAGTTGTTCTTCATTTGCAAGCCTTATGAAAAATGAATTATTAGATTTTACGATTGCCCTTTCAATATTAATGTTGCCCGCTTCATCAGGCTCCAGGCCCTTTGTTCTTATCAGGTCCCATGGATGTACCAAAATAGTTTTGGAAGCAGCGGCCATGCCTAATTTATTAAAAGCAGCCATCGCAGTAGCAAGTTTGGCAGTGGAACCTGGTTGTGTTGCATGTGCAAATCCAATATCACTATTCACGTCCCAGCCGCCTGCCTGAAGTGGATTAAGAGAACTCATCCTTTCGTAATCATCTGAAGGCGGCAATGGCCATGCTGCAGATGTAAGGACATCTCCCGTACTGTCATTCAATACCACAACAGAAACTCTTTTTATTCGTACGCTATCATCTGTGGATAAGCTATGTTGAAGAGAAGTTTGCAAAGCGGCATCAAGGGTTAAATAAACATCCCTGTCCTGCTTTTTAAAATTCTTTACTTCGTCGCTATTGATGCCCGCAAGTAGCAAGGGCGCAAGGGCACTAAAGTCCCGTTTGCTTACCATCATCTCGGTTTGCTGTTGTGGCAAAAATTTTTCTTCCCTATACTTTGATGCTGTTACCTGGAATTTTGAAAGTGGTGCCGGGAAACCACGCAATTCTGCTGCATGCCTGTATTCTGCAAAATACCCATTGTTGCCGCCGGTGAAAATGCCCGTGTTCGCATCACCAATCCAGAAAAACATTTCTGATGAAAACGGATAGTAACGATCTTCCCGCTTGTACTGTATCTCACTTAAATATTCTTTGGAAAATCCCAATGCAAGAAGACTATCTGATTGTTCATTTAATAATTCAGGATGACTTGTTGCAAGCAATTTTCCATTCCTGTCATAAAGGTTTCCGGCCTGCAGGCGGTTCATCAGAATGCTAATCCTGGGATTGTAACTAAACATTCTTGCGCCGCTACGATCGGCAACCAGCGCAGGTTCTACTACCCAATGTTTATTATTAAAAATATATTTTGATACAGCTACACTCAATAAAACAACCCCGGCTATGGCTGCGGCAATTGCAGGCACAAGATTTTTATCCTGTGTAGAAGTGATAAAACGCATTTGAACAGAAGATCCTCTTAGAACAGATGCAGATAAAAGAAATCCTGCTGCCATTAAGTTGATCAACAAAGAAGAACCACCATAACTCATGAAGGGTAATGCAACACCAGAAAGCGGCAATGCACCAATTGATCCACCGGCAATTAAAATGAATTGTATAAAACTACTTATGCCAATGCCTGCAGATAAATAAAATAAAAATGGCCTACCCGTTTGCCGTCCGATAATGACCGATCGATGCAGGTATAGCAGGAATAATATAAAGATGCAGATCATACCGGCAAGACCAAACTCTTCTCCCATTGATGGCAATATCATATCGGTATGTGCCTCCGGAATTGTTTTGGCAAAACCTTCTCCTGCACCCTGGCCGGTGATACCGCCGCTCGACATTGCCCAGATTCCGTTAGCGATCTGGTCACCACCATATACTTCATTATCCCATGGATTTTGCCAGATGGCTTTCCGATCTGTAAGTCTTGCAATTGGGCCCGGAAATAATTTATCTAAGTAAGGCACTTTATCCAGCAACATAAAACTGCTAAGGATCACAAGCGCCATTATGGAAGACTCACTTAATTTTTTCTTCCCAAGAAGCATATACAAGACCATGCACCCAATGGTAATACCAATGGCCAGCCATTCATTTTTACTTATCCATAATGATAAAATATATAAGAGAACAGTTCCAGCCATTTGTAAAAAATCGCCTCTTGAAAAAGAAAATAAAATGATGAAGCTGAAGCAGCAAACCATTGCCGGGCCAAGGTCTCCAAGGATAAGAAAAAGTAAAATGCAAAGACCAATTGCTCCTATTGCCAATGCAAAAAATGAAAACCTTTTATTCCATGTTGCATAGCCAGCGATAAATTTTTCATTAATGGTAAAAAATCCTGCAAGAAAAATGATTAGCAAATATTTTACAATTTCACTTGGTTGAAATCCGAATAAATTCACCTTCACACCACTTCCTTCCGGGCCGGTTCCAAAAAGAATTGTCATCAACAATAAACCTGCAGCTGCCAATGCCCATGGCCATCCGTTTGCAGCCTTTCCTAATCGCTTAAAAATAAGCAGGCGAAATAACCACGAGTCTGGTGTGAATTTTTTAAGATTAATGAACAGCATTATGATTATGGTAACAATACCGGCAACAAAATAAAAAGCTGTATTTCTTCCCAGGAAACGATCACGCAACGGATCTTGTATACTCAATAGCGTTAAAAAAGAAATACCAGTAAGTAGCATAATCACCGGAATTATAAACTCGTCTGCCAGCGGAAAACGCCATGATAACAGGAGATGTAATAATATGAAAGCAGCAAAGAATACAATAACGATAAAAAATAAATATTTATTTACTTCTGCGGGTGTTCTCACAATAAATGCTTTGTCTTTTTTTAAACTTGCAAAGTCTTTGGTTGAGAATAATTTAATCTTATGCTCTGCCCGGAAAAACTTTAATGATAGTGGCTTGGAAAGTGAAGCCGTGCCTTGCGAACTGCCAAACTGGAAACCGGGCTGTAACGGTAATACGGAATATCCTTTACCTGCTGATAACCCTTTAAAAGTAAAATGACCATTTGCATCCGTGCGGGCATATGCTGCAAAAGATTGCAATACCGGCTTACCTGCACTGTCAGTGAAATATGTTTTCCTTATAGCATTGCTAAATTGAACAAGTGGTAATCCCTCATCAACAGAAGATGTATTGTAATTACTATCTGAAGAAACAACTAACTGTAAGCGCACCAGGGCAGAAGATGCAGGTGTATTTTCTTTTGTTACAATTATACCGTCAATGGTTTCGGTGCCCATACCAAGATCAACTTCCGAACTTGTTTGTAGTGGCTTTGTTGTTTCGCTAGCAAACAAAAGGGAATCTGCGTTTACAAAACCTAGTAATTGTTGCGACGACATTGCCCTTTTTTTCATCACATCCCCTCCGTTGCTAAAAGCTATGCTGGCATTCACAGCATATAATGATTTATTAAGCTCCCCGATATTATCCAAAACAGAATGATCAACTAACCTGGCCTTTGCCACAGCATCCGCAATAAAATTGATATCTTTTTCATCCCTGAGGTATTTTTCTTTTTCAAGCAGGACTTTGATCTTTCCTGCTACATTTCTATCATTCAGGTTTACAATGCTTCCTTGTACAATACGGCTTTCAACATCATAAAATTGTTTTTGAATACTGTTATACACCTGGTAAAATAATGCAGCAAGCACAAGGCAAATGATCCCTATAAAAATTCGCTCAGTCTTCCGGAAAGTTAAAAGTGATTTCATCATGGATGAGTAGGTATGCTATCGGTTCTTGAAAGTTGTATAGCCGGAAGATGTCCGCTGCGTGTGCTATCACTTAAAATTATATTTTGTTGCATGCTTGTTACACAATTTTTAAACTGAACATTATTAAATACTATTTCCTGCCCATTCAATTGAATAGCAGTTATAAAATTTTTAAACGTAGCCGAGTCGATGCGGATATATTTACATGACTTGCTGAAGATAAAAGCGGGGCCGTTAAAGCTGCTATCAGTAGTAATGATAGCATTGTTCGCCTGCAATAAAACTGAGTCCTTTGTAAAAAAAACAGGTGTTGTTAAAATAACAAGTTGGGCAGGAGATAAATTAATTACATGATTTGCTACAACCGTATCATTAACCAGTGCGGCAAAAGCGAGTTCTGACCTGGTTTTTCCCGGAGCAGGCTTTTCAACTTTTGTTTGAATAAGATCTCTGCTGCTTTTTTGAAACCATAACCATCCTGATAAAGCTGATAAGCCAAGGATGATAAAAATAAGAAGAGGAATTGCGCTATTACTTTTTTTTTCTACAGGGCTTGTAGCTATTTCATCGTTCTTTATTTGTTGTGGAACTACATCATTTTCGCTTTTTTTTTCTTTTGGCTTTGTTGCTTTATGCAAAAGTGGTTTACTGTTATTCGTTACTATCACTAAAGTAATATTGTCATTGCCGCCAGCAGCATTTGCTGCAGTAATAAGTTTTTCTCCTTTTTCAGCTAATGAAAAGTCTGTATTTAATATCCCTGTGATTGATTCAGTGTTTATCATATCTGTTAAACCATCGCTGCAAAGCAACAACGTATCGCCTGGCAAAAAAGGCGATTCACTTGTCTCAATAAAGTCTGATTGAGTATCGATTTGCATTTGAAATCCCAATGCCTTTGTTATCTCGTTGCGCCGTGGATGATGCATTGCTTCTTCTTCTGTTAACCTTCCGCTTTCCTCCAGGAAGCCAACTGTAGAATGATCACGTGTAATTTTTACAAGTGTTTTATCCCTTAACAAATAAAGTCTCGTATCTCCCAGGTGTGCATAGTAAAACTTATTGTTTTCCGGATCAGCAATTACAAGCGTCACTACGCAAGCCATCTTATTATGTTCAATGCTATCTGTCCTTGCAGTAAATATTTTTTCGTTTGCATTTATCAATGCATGTTTCAAAGCAGTTAAGGGTTCTGGTAATGCTTTGTTTATCTCTTTCAAAATACATTCCTGCGCCAGGGCCGATGCCAGCTCTCCACCTTCATAGCCACCCACCCCATCAATGACAGCTGCCAGTACAAGATCAGTACCTGCAATTTTTTGTGCAATAAAACAATCTTCATTGTTTGTCCGTATTAATCCTGTGTCCGTAATCCCAAAAAAATATTCAGCCATTGTCGTTGTGTGATTTTTTTATATCATTAAAGTTTGCAAACAACATCGCCAGGGCCAAAGCACAAAGAGCAATTGATAATACAGCATTCATAATTAAGATTTAAATACATTAATGCCTACAATTCCATTTAACATTATTTTAGAATTAAATGGCAATTCAGTCCAGGCAGGATCAGCAGGTGAAGATTTTTTTATCTCTGTTTCATTCAAGATTGTTTTTTCCCCAAAAGATGCCAGGTATAATTTATTTTCTTTCTGCTCATATTTAATGCGAAGATGTGGGCTATCTATCCACTCTGAAGGTATTGTAAATATTGCCTCGCCCTCACTTGCTTTTTCTGCCGATACAATGATATCGGGTTCTTTCATCAGGTATTCCACTTTTTTCCCGGAGTATGCCTTGTCTGGCAATACAGTTTCAAACCGGCAAAATATTTTAGGACCAGCAGCCGGAGATCCGGGATCATATTGAAAGTCTTCGTGGTAAGGCACTTCATAATAACCATCACTGTAAAAAGTAAATTCCTTAAGAGTATTTTCATTTACATCAAAGCTTTGCGCAATGCCGGTTTGGCGTGGTATAAAAGTAACCCGCAGATTTTCCATTGCTTGTTGCGATGCACCCGGAAGTAACTTACCAATAAAACTAATATCACCTTTTGCATAATCTTCGTTAGATACAAACCGAAAAACCCATTTATTACCGGAAGGTTCCACTGTCTTTCCCTGCTGCCTGTATTTTTTCAACAGGTTATAAAACTCTTTTAATGACTCTTGTATGATCAGGCCAAAAATCCCCTTTTTACTATTCATGAAATCCTGGTAATCACTATTATTAAAACAGATA
>JBDSEE010000002.1:0-8426 GCA_039920245.1 Ferruginibacter sp.
TAATGCCGTTGCGATGGGCAGAAAGATTTATGCTAATCTAAAAAAAGCAATTCAATATATCATATCTATACACATACCAATTATTCTAACCGTATTTATTCCTTTAGCTTTAGGTTGGATGTATCCCAACATTTTTTCACCCATTCACATTATTTTTTTAGAAATAATAATGGGCCCAACCTGTTCTATTATTTATGAAAATGAACCAATGGAAAAAAATACAATGTCGCAGAAACCTAAAGCATTAACAACTACTTTTTTTGATTGGAAAGAACTATCAATAAGTATTATACAAGGATTAGTGATAACTGCAGGGACTTTATTTGTTTACCAGTATGCTGTTATTTATGGTTATGATGAAGCATTGACACGGACAATGACCTTTACAGTTTTAATAGCGGCAAACATTTTTCTAACTTTAATAAACCGCTCATTTTATTATTCTATTTTAACAACTTTGAAGTATAAGAACAACATGGTTTTGTTTATCATTTTTATAACTGTCACCATAGTAGGGCTTATTCTTTATGTAAAACCTTTGACAACTTTTTTTGAATTTGAAACATTGAATTTACTGCAACTATTAACCTGCATTGCCATTGGTTTCATTTCAGTAATTTGGTTTGAAATTGTAAAACTGGTTAAGAGAACAAAACTAATGCCGACAGACAGGGTAGCCACTAACATTGGTATTGCTACAAGTAGGACTTGACATTGAAACTCCAGCTGTTTGCTGACTCAGCCTGAAATAAGTTGTCTAAAAAACAACTAAAAATGGATATAAAAGATCAAATCATTTTAGAGTACCTGGAGCAAGACTGCAGGTACAGAAAGGTTCAGCAGAAGTATGGCATTAGCCGCACCACCATCTGTAAATAGGTTCAAATATTCCCCACTGGCGCAAGACTACCGAAGGATGTCTTGTTGCCTGAAAAATCTGCCGGACGATTGTTTATAGCTACGCCGCCTGTCTTGCTGCAGTAACATTAAGGATCTACCTTCCGGTGTTGGTAATTGCCTTTCATGGTTTCACAAAAGCCTATATGCTCGTAGCATGGATTTGCTGGGTTCCAAATATTGCAGTTGCTTTTTACCTCGCTAAGAAATCTAAGACCGCCACAAACAATTATAAACCTATGATTGAAGCCCAAAAGTAGATTTTCGTTACAAATTTCTCTTCCTGCTTCATTCCTACATACACGGCAGCTAGTAACCAATGTATATGCAAAAGCAAAGCTGGTCAATGTAACATAAGCTATGTGAAAGCATATCATGTGCTGTATAACCTTGCTTAAAGGATTGACACACTTGTGTAAACTTATTGATCAGGTATAGGGACACCTGCTTTACTCCGTATACCACAGCACCTGAGCCCCACTTTACTCCGTACCTCATATATGGAAACCTGCACCGGGAGATATTCAGGCACTATACCGAAGCTTCCTGGTATATATGCCTGGGTCCTTACCGTTACAGGAGCTGTGGTAAACCATTAAAACAATAATTAGGTCTTCGGTTGGAATTCTAAACACCTTTTCCTACATTTACTAAAATATTTAGTAATGGCATTTCAAATAGGACATATCAAGATTCAAGGTACAGTTGGCAATACAACATATTATATACGAGAAGGAAAAGCACTTGCACGACCTAAAAGCAGTCTTACAAAAGCAAAAGTGAAAAAGCATCCCGCCTTTGCCCGCAGCAGGGCAGCATCGGCACGTTTCGCTATAGCAGCCGCCTTATCAGGCCGGCTTTACCGCCAGTTGCCTAAAAAATTAAGACGCCATGGAATGATTGGTAAGTTAACGGGTGAAGCAATTAATTTTATCCACGCCGGTATTTCTGAAGAACAGGCCTTTGATAATTTATATAAAAAATATTGCGGAAAGTAATTGCTGCATATTGAAGTTTGAGGCCCTATCAATTTTATATACTTTATATACTTTATACACTTAGGTATTATATCTACTCAAATACCTTTTACGAAATCCTCAACTCATTTCACCTGCGCACCCTGTTCTATCCAGCAGCGCATGGTATTTCTTTCATCTTCCGTCATATTGGTTTTATTGTTCTGCGGCATTGTCTTCGTTATCACCACCCGCTGCATGATCTTGTCTTTCAGTAAAACAATCTGTTGCGGGGTTTCATAAGTTATGCCATTGGGTGGGGCAGTTATCAGGTCATCCGTAGGCTTGCTGCTATGGCAACTTATGCAGCGATCATTCACGATCCTGTTTATTTCAGCTATACCGATATTCGGCTTACATTCAGTAGTTGGCTTTTGCGGTGCTGTAATAAATGCGGCAGCCAGTAAAATAATAACAGATGCCGGCAAAACCCACACGCTGTACTGTCCACGTTCACGCAGGTTGAGCCAATGCTTTACTCCAGCGGCTCCTAGGGAAATAACGGCTAGTACCACCCATGAATGTGCATTACCGAACGTGCTGGGAAAATGATTGCTGATCATTACAAACAATACAGGCAGCGTAAAATAATTATTATGCAAAGAACGAAGCCCGGCATGCTTGCCCAGTTCAGGGTTCAATGGCTTGCCTTCCTTCGCAGCCTTTACCATCGCCTTCTGTGCAGGAATGATGATAAAGAAAACATTGGCTGCCATAATGGTTCCCAGCATCGCACCAAAATGAATATATGCCGCACGGTTATTAAAAACATGTGCATAGAAATAAGCAAAACCAATAAGGATAGCCGTACCAATAATGGTAAATAAATATCCATTCTTAATGAGTGCACTGCGACATAATAAGTCATACAATATCCAGGCAACTACAAACGATCCAATGCCGATAGCTATTCCCTGTAAAGCAGAAATATCCAGCACATTTTTATCTATTAAAAAACTGCCTGCATTAAAATAGTAAACAATGAACAACAGGCAAAAACCTGATAGCCAGGTAAAGTACGCCTCATATTTGAACCAGTGAAGATGCCTGGGTATTTGTTTTGGTGCAACTTTATATTTTTCTAAATAATAAAACCCACCCCCATGTATAGCCCATAAATTTCCCGCAAGTTCATCTCTTACATTTTCAGTTCTGTTCAGTGCGTTTTCTAAGAATACAAAATAAAATGATGCACCAATCCAGGCAATGCCGAAAGTAATGTGCATGAGGCGTACAATTATATTCAGCCATTCCATCATGTGGCCCTCATAAATAGTGCCTTTAATATATATATATATGCAAATCAGCAGCAACAGGATTACTAAAAGAATGCCTGCATATATAAAGGTCTGTGAGTCCAGTATCCTTTTTTTTGTGTCTTCGGCTTGTTCTTCTTGCTTTACCAGCGGTAGCATATTATACGTGATAACTACTAGTATCACTAGCACAAAGAGAAGGGCTCCAACCAAAACCATATTCATGCAGCAGCTATTTAATCATTGGTAAAGAGACGAATTTAAATTTTTGTTTTTACTTTTAACGCTTATCTTTTTATTTCGCTTCATGTTTGGCATTCACAGCACCAGGATAATTATTGATAACGCATTTGTAAATGCTACCATTATAATTGATAATGGAAAAATTGCTGCCATTAAATCAGGTGCAATTGATGAACTTGGCTTATTTATTATCGAGGCCGGCGACGATATCCTAATGGCCGGTGTTATTGATACACATGTACATATTAATGAGCCCGGCAGAATGAATTGGGAAGGTTTTGATACGGCCACAAAAGCAGCCCTTGCAGGCGGCATCACTTCCCTTGTTGAAATGCCATTGAATGCATCGCCGGTTACTACAACATTATATGCTTTTGAACAAAAGCTTGCGGCTACAGAGGGGAAATTGCATACCAATATTGGTTTTTGGGGAGGTGTCATTCCAGGGAACGAAAAGGAGATAATGCAGCTAGCAACCGCCGGTGTGCTGGGCTTTAAAGCTTTTCTTACACATAGTGGCATTGATGAATTTCCAAATGTAACAGAAGCAGATCTTGATAAAGCAATGCCACTGATCGCCGCTGCTGGCTTACCACTGCTCGTTCATTGTGAATTAGATGGACCCTCAATATCTGGATTAAATTCTAATCCAACATCGTACTCAGCATATCTGCTGTCAAGACCAAGGAAATGGGAAGATGATGCCATTGCCATGATGATTCGTCTTTGCAGGAAACACAATTGTCGCACACATATTGTTCATTTGTCTTCTGCTGATTCACTTCCACAGATATTACAGGCAAAAAAAGAAGGACTTCTATTAACAGTGGAAACGGGCCAGCACTATTTGTATTTTAATGCGGAAGGAATTGCAGATGGCCATACCGAATTTAAATGTGCGCCACCCATTAGGGAAAAAGAAAACAATGAAAAACTCTGGGAAGCTTTGAGTTCTGGTCTTATCGATTTTGTTGCAACAGATCATTCACCTGCACCGCCTGCCATGAAAAAAATAAAGACAGGGAATTTCATGGAGGCATGGGGTGGTATTGCATCCCTGCAATTTGCATTGCCTGCTTTATGGACAGCGGCTAAAAAAAGAAATATTAATCCGGTTAGAATGGCTCAATGGCTTTGTGAGCAGCCGGCTAAACTGGCAGGATTGCAACAAACGAAAGGCCGGATCAAAGTAGGATACGATGCTGATTTGGTCGTATGGAATCCTGACGAAGCTTTTAAAGTGGAAGGAAAAAATATTTTACACCGGCATCCAATAACGCCTTATTTAAATGAAATGCTTTTTGGCCGGGTTAAACAAACATATTTATCAGGTACAAAAGTTTTTGATGCCGGAAACATTTTACATTTGAACCAAGGAAAAATAATTTTGCATGACTGAAGAGAAACCAGCATTTACTAAATATCTTGATTTGGTGGCAGAAAGATTTGGGGGTCAAACACTTCTATGCACAGATGATTTTTTTGCGGAAAAAGAAAACCTCCTGAAACCAGGTCGTGGTATTTTTATCACGGATAAATATACTGATCGTGGAAAATGGATGGATGGTTGGGAGTCGAGAAGAAAAAGAATGGAAGGTCATGATTGGTGCCTGGTAAAAATGGGTGCAGCAGGAAAAATAAAAGGTGTGGATATTGATACCAATCATTTTTTGGGAAATCATCCGCCCTTTGCTTCGCTTGAAGCATGCTATGCACAGCAAGATACCGCACTGGAAGAAATGAAATGGAAAGAGATACTTCCAAAATCTCCGCTTCAACCAGGCTCACAGAATTTTTATGCCATACAAGACGACGGAATTTACAATCATGTACGTCTGCACATTTATCCCGATGGTGGAGTAGCAAGGTTAAAGGTTTATGGCGAAGTAGAAAAAAATTGGGCTGAAGTAACAGGGGACGAACTTATAGAATTAGCTGCTGCAACAAACGGCGCAAAATCTGTGCTGTGTAACGACATGTTCTTCTCGCATATGGATAACCTGCTTATGCCGGGCAGGGGAATGAATATGGGCGACGGATGGGAAACCAAACGCAACCGCACAGCCGGCAACCGGGATTGGGTTATTATTAGGCTTGCGCACAAAGGCATCATTAAAAAAGCCATGATTGATACCTGTCATTTCAAAGGAAATTATCCTGACAGGTTTATGCTGGATGGATGCGTGATGAGTGCGGATGAAGTAGATCTATTGAAAGTTGATAACCTTAACTGGCAACCCATCATGGCAGAACAAAAATTATCGGCAGATTGTGAGCATGAATATGAAGCAGAAATTTTGCAGCATGACCCGGTTACACATGTTCGGTTGTCTATTTTCCCTGATGGTGGTGTGAGCAGGATGAGGTTGTGGGGGATAATTGTTTAAGAATGGATAATTGGTTAATGGATAATTGATAGTGATTTAATCCTGTTTTGATGAACTAACAGAGATAATAACATCCGACATCAGAAATTTTCTTTATGAATTTACATGATATAAATACTTTAGATAAAACAGGATTAACCCGTGAGCTTTTTCGTTGCTGTGGTTCTGAAGTATGGGTTAATAAAATGCTTAGCATTTTCCCGGTGGATGATCTTGTTGAATTACTGAATGATGCAGAAGAAAAATGGAATGAATGCAGTGAATCAGATTTGTTAGAAGCGTTTTCTCATCACCCGAAGATCGGAGAAGTGGATTCATTGAAGATGAAGTTTAGTGACACTGCAGTTTGGGCAGCAGGCGAGCAGGCAGCCGCTGCTGATGCCGATGAAAATATATTACAGCAACTATCTAGTGCAAACAAAGACTATGAAGATAAGTTCGGCTTTATTTTTATTGTTTGCGCCACAGGCAAATCCGCCAAAGAAATGCTTGCTTTGCTCAAAATAAGATTACAAAATAACCGGGAAGTAGAAATTAGCGTTGCTGCGGAAGAACAGCTAAAAATAACGCAACTTCGCCTGGAAAAATTATTAGCATGAGCCAATTAACCACGCATATTTTAGATACTTCAAAAGGAAGACCGGCAGAAGATGTTATCATTATCCTCTATCATGGTGAGTTGGATGGATGGACAGAAATTGCCCGTGACAGGACCAACAGCGATGGGCGAATCCCGGCATTGTTGCCTGAAGGATTGCTACTGGAGCCCGGTAGCTACAAACTTCATTTTGAAACAAGAGAATATTTTGACCGCAATAAGGTCAAAACATTTTACCCTTATGTTGAAATATTTTTTGAAGTGGATTCATCAGAACATTACCATGTGCCATTGCTTTTAAACCCCTATGGTTACAGTACGTACCGGGGAAGCTAAAATAATTTAGCCGCAGCCTTTTCTCTGACCAACGGCAGTATTGTAATTAAACTGATTGTGATAAAAATATTATTATGAATTTTTCTATAGACGATAACCACAAAGAACAATTGCTGGAAAATCTAAAAACGGCTAACCTTAAATTTCAACATATCTACCCCGGTGATAAACCCGACCGCCAGGCAGTGCACACAGTGTATGGAGGTGCCAACCTGTTTAAGTCTGATACAACCAAAAAGATAGGCGAAGTAGCCTTGAATAATTTTATAAGTAATGCACCAAATTTTGCTGTACTGGCAAAGGTTCTGAAGTTTGAAGGCCATGAACATTTACCCCACATTGAGTCGGATATCAATTCGCTGAAAGACAAGCTCGATAACATGACAGAACAGGAAAGGAAAAATGAACATGCCTGGCTCGCCTATTCGGTGTACTATAAAATAATCGCTAAGCTGCAGGCTGAAGCTGTGGAAGATTTTCGCATTGACTTTGAAGACGGATTTGGCAATAGGCCCGATGCAGAAGAAGACCTTACAGCAGTACAAGCCGCTACACAACTGGCTCTTGGAATGCAAAACAAAACAGTATCTCCTTTTATTGGTATTCGCATAAAGCCATTTACTGAAGACCTTAAATTGCGTGGTGTAAGAACTATGGATATTTTCCTTACAACCCTGCTGGAGAAAACGGGCGGTAAGCTTCCCGCAAATTTTGTGGTAATGCTTCCGAAAGTCACCATCCCGGAGCAGGTAACCACTTTGGTTAGGTTGTTTGAAATAATTGAAAAGAAATTTAGCATGCAGCCTGGTACATTGAAAATGGAAACCATGGTAGAAGCAACGCAAATAATAATGGATGAAGAAGGACGTAACCCGCTGATGCGGATAATAAGAGCAAGCGAGGGAAGATGCATTGCTGCACACTTTGGTACTTATGACTATACAGCTTCCTGCGGCATCACGGCAAAGTACCAGACCATGGCACATCCTGTTTGTGATTTTGCTCATCATGTAACCAAAGTAGCATTGGGAGGAACAGGAATTTTTTTAAGCGATGGGGCAACAAATGTAATGCCTATTGGTCCGCACCGGGGCGAAAATCTCACGCTTCAACAACAATTAGAAAACCGGGAAGCAGTTCATCATGGATGGAGAACGGCTTATCATCATACAATGCATTCTTTAATAAATGGTTTGTACCAGGGATGGGACCTTAACCCTGCACAAATTCCAATGAGGTATGCTGCTACTTATAATTTCTTTTTAAGCAGTATTGCTGATGCCACCAACCGTTTGAAAATATTTGTTGACCGGGCAGCAATATCAACGCTCACCGGTGATATTTTTGATGATGCCGCAACCGGACAGGGCCTGCTTAACTTTTTTCTTAAAGCCATGAACTGCGGAACCATTTCTGAAGAAGAAGCTACTGCTACAGGACTTTCCATTGAAGAAATAAGAACAAGAAGTTTTTATACGATTTTAAAAAACAGGCGCAAGAGTTAAAATATTTTAGATAGTAAAGAATGAAAGACCATCTTCAGGTATAATTTACCAATCAGTTTATCAACGTAATTATTTTCAGGCTAAAGCTAAAAGTTTATTTTTGTCCACTATGGATATTCAATGTAGCGAAAGAGAACTTTTTTACTTAAAAAAAATATCGACGGCAGCGGGTAGCCTTGGTATAGACT
>JBDSEE010000003.1:0-46140 GCA_039920245.1 Ferruginibacter sp.
GGATATAGAAGCCTTTGACGAAACAACAGCGGTAATTATGGGTATCTCTGAACCTTCACATATTTTAAAAACTTTTGATGGTGGAAAAAGCTGGACCCTTATTTATGAAAATAAAACAAAAGGAATGTTCTTAGATGCTATGGAATTCTGGAATGAGCAAAGTGGTATCGTTATAGGTGATCCTATTGATGGAAAATTGTTTATTGCCCGCACATTTGACGGAGGTATGAACTGGCGTGGCCTTCCGGAAGTGAATTATCCATTGGCCGACAGCGGTGAGGCTTGTTTTGCTAGCAGTGGTACTAATATCAGGAAAATCAATAACGAAGAAGTTGTGTTTGTAACTGGCGGCCTTAGTTCTCATATATTTATAAGGGATGAAAAAATATTGCTGCCAATTATTCAGGGAAAAGAATCTACCGGCGCAAATTCTGTTGCTGCAAAAAACAGGAAAACATTTATTGTTGTTGGTGGTGATTTTAATACTAAAGATTCAACAGAAAAAAATTGTGTAATTACCACTAATGCTGGTAAGACATGGAAAGCACCTCAAACACCGCCGCATGGATACAGGAGCTGCATTGAATACCTTAAAAAGAAAACATGGATAACATGTGGTTTAAACGGCGTTGATTTTACTACGGATGAAGGTAATAATTTCACCCTTATCAGCAGTGAAGGCTTTCATGTAGTTAGGAAAGCGAAGACAGGCAAGGCTGTCTATTTTGCAGGCACTAACGGAAAAATAGGTAGGTTGATCTATTGATATTTTATTTCTTAAACATAAAATAACTGCGGCAAACAAAAACATAAAACTTACAAAATATTTCCAGTGAAAAGGCTCTTTAAGATAGAAGATTGCAAACAGCGTAAATACAACAAGCGTTATTACTTCCTGTGTGATTTTTAGTTGAAAACCACTAAACCCATTTACATAACCAAGCCTGTTTGCAGGTACCATCAGGAAATACTCAAAAAATGCAATGCCCCAACTGATAGCGATGGCTTTCCATATTGGCAGACCGGTGTTCTTTAAATTTCCGTACCACGCAAAGGTCATGAATATGTTAGAGGCGGTAAGTAATAAAATAGTACGCAACATAATAATTAAATGATAGTGGATAATGAAAGAATGGAGAATATCTTGATGCAAAAGCTAACTATTCTAAAAGCGCTTTTGAAAATGAAAAATTATCCGTTATCAATTAAAAAAATTATCCACTAATTCAGGCTCCTGAAATCTACAGGCACCAGCTTACTCACACCAGCCTCTTGCATGGTAACCCCATAAATAACATCCACAGCACTCATGGTCATTTTATTATGGGTAACAATGATGAACTGTGAGTTCTCACTGAATTGCTTTATCATATTTGTGAATTTGCCCACATTTGCGTCATCAAGCGGTGCATCTACTTCATCTAAGATGCAAAAAGGTGCTGGCTTAATTAGGTAAATCGCAAACAATAATGCAGTTGCTGTTAACGTCTTTTCACCGCCGCTCAACTGCCCGATACTGCTTGGCCTTTTGCCCTTAGGTTTTGCTATAATCTCAATCCCCGTTTCAGCAAGGTTGTCAGGATCTACCAGGATCATATCTGCGGTATCTTCATCACTGAACAGGGCTTTAAATACTTTCTGGAAATTTTCCCTGGTTTTATTAAAAGTATCAAGGAACTGCTGGTTGGCGGTGGCCTCCACTTCCTGTATGGTTTGCATAAGGCTGTCCTTTGCCGTTACCAGGTCTGTTTTCTGCTCCAGGATAAATTCATACCGCTTTTTCATTTCTGTGTAGGCTTCAATAGCCGTAGGATTTATCTCTCCAATATTTTCCAGGCGCTTCCGCATACGCTCATTCTTTTCCTGCAGGTCTTCCAGCGGTACATCACCAGTACGTGGTTCATCAATGATCACATCCAGGTCAACCCGGAACTCAACACTCAACCTTTCTTTCATTCCTGCAAGTTGTAGCTTAAGCTCAGTAAGCTTATCCTTTATTTCATTCAGTAAATTATCAATTCCTTCCTTTGACTTTTGCTTGCTTCGCAACTCATTTTCTTTTTCAGTAAGTATGTTGCGGATATTATAATATTCCTGGTCTGCTTCATTCAATTTTTTCTCTTCTGATTCTTTGTTCTGCAACATCGTCAGCAAAAGCGTTTCCAGTTCAGTTAGCGTGGCAGCGGTTTGTTCAATATTAGTACTTGCTTCTTCAAGTTGTGCGGTGCTACTTTCCACCTGGACATTTAATTCCTTGAGTTGGTTAGATTTAAATTCCAGTTCCTGTTTTAAAGAAGTGAGCTTGCTTTGCTGGCGTGTAAAAGCAAGGTTGCTTTCATTGTATGAATGCGTTGCAGAATTATACCCTTGCTCAGCGGCTTCATAATCTGCCTCAATCAACTGAAGTTTCTCCGCCAATTCACCCAATTGCACATTGAATTTATCAAGTTCCAGGCGTGTGCCTGAAATGGCTTCCTGGTTGTTCAATAATTGTTTGCCCAATTCCTCAAGCCTTGAACTACTTGTAAATTCCAGTTGGGAAAGATTTTCAATTTTATTCTGGAATAAAAAAACAAGGTTGGTGAGATTATTTATTTCTTGCTGTGTTACACGGATAGCATTTTCCTGCAGTTGTTCATTGAATGCTATAACCTCTGAATGTCGTTGTTGTATCTCTGCTTTTAATTTATTTACAATCTCATGCTGGCTGGTAATTTCTACCTGCAACTTTTCCAGGTTCTTTGCTCTTCCTATTTTCTTTCCTTCAAAGAGTCCTACACTTCCACCCGTGAGAGAATATTTTCCTTTTACAAATTTGCCGTTCTTTTCCAGGATCACAGATCCATTGCTATTATACAATGCATCCTCAGTTTCAGCAATAAATACATTGCCTAATAAATGCTTTGCAAGGTTTTGATATTTCTCATCTATCTCTATTACATCCAGTGCCGCAATGGTATCATTCGGTTGATGACTTTCCACTATACCATCAAACTTATCAAGCAGGAAGAAATTAGCCTTCCCTTTTTTATTATCGTCCAGTAAGTGTACTGCCTGCAGTCCTTCTTTAAGATCATTGACTACATAATAATTCAGGTAGGGTTCCAGCACATTTTCCACTGCAGTCCTGTACTGTTCCTTCACATAAATGATATCTGAAAGCAAAGGAGCTTCATGGTTCCAGCCGGTATTCTTATTTAAGAATTTCACACTTTCCGGATAACCTTCCATCGAATCTACCAGGCTCTTCAAAAGGTCATGCTCATTCTTCTTTGAATCAAGTTTACGATTTTCTTCAGCAAGATTATTTCTAAGCCCTTCCATTTGCTGCTGCGTTTGCAAAATAAGTTCTTTAGTTTGCTCATGTTGTTGCTGCAGTTGTAGTAAAGCAGCCTTCTTTTTTTCGAGTTCAGTTTCTTTTACTTCCTTATCTACATGTAATTGCAGAAGCTGTACCTGCCGTTGTTTCTTTTCCTCGTCCAACTGTGCAATGGTTCTCTGCAGGTTTTGAATAGAAGTATCTGCAACAGCTACTTTTTTCTCAGCATCAAACTGGTTGCGCTGAATGGCCTGGTTATCTTTTCTTAAAAGGTCAATGCTGCTCCTTTTTTCATCAAAAATGCTACGCTTGTCTTCAACGGCTTTTTTAAGTACCTGCAGTTTTATTTCTAACTCCTGTAGCTTTTGTTGTTCATCTTTTATCTGTAGACTGGTAAAATCAATACTTTCCTGAAAACCCGTTAACTGTCCTCCCGCTTTTTTCAGGAATTCATCTAAGCTATGCTTGCGTTCTTTCAAATATTGTAATCGCTGTGTACTTAGGTTTTTTTCATTTTCCTTATTACGAACCTTGTCAAGCATTTCGTTATAAGCATGCTGCATTTGTTGCAGTAACTTTTCCTTTTCCACGAAAGCAAACTTTTCAGCTTCCAGAACTGAAAATTCTTTAGCAATGGTTGTTTCCAATTCAATACGCCTGTCTACTTCCTGCTGTTGTTTTTCATTCAGGTCACGGTAAGTAACATTAAAACCTTCCAGCGCCGCCTTTGCCAGTTCAATACTTACATCTTTGTATTCTTTTTTTATTTCAAAATACTTTTCAGCTTTTTTGGCCTGGCTTTCAAGTGTTTTTAATTGGTTATGAATTTCAAAAAGTAAATCCTCAATACGGGCAAGGTCTTGCTCAGTAGCGTCTAGTTTTAGTTTGGCTTCTTTCTTCCGGGTTTTGTAAATAGTGATGCCGGCTGCCTGCTCCAGCATTCTTCTTCGGCTATTTTCTTTATCCTTAATGATATCATCTACCATCCCCAATTCTATGATAGCATAACTGTCCGTGCTGATACCTGTATCCATGAACAGGTTATGAATATCCTTCAGCCTGCAGGCTACATCATTAAGGCGGTATTCGCTCTCACCACTCTTATAATATTTACGGGTTACTGTTACGGTATTAAATTCTGTGGGTAGCAGGTTCTTGGTATTTTCAAAAGTAAGGCTCACTTCTGCAAGGCCGCTGGCGCTACGGGTCTTGCTGCCGTTAAATACAAGACTTTCCAGGTTCTCACTTCTGAGGTTGCTGATTTTATGTTCGCCTATCACCCATCGGATACTATCAATGATATTACTTTTACCACAACCATTAGGTCCAATTACACCAGTAATCCCTTCATCAAAATTCAATACAGTCTTATCAGCAAAACTTTTAAAACCTTTTATTTCTAAACTTTTTAATCTCACGTTAGTTTCATTTTTTTACCAGGTGGGCAAACCTACATGAAATTGAGTAATATTTAAGGCAGGCTGGCATTTTGAAAGCATTATTATACACAGATTTTGCACAAAAATATCAGGCATAAAATTTTCTGCTTATATATTATTCGTAAATATTAATGTTATAACAACGAATAAGTATTATTTTTGATTCAAACACAAAACAAAAAAAATGGAAAAAGAAAAATGGGTTATAGACCTTGCACACAGCGAGATTGGATTTAAGGTTAAACACCTTATGATAACAAATGTAAAAGGGAATTTTACTGAATTTGACGCCAGCATATTTACAACAGGTGATGATTTTATGACTGCTGAAATTGATTGCTGGATAAATGCTGCATCCATTACAACCGGAAGTGCAGACAGAGATAAACATTTGGTTAATCCTGATTTTCTGGATGTAGAAAATCATAAGCAGATAACGTTTATAGCAAACACATATGAAAAAGTAGATGGCGACGGCAGTTATGAGTTATGGGGAGAACTGACCATTAAAGGCATAAGTAAAAAAATAAAGCTGGATGTTGAATTTGGAGGCGTTGTAAAAGATCCATGGGGAAATGAAAAAGCAGGTTTCAGTATTAATGGAAAGATAAACCGCACAGATTGGGGTCTTACCTGGAACGCTGCATTAGAGGCTGGCGGTGTATTGGTGGGCGAAACTATTAATATAAGTTGTGAAGTGCAGTTAATGCGTGCCTCCTGATCAATTTTAAATTAATACTGATGAAGAAGATCAAGATAATTTCCTCCAGTGTGCGAACCGGGAGGAAAAGTGACCGGGTAGTTTTATATTTTAAAAATTACCTGGAAGAAAACAATATTGCAGCAGTAGAAATCCTGGACCTGAAAGAATATAATTTCCCGGTCTTTGAAGAACGACTTAAAAATTTAGCTGATCCCTCACCGGCATTGCTCAATTATACATCAAAGATCAAAGAGGCAGACGGAATTATACTGGTTACTCCTGAGTACAATGGTGGTTATCCCGCCAGCATTAAAAATGCAATTGATGTTTTGTATGCTGAATGGTATCACAAACCCATGGCAATAGCCACAGTTTCGGATGGATCATTTGGTGGAAGCCAGGTAATCACATCACTCCAGTTCAGTTTATGGAAAATAAAAGCATGGGTGGTGCCTGCAATGTTTCCGGTACCCACAGTTGATAAATCTTTTAATGAGGCTGGAGTGCCGACCGATAAGGATGGCACTGATAAAAGAGCCGCCGCATTTATAAACGAACTGATGTGGGCCATAAACTTATCGTCTCCTGCTGCTCAGCAAGGCCCTGTTAAATAAAAGATAATAAGGACAGAATGTATTTGCTCTCTTCCATTGCGTGTATTTTTGATAAAAAAACTATGAAATTATTTTTAAGTTTATTAATGAGCTTTCTTGCAACAGCTTCATATGCACAGCCAAAAAAAATTACGCAGGCTACTATAAGCACCACTACCAATGTAATTGCCCCGGATGAAGAAGATGCAAGCAATGTACAGAACCAGGGAGGTGGCGGATTTAACTTTAGAAACTTTGGTGACGGCGAAACTAAATCAACAACATTTTATAAAGATGCAATGGTAAAGACCGTTATCAAAACAGATATGGGTCGCACAACAACATTGAGAAACAACGAAACAAAAATGACTACTACCCTTTTGGAAATGATGGGTAACAAAACAGGTTTTTATGCATCGGATGACGACCAGGTAGAAATGAAAAAGAAGATGGACAGTATGATGAAAGCAAGGGCTGCATCGGATACTAACCAGCGTATGAGAACAATGTCCGCATCCGCTCCTGCAAATATTGATATTGTTTACCCTGGTGATATAAAAAAAATTGCTGGTTATGATTGTAAAAAAGCATTGATAATCACAACCAGGATTCTTGGAATAAAAGATACAACCATTGCATGGTTTACTCCTGACATTAAGTTTGATAATCTGCATTATACCGGCGGATTAAGTGGGTTTGGCGCAGCAGTATCCAGCGTAAACGGTCTTGATAAACTGGATGGATTTGTAATGCGTTATGAAATGAAAATGCGTCGCAACAGGCAAATGATTGTGGAAGTAACTAAAGTTGAAACAGGAAAAGAAATAGCAGCAAAAGAATTTGATGTGCCAAAAGATTTTGATCTAAAGCCAATAAAAGAAATGCAGAATATGATGGGTGGAAGAGGTAATGGCGGCGGACAAGGGATGCAGATAATAAGGAACTAGGATTAAAAACAATATTTGTAAAGTGTTTCCCAAAAGGAAACATTTTTTTATGCACTATATATTATTTTATTTGGATAAAACAAAAGGCTCCACGAAGAAGCCTTTTGCATGTTATTGATATTTAATGAAGTTAGTTTAAAGCATTTTTCTTAGCAGCCGTAGCACTTGCTTTTTTTACATCCTTTTTAACGGTATATACTTCGCTCAAATTATTTAATAATCCTTTATATGTTCCCTTTTGAACTGGCTTTAAGGATGGTTGTGCATCATACCATACTGACGCTTTTTCACCATATTCAATAAACTCATCCATCTTTTTGTTATATAGTTTATTTAGGTCTGATTTCTTTTTAATAGCTTCTGGTGATGTGCCCTTCAGCCTGGTTATATCAGCACTAATATCTGAAGCCATATTATAAAAATGATTCGCCAATAAAACTGTTGCATCAATCCCTTTATCATTTGGAATGGTATTTTTAAGTGTTGTGGTCAATAGTTCTTTTGTTGCATCCACATCTTTTGTAATAGCATCTTTTCCATAAAGACTATTAAACAACTCCACAGAATAATTATAAGCCACACCATAATTGGTTGGATTTTTCTCTATCATTTCCTTGTACTTATTCATCAAGGCGGTTTTGTCGCCGGTCTTCCTCACCATATCCATTTCAATATCTGTCCAGTAATTATCTTCTGGATAAATTGATTTTGATTTAACTAATAATGGATTCAGGTTTTGCAAATCTTCTTTTTTATAATAGTATTCAACAAGCGCTTCATAAATCTCTTTATAGGTGGTCCCGGTAACATTTGCATCTACTAACTTTCTATATTGCGGTATAGCAAGTTCATCGTTCTTTGCCAGCGAAGCAGCTATGCCTGAATTTAAAACCAATGCTGTATCAAGAGCATATAAATGAACGTCTTTATATTCATACTTTCTTTGCAGGATAAAATCTTTCACTTCTTGTGCTCTCTGGAAAGAGTTATAAGCATCCATGTATTGTTTATCATTAAATTGTGCTGCACCCAGGTCAAAAAGTCCATAATACAGATCAAGGTATGGACGATAGGATTCTACTTTAAGCCGTACATCTTTCGTATCCAACTCCTGTGTTTTCTTAAAGGCGTCAAATGCCTTCAATCTCAAATCATAACCTTCAACGGGTGTAATTGTTTTATCATAGGAAAGAGCATTGTATATTCTTCCTTTGAAATACCAGGCATCAGAATTTCCCACGTTTTTAGAATCAGCCAAAAATTTATCAACAGCTGTTTTGCCATCTTTCCACTTTTGCTTATTGATCAACTCTATTACATCTTGCAGGCTTTGAGCAGATACATTTACAGCAAAAAGACAGGCAACACATATCATTAAAAATTTGTTCATATCATATTTTTTTTGTGTTGATAAAGATATTGGTTTCATTCAAATTTATTGCCAGTAAACTGCTAAAATGAAGATTCAGTACACCTATATTATAAAAAACGATCTGCTACCTTAATTGTTATTAATTTTATCGGCTAAGCAATTATTAAAGTGATAAGCCCGGAAACCATACAGCAAATTCAAAGCAGGATCGATATAATAGAGATAGTAGGATCATTTGTAAAACTTAAAAAAAGGGGCGCAAATTACCTGGGGCTTTGCCCATTTCACAACGAAAAAAGTCCTTCATTTACTGTCTCTCCTTCTAAAGAAATATATAAATGCTTCGGATGCGGTAAGAGTGGAAACACTATCGGCTTCGTTATGGAGCACGAAAAATACAGCTATGTAGAAGCTTTGCGCTGGCTTGCTCAAAAGTATAATGTAGAAATTGAAGAAAAAGAGGTGAACCCTGAATTCAGGCAACAACAATTACTTTCTGATAGCCTCTTTATCATCAACAACTTTGCGAAGGATTTTTTTACGGATGCATTGTTCAATAAAGACGAAGGACAAGACGTAGGATTGAGTTATTTAAAACAGCGGGGCTTTAGGGAAGACATTATTAAAAAATTCCAGATCGGGTTTAATCCCCAGGCAAGAAATTCATTTGCAACTGCAGCCATCGAAGCTAAGTACAATGTTGATTATTTACAAAAGGCAGGTTTGGTTGCAATAAGAGATAATGAAACAGTAGATAATTACAGGGGAAGGATTATTTTTCCAATACATAATCAAAGCGGAAAAATTCTCGGCTTTGGTGCCAGGCTTATAAAAAATAATGATAAGGCTCCAAAATATATCAATACGCCGGAAAATGAAATCTATGTAAAAAGTAAGATCTTATACGGTTCCTATTTTGCCCGCATGGCCATTGATAAAGCTGATGAGTGCCTGCTGGTAGAAGGTTATACTGACGTGGTAAGCCTGCACCAAGCGGGAATTGAGAACGTGGTAGCCAGTGGTGGAACTTCTCTCACGCCAGATCAGCTAAGGCTTATAAAAAAATATACTAACAACCTTACGATCATTTATGATGGAGATAGTGCAGGTGTAAAAGCTGCATTGCGTGGACTAGACCTTGCCCTGGAACAAAGCCTGAATGTAAAACTGGTTTTGATACCTGATAATGAAGATCCTGATAGTTATGTAAATAAGCTTGGTGCAAAAGAATTTACAGCATTTGTTGAAGCAAATAAGAAAGATTTTATTTTATTCAAATTAGAAATTGCACTGGAAGATGCAGGGTCGGACAGTGTAAAAAAAGCTGGCATTGTAAACCAGATTGCCGAAACGATTGCTAAAATAGATAAGGCAGAAGAATTTACACGTCGGCAGGATTATATTAAACAGATTTCAGAATTATTAAAAATAGAAGAAGGCGGACTGAATGCACTCGTAAACAAGTTTGTAAGAGATAAGGTAATAAAAGAAGAAAATAAATCAGATAGGAACTTCGAACAATTAATTGAAACAAACAATACAACAAGTCCGGATAATGCGGAAAATTTATCTCTTTTTAACAGGGATGAAATGCAGGAACAGGCGCTGATACGAAGCCTCCTGGAATTTGGCCTGAAGCAATGGAATGAAAAACAAACTGTTGCGGATTATTTGTTTGAACAGGTAGAAGAGAATGAACTTGACAAAATGATAGACAATAAAGCATTATTACAGATCTGGGAAATATATAAAGAATGGTACAAAGCAGGCATGATGCCAACGGACAAGAGTTTTTTATATTACGAAGATGACAATCTTAGAACCCTGGCAATTAATATAATGGATGTAAATACCGAAATTAGTCCAAATTGGAAAGAGCATTTTGAAGGACATATTGCTACCCGTGAAGATTTGTTCCTGGAAGAAGTTAATTCAAGCCTTGCATACCTGAAGTTGAGGAAATTAAAAAAGCTGATTGAACAAAACCAATCGGACATGCAGCAGGCAATTAGTGCAGACGAACAAATGATATACTTACAAACGCATCAGCACCTGAAACAAATGGAAAAAGAGATTACACGCCAGATGGGCACTGTTATCCTGAAATAATTATTTAGCAGAAGGACTCTTTTTACCTGTATTCAACATCTCCATAAAAGCATCCAGCCTTCTTGTCTTGGTATCTACCTTTTTCGCTCCTTCAATCCATTGAACATATTCTTTCTTATTAGTAGAAGAAAGGCTTTCGAAAAAAACACCAGCAGGACGGTTCTTTCTGAAAAGCGATTTCACTTCTTCTGGTACAGCTACATCCCGGCTATCAATTTCTATTAAAGGAGTTAATTCTTTTTTAAAAGTTGGTGGAGTACTTTCAATTTTCTTAAACCACATAGCGTTCCACATATTATCTAAAGAAACCATGCTGGCAGACTCGAAGCCCATTGGTTCCATTATATTCCAGTGTTCACACCTGCTTAAATCGCTCGCAATCTTGGACGAAGGTTTTGGAAAAGCCACCCAGCATTTTCCTTCTGTATGCATGGCAGGAAGTACCTCTTTTAAAATATCACATAATTGCCTTTTGCTAATAGCGAATACCAGTGCAAAATCAATTTTTCTGCTTCTAAGCAGAGGAGTTACGCTCTTACAAAACGCTAATTTTATAAACTGTTTTTCAAGTGAAGAAGGGAGACCTTGTATGAGAATATTTTTTTCATCTTTAAGCTGCAATTTTTCTACCATCGTTGGTAAGGCCATAAAGTAAAATTGATGTGAAAGAATGGAAAGAATAAAACATATGACATTATCTAATATACAAGTCACATTGTTTTACAGGTGCAAAGGTAAAATAAAATATCGATTAATACGTTGCAAACATTAAAAAAACCCCGACTGAGTCAGGGTTTCTCAATTATTTTAACGAATAAAATATGTTATCTGGCTCCCATTGGTTTATAATAAGAAAGTGCTTCTGGCATATATGATTTGATTTTTGCTATTCTATTTTCATCTGCAGGATGAGAAGATAAAAATTCTGGTGGTTTGTTACCAGAGGAAGCATTTGCCATTCTAGTCCAAAAAGGGACTGCTTCCTGTGGATTGTATCCAGCCATAGCAGTAAATATCAAACCGAAATGGTCAGCTTCATATTCTTGGTTACGGCTATTAGGCAATAAAACTCCTACTTGTGCAGCCGGTGCAAATATGTTATTAAAGATTGAATTAGCTTGTGTACGGTTTTGGGTAAATAAGTTTCCTGCTACTTCAAGACCCTGTGCTAATGCAACCTGGCTCATACGCTCATTACCATGTTGTGCAATTGCATGGGTGATCTCGTGACCCAGTACTACTGCTAATGCTGCTTCATTTTGAGTAATAGGCAGTAAACCTGTATAAACAACTACCTTCCCACCAGGCATACACCAGGCATTCACTTCTTTGTTATCTACAAGGTTGAATTCCCATTTGTAGCCGCTTAAATCTACTTTATTTGGCTGTTTTGCATAATAGGTTGTTATGGCCTGGGCAAGACGGGTGCCTACTCTTCTTACCATCTCAGCATCCCTACTCGTATTTTGCGATACTACTTTGTTTTCGCTCAGAAAGCTTTGATACTGGGAAACAGCTTCAGCCTGTAAAGTAGATTCTGGAAATAATTTGAGCTGCTTTCTGCCAGTAACAGCATTGGTACTACATGCAACAAAAAAAGGTAAAGAAAGTATTACTAATAATTTTTTCATTTTATTTACGGTTTTATATCCATAAATAAACAATAGCTATACCAAAAATTAAAATGAAAACTTAAAGCTCATCCAACTCCGACCGGCGTCGGGCTTTTCTACGGTCGCGATTCTTAAAAATCGGCATACGGCTTTCAACTCCACGGAGTATACGGCTTATGTTTTTTTGATGAGTGAGTATTACAAGAAAAGCCACAAGTAAAGCAAATATGCGGTACAAAACTTCGCTCTCATTCCATATCCACAATACAGAAATAGGAAGCATTATAGCACCTAATATTGAACTCAGAGATACATATCTCGTTAGATATAGAACGAAAATAAAAACACCCACACAGCAAACAGCAACTACAGGCTGCATGGCTAATATCATCCCAAAAAGTGTGGCAACACCTTTACCGCCTTTGAAGTTGGCAAAAATGGGAAAGATATGTCCAACCACGGCAGAAAGACCGAGGCCTATCATAAAATTTGTACGCTCAAACTCATTACGAACATAAAATGGTAATAAGGTAAATAAGGCTACGGCAGTAATTCCTTTTACAATATCGAAAGCCATTACCATGATACCATACTTACTCCCTAATACTCTGAAAGTGTTAGTGGCACCCATGTTACCGCTGCCATAGTCACGAATATCAATTCCGAAAAATTTCCTGCTTATAATTAATGCAGTAGGAATGGATCCAATTAAATAGGCGCAAACGATAAGAATTAGTTCTTTCATCTGTTTTCTTTAGCTTGAGTTGAAGAAGACAAAAATAAGGAAAAACGAGTGGTTAAATTTAAATTAACCTTTTAGTGTATATCTATATAACAAAGAAATCCAATTATCTTTTTCTGCATGATGAATTAAGAGCATATTAGAGTTTACAAATATTTTGGTGATATCATCGTAATCGTCTTTTAATAATCCACTTAATAATATATACCCGTTTATGTCACAAGCAGAGATTATTCTTTTGCAGTTAGTCAGGATGATATTCTTATTGATATTGGCTAGTATGATAGAGGCTTTTCCTGAAATAGTTTCTGCTTTGGCTAGGTTTATATTATTACAGTCATTTAGCCTAAAGTTTTCCCTTGCATTAATAATACAGTTTTCGTCGTTGTCTATAGCTAGAATATGAGCGGCACCAAGCTTTTCAGCTAATATAGCCAGGATACCTGTTCCCGTTCCAAAATCTATGACATATTTTTCTTTAAAGTCAAGTTGTTCCATTTCTTGCATCATTAGCCAGGTGGTAGCATGATGACCAGTTCCAAAACTCATCTTAGGATTGATAATTATGTCATACTTCATATTGGTTGGCTTAGGATGAAACGAGGCTCTCACATTGACAAAGTTTCCGACCTGAACTGGTAGAAAATTAGCTTCCCACTCCTCATTCCAATTTTTATATGGAATGATATTAATAGCAAATTCCACTTTAAATTTATAAAATATATTTTTGATAATCAATTCGTTAAATTGATTTTCATTAATATACGCTTTAACTAAATTTTCATCAATTTCTACTCCTTCAAACCCATTATTCATTAATAATGATATAATCATTTCACTTATATCAACTTCAGCTTTAAATGTTATTTCTATAAAATCCATTGCTAATATTTAAATAAAAAGGCTGCTCCTTATGGGAACAGCCTCCGTTTTATAAATCTATTTATTAAGCCTGGGG
Source organism: Ferruginibacter sp. (assembly GCA_039920245.1). Taxonomy (GTDB): domain Bacteria; phylum Bacteroidota; class Bacteroidia; order Chitinophagales; family Chitinophagaceae; genus Ferruginibacter. Next base: position 13,796 of record JBDSEE010000003.1, read on the forward strand.
CCTGTCTGTTTGTGGTCGTTGTTGCTGTTGCTCTGGTCTCGGCATTAATGCTTTCCTACTTAATTTAAATTTACCAGTACGGGGATCCACCTCTAACAATTTTACTTTCACTTTATCCCCTTCTTTAAATATTCCTTCCATAGTTTCAAGACGCTTCCAGCTTATTTCGCTTATATGAAGCAGGCCTTCTTTTTTTGGTAAGAATTCTACAAATGCTCCAAATTCTTTAATGCTTTTTACGGTGCCTTCATATACTTCCCCAACAACTGGTACCGCCACTAAGCCATTGATCCAGGCAAGCGCCCTGTCAAGCCCCGCTTTTTCTTTACTGAAAATGCTAACCTCGCCGGCATTGTTAACCTCTTCTATATTAATAGTAGCTCCCGTTTCTCTTTGTATTTCCTGAATCACTTTACCTCCGGGTCCTATAACAGCTCCAATATATTCTTTATCAATTACAATTTTCACCATACGTGGAGCGTGTGGCTTCACGTCTTCCCTTGCGTGTTGTACGCATTCATGCATAGCATTTAGAATATGAAGGCGACCAACACGGGCTTGCTCAAGCGCTGCACGCATAATGTCCATGCTAAGACCATCCACTTTAATATCCATCTGCACTCCGCAAATTCCGTCTTTGGTTCCTGTTACTTTAAAATCCATATCACCCAGGTGATCTTCATCCCCAAGTATGTCTGTTAGAATAGCATAATTATCTTCTTTTTTAATAAGACCCATTGCCACACCGCTTACATGTTTTTTTAAAGGAACACCGGCATCCATTAGCGCTAATGATCCTGCACAAACGGTCGCCATAGATGACGAACCATTACTTTCCAGAATATCACTTACAACCCTTACCGTATAAGGATACTCCGATCCGGGCATCATTTGTCTAAGTGACCGCATGGCAAGGTTACCGTGGCCAACTTCCCTACGACCTACACCTCTCATCATTTTCACTTCTCCTGTTGAAAATGGGGGGAAATTATAATGCAGTATAAATTTGGTATAATCAGATTTGTGAGCACTTTCGACTAATAATTCATCTAATGGGGTTCCTAATGTAACAGTTGTAAGTGATTGTGTTTCACCACGTGTAAATAAGGCAGATCCATGGGGCGTTGGTAAAATATCAGTTTCCATTTGCAGTGGACGGACCTCGTCAGTTGCTCGTCCATCCAACCTTACACGATTGTTTAAGATCATATCTCTCACCACGTAATACTGTAATTCCCCGAAATAATGACCAATCAATGCCTTGTCTTCATCAGGCAATTCTTCACCCAAAAAAGTCTTTACTTCTGCTTTCAAGATATCAAATGCCGCACTACGATCATGCTTTGCGGATGCAGCTGAAGAGATCGCATGCATCTTATCTCTGGCATAAGCAGAAATTTTATCATTAAGTTCTTCGTTACGGTAAGGTTTTGTATAATCTCTTTTTGTAGCAGATCCAACCAAATCCCGCAGATCTTCCTGGGCCTTAACCTGTATTTTAATTGCTTCGTGAGCTACCTCTATTGCTTTAATCAGATCTTCCTCCTGGCATTCTTTACCTTCCCCTTCCACCATCATAATATTCTTGCTGGTGGCAGCAATCAGGAATTCCATATCCGATTCCTTTAACTGGCTACGGGTTGGGTTAGTTATCATTTCACCATTCACTCTTGCTACCCTTACTTCACTAATAATTTCCTGGATAGGAATATCAGAAACAGTTAATGCTGCAGAAGCTGCAAGGCACGCCAACGAATCAGGCATTACTTCATCATCACTAGAAATAAGCGACACAAGTACCTGAACTTCACAAAGATAATCTTCCGGAAAGAGTGGTCTTAATGCACGGTCTATTAGCCTGGAGGTAAGAATTTCGTAATCATTCAGCCTGGCTTCTCTTTTGAAAAAAGATCCCGGTATTCTGCCAGCTGACCCAAATTTTTCCTGGTAATCAACTGATAAAGGAAAAAATGACTGACCTACTTTAGGCTCTTTATTGGCAACTACAGTAGCAAGTAAGATACAATTACCTTGTCGAACAGTAACAGCACCATCTGCCTGGCGGGCCATTTTGCCAGTCTCAATAGTAACCTCACGGCCACCACCTATGTCAAACTTTATTGATTTGGGATTTAATAGTGACATTTAATTCTTTTTTAGAGCAGCGAGCCGCCCGGGTTGAAATGAAGTATGTATAACGAATAATTCCCAACAGATTTACAGTTGGGAATATTCAGCTTACATAATGATGGTTTAAATTATTTACGGAGACCTAATTTTTCAATTAAAGCCCTGTACCCTGTCAGGTTATGTTTGCTGAGATAAGTTAGAAGACGTTTACGTTGTCCTACCATCATCATTAAACCACGTTGAGAAGAAAAATCTTTTTTGTTTTCCTTCAGATGGTTAGAAATATGGTTAATACGTTCTGTAAGCAAAGCCACCTGGCCTTCTATAGAACCGGTGTTCGTTGCACTTCCGCCGTGATTTGTGAAAATTGTTGCTTTCTTTTCGATTGTTAAATAAGGCATCTTTGTTGTTTTTTAAAACCTCGTGTTTTTTTCTTTTTTATAAGTGGGTGCAAAAGTAGGGTAAAAATCTTTATAAATCTTTGTAATTGATTATAAATTTCAACAAAAATACTGTCCTGTCGGTAAGGAGATTTTATATTGCAAACGTTTAAAGGCGGACTATAATATCAACATGCAATTATAATAAACAAATATCAATGGAATTGTGGGCCTGAGAGGTGGAAATGCAAAAGCCACCTACACTTGTAAACCGCATAACCAAAAAAATCCAGGTGAAAATAAATAGCTGGATCCCTGCTTAACCCATGCGACTTGCTGCAGAAAATAAAATTTAATCTTAGGAATATTTTTTGAACAAAAACAGTTTAATCAAAAAACATCAACTTTGTCCGGCAAGAAAAGCATTACGATAGAACATAAAGAATAATATGAAACCATCATTTGCAATAATAGGATGTGGCAGGATCTCGAAAAGGCACGCAGAACAAATCGTAAAAGTTGGGAGTCTTGTGGCTGTTTGTGATATTGACAGGGAAAATGCCGAAGAAATTTCAGAACAATTCGGGGGAAAGATTTATATGTCGCTTGAAACCCTCTTGCTGAATGAACCTACAATTGACGTGGTAAGCATCTGCACTCCTAACGGTCTTCATGCAGAACATGCAATTGATTGCCTGAGGGCTAATAAACACGTCTTATGTGAAAAGCCTCTATGCATAAGCAGCCGGGATGCACACCGAATGATAGAGGCCGCTAACACAGCAGACACTCATTTATTTGTTGTAAAACAAAATAGGTATAACCCGCCGGTAGAAGCGGTAAAAAAATTATTGAAGGAAGATAAGCTTGGAAATATATTCTCATTCCAGATCAATTGCTTTTGGAACAGGCCCAAAGAATACTACAGTAATACCTGGAGAGGCACAAAAAATATGGATGGCGGCACCCTGTTCACCCAGTTCAGTCATTTCATAGACCTGCTATACTGGTTCCTGGGCGATGTTAAAGAAATAAAATCGATGACACGTAACTATGAACATCCTACCATAGAAATTGAAGACTGCGGCGTGGTCATTATGGAAATGCTGGGCGGTGCCATTGGAACTTTAAATTATTCAGTAAATAGTTTTCAAAAAAACATGGAAGGTTCTTTTACCATTTTTGGAGAGAAAGGAACAATAAAAATTGGTGGCCAATATTTAAATGAACTCGAATACCAATGTGTTGACAGTGAAAAAATTGAAAACCTGCCGCCGGGAAGTCCCGCAAACATGTATGGATACTACCAGGGCAGCATGAGCAATCATGATAAAGTATACCAGCATCTGATCAAAGCGCTTGAACAGCCAGGCTACGAATTTGCCAGCGCTTTGGAAGGAATGAAAACTGTAGAGATCATAGAAAGAATTTATGCAGCTGCGTTGAAATAAAAATGATTTTATTTGCTTACAAAAGAACCTGTATTGCCTTCTATTTATTTTACAGTAACCAACGACCTGACCTACGACCAGCGAATGATACGTATATGCAATTCACTTGCATTGGCAGGTTATGATATCACATTTGTAGGAAGAACAAAAAGATCATCTATACCATTATCGGGTGAATATTTTAAGCAAAAACGGCTGTTCTGTTTTTTTGAAAAAGGAAAACTATTCTATACAGAATATAATGTCCGCCTTTTCATTTTTTTACTCTTCAGAAAAATGGATGGCATTTGCGCAATAGACCTAGACACTATTATTCCATGCCTTCTTATATCCAAAATAAAAAAAGTTATTCGTATCTACGATGCCCATGAACTTTTTTGTGAGATGAAGGAAGTGGTAAGTCGGCCAGTTGTTTATAAAGTTTGGAAATGGATCGAAAGAAAAACATTGCCGCATTTTAAAAATGCATATACCGTAAACGAACAACTTGCTTCGATATTTACACGCAATTATGGTTATCCTTACGCTGTTATCCGGAGCATATCTGTTTATCAACATTTCACTGAAATTACCCGTGAAAAAATTGTCCTTTACCAGGGTGCAGTTAATGAAGGTCGTTGCTTTGAATGGCTTATTCCTGCAATGCAAAAAGTAGACGCTACGCTTGTTATTTGTGGCGATGGAAATTTTATGGAGCAGGCAAAAGCGCTGGTCAAACAATATTGTTTAAATGAAAAAATTTTGTTTAAGGGAATGTTATTGCCGGAGGAACTGAAGGTTTACACCCGGACATCCTTGATTGGCATTACACTTTTTGAAAAGAACGGCCAGAGCAATTATTATTCTCTTGCAAACCGCTTCTTCGATTACATACATGCTGGCCTTCCACAACTTTGCGTTGATTTCCCGGTTTATAGAGAAATTAATAACCAATATAATGTGGCAGAGCTAATCGATGAAATAAATATTGATGCAATTGCAATCAAAATAAATTCGTTATTGCTAAATGAAATAAGATGGAATGAACTTCATCAGAATGCTTTAACAGCTGCAACCATGCTTAACTGGCAGGAAGAAGAAAAAAAATTATTAGACTTTTATAAAAAAATTTTTGGATAAACATCTTCATATTATCTCTTTTGATGTGCCCTACCCTGCTGACTATGGCGGTGTAATTGATGTTTATCACAAAATAAAAGCTCTCCACAAACTGGGAGTAAAAGTGCATTTGCATTGCTATACAAAAGGAAGGGAACAGCAAGACCAATTAAAAGAAATGTGTTATTCAGTTGATTATTACCACAGAAAAAAAAGTGCGTTTTCTTTTTTAGTGCCATATATCGTTTCATCCAGGAATGATAAAAAACTTTTGGAAAATTTAAACCAGGACAATTACCCGGTCCTCATGGAAGGAATACACTGCAGCATGTTGTTGTATAAAAATAAGCTGGACCAACGAAAATCTTTCTTAAGGATGCACAATGTTGAGTATAAATATTACAGGCAATTATCCAGGAATGAATCCAGCTTTATAAAAAAAATCTTCTTTCGGTGGCAAAGTGGATTATTAAAAAGTTATGAAAACAAAATTGCTAAAAGATCTTTTCACTTTGCCTTAAGTAAGGCAGATGCAGATATTTACCAAAATAATTTCCATGCAAAACAAATTGCAATTGTTTCTGCATTTGTCGCCTGGCAAGAAGTAGAGAGTCATCAGGGCAGCGGAATGTTTTGCCTGTATCATGGGAACCTTTCTGTGAATGAAAATGAGAACGCCGCTATATGGCTGATTGATGAAGTGTTTTCCAAAATAACCCTTCCTCTTGTGATAGCAGGCAAACAACCAAGCAAAAGATTAGAGACGAAAGTGCATGCACAAAACAATATTTGTCTTGTCAGTAATCCGTCTGAGAATGAACTCCAGGATCTGATAAGAAAAGCCCAGATAAATGTTTTACCCTCTATGAATAACACTGGCGTAAAACTAAAACTCCTGAATGCCTTATTTACCGGCAGGCATTGTTTGATAAATAAACAAGCAGTGGAAGGAAGCGGGCTTGAAAGTCTATGCAATATAGCTTCTGATGCAGAATCTTTCCAGGCACAGGTTGGTGATTTATTCAAAAAAGAATATGCATCCGATGAGATAAACAGCCGAAAATTGCTTCTAAACGAAATGTATAATAATGTTGAAAATGCCGTTAAACTTATAGCATTGATACACTAGCATTATCCCAAACTTTACCAGCTTCAGTCTTTATAGTTCTCGAAGGAAATTTATTGATAACAACATAATCGTGGGTAGCCATTATCACAGTAGTATTAAAGTCCCTGCTGATATGAAATAATAATTGCATGATCTCATCACTGGTTTCCGGGTCCAGGTTTCCGGTAGGCTCATCTGCTAAAATAAGTTTTGGTGAATTAAGCAATGCTCTTGCAATATCTATCCGTTGTTGCTCGCCGCCACTAAGTTCATAAGGCATTTTAAATCCCTTTGTCTTCAGGTTCACTTTATCCAGCACATCAGCTATTTTTTCATCCATGAGTTTTTCATCCTTCCAGCCGGTTGCTTTCAGCACAAATTTCAGGTTATCATTCACATTCCGATCTGTAAGCAATTGAAAATCCTGGAACACAACACCCAAATTTCTTCTTAAAAAAGGGACTGTTTTCCAGGTGAGTTCCTTCAGGTTATGACCTGCCACCCAGCCTTCTCCTTCTCTCATATCCAGGTCACCATACATGGTTTTGAGTAAACTACTTTTTCCTGTTCCTGTTTTGCCCACGAGGTAAACAAATTCACCTTTATCAACAGAAATATTTACATCGCTTAGTATTAAACTGGATCCCTGGTAAATATTTACATTCTTTAACTCTACTATAGATTGAGACATATTTTTTGTTTGGATGGACGATCTGAATAGAAGCAAATTTAACTGAATGCACATTATATTATAAAATAAAAAATTGCTAAAGAATGTGTATAACTAATTTTTTAGTTATAAAACTAAACTCTTAGTTTTACTTTTTAATACATAACATGGTCAAACAACTTACAAAAGCAGAAGAGCAAATAATGCAGGTCCTTTGGAAATTGGATAAAGCATTCCTGAGGGAAATAATTGAAGCGCTCCCCAACCCCAAGCCACACAGCAATACTGTAGCTACAATTTTAAAAATATTGGTAGAAAAGGAATTTGCAGGAATAAAAACATTCGGAAGGACGCACCAGTATTATCCACTTATTGGAAAAGAGCTTTATAGCAAAGGGAGTTTAAAAACAATTGTAAAAAGTTATTTCGAAGGGAATTACAGTAACGCAGTTTCATTTATGGTAAGGGAAAATAATTTAAGTGTGGAAGAATTGGAGTTGCTATTGAAACAACTGAAGAAAAAATAAAGGCTGACTAAATAAACATTTACAGTGAACCATTTCAGTAATTAAAAAAAGATTATGCTTCCATTCGCTTATTACCTGATGAAAGTAATTGCCTGTTCCGCAATTTTATTTGCCTACTACTGGTTTTTCCTGCGCAATAAAATATTTCACAGCTACAACAGGGTTTATTTATTGGCTGTAGTCATACTGTCCCTCACTGCACCAGTCATGAAATTTAATTTCTGGCAAAGTTCAGATGCACCTAAAACAAGCGTAATTAAAATGCTTCAGGTGGTAAGCAATAGTGATGAATATATGGATGAAGTGATTATTTACAGCAGCTATAAACATATAGACAAAGCGCAACTATCGCTGTTTTTATTTTTAATAACTTGTGTTTTTATGGCCCTCATTTTTACAAGATCTATCCTGAAAATTTATAAGCTTAAAAAAGAATCTCCCCGGCAACAGTACCTTAATGTTAATTTGATTTTTACAGAAGACAAGAGCAGTCCTTTCTCATTTTTAAAAAATATTTTCTGGAACAACGGTATTGACATTAATAGTAAAAATGGTAAACGGATTCTTAAACACGAACTGGCACATGTGCAGGAAAAGCATAGCCACGACAAATTGTTTATCAATATCATCATGATCATATTTTGGTGTAATCCAATTTTCTGGTTATTGCGAAAAGAACTTAACCTTATTCATGAATTTCTTGCAGATAAAAAAGCCGTAGAAGATGGTGATACCGCAGCATTTGCCTCAATGATATTGCAAACCACTTATCCCTCACAACAGTTTAGTATAACAAATAATTTTTTCTATTCACCCATCAAACGTCGCTTAAGTATGTTAACAAAAAACAACAGAGCCAGTGTAAATTATATAAGCAGGCTGTTCGCACTGCCGCTGGTATTTTTTATCATTGCGGCTTTTACATTAAAGGCAAAGAACAAGTTGGCCGTTTTGACTTCACCTGTAAATAAAACCTATACAGTAGTTATTGATGCTGGCCATGGAGGTAAGGATAATGGTGCTACGAGCGCTACTGGAGTTTATGAAAAAAACATTGTCCTGACCTTAACCAAAAAAATTAAGGCCATCAATACCAATGCAAATATCAAAATCATCCTTACCAGGGAAACCGATATCTATCAATCACCGCAGGAAAAAGCATCCTTTGCTAAGGAGGCTGGCGCTGACTTATTTATATCTGTTCACATGAGTGGGACTGATATAAAAAATGCTGATAAAATGACAGGACTTGCTATTTATGTAGCAAAAGACCAATATCCTAATAGCAACAAAAGCAAATTATTTGCTTCGGCACTTGTAAAGTATTTTCAAGATGATTTTGGTTTGGATGTTAAGCCCAACCCGGAACAACGCCAGGGAGGGATCTGGATCTTACAGGCCAATGACTTTCCTTCAGTATTAATTGAAGCAGGTTTTATTACTAACAAAAAAGATCTAGAATATATACAAACTGAATCAGGCACTGAAACATTTGCAAAAGCTATATTGACAGCTATAACAAATTACATCGAAAATAATGCATCAGTAGAATCGGGCAAATCATTGATGCAAAATGCTACTTCGGTAAGTAAACCAGGTAAAAACAATACCGATACAGGTTGGACTGAAATGGAAGGAAATGTAACAGTGGATTTTAATACTTATAACAAGACCAAAGAAAAGACGCTGCTTATAATTAATGGAAAACCTTATTTAGAGTCTTTGGAAAATAAAAGTATCAAAGCAAATAAAGCCCGGGTTTATGAGAAGAACAACACGGAAATGATAAATAAGTACGGAAAAGCTGCAGCAAATGGGGTCCTGATGCTTGAAAATGCAACTATTGAAAATTCCGAAAAGCCGGGCAGTTATACTAAAGTTTTGAACAACATAAAAAACGGAACAGATTCAACCTATGCAATTGATGCCAGTGAATATGTAAGGTATGCAGATGAAGGGTCTCGCCCCTCTGTGGTAAATGCCCCGGCAAAAACAATTAACCTGCAGGAACCAACTCTTACTCTTTCAGGAATTAGCCAGGCCAAAATTCCCATCAGTAAATTAAAAAATATTAAAGCATTAGAAACAAATAATCCTAATTACACAATAAAGAGTGCTACTGTATATTTTACAGGAAGAGGCTTTCCAAATGTGATACAGTCTTCAATGAATAGTGGCTCGTTACAATTGTTGCAAACACTTTTGGACAGGGTAGTGCCCGGAACTACAATCGTTTTTGATAATGTGAGAATAGTAAAAAATGACGGCAGTGGCATGATGGAAATAAAAGGAAAAGCATTTGGATTTTATGATAAAGAAAATGATATTTTAATGCGTACTGATGAAGAAAAAGTCTTTACTAAGGTGGAACAAGAACCTGAATTCCCGGGCGGCAAAGAGGCGTGGATTGCATATCTTAAGAAAAACCTGGATGCAACAATACCTGTGCAGGAAGGATGGAAAGACGGTACTTACCCTGTAATTGTAAAATTTATTGTAGATAAAAATGGAAAGTTAAGCGACGTAGTTGCTGAGAATTATAAAGGTTCAAAAACGGCACAAGCAAGTGTAGACTTAATAAAAAATAGCCCGGCTTGGATACCGGCAAAACAATACGGGAAATCTGTTACTGCTTATAAAAAACAACCAATAACATTTGTTGTAATGGAACAATAATTTTTTAGTAAGTAAGTTTTGCATTATTTGAAACAGCCCTTATCATTTAAAAAATAATTTCTCTTGGCTATTAAATCATGATAACTAATAAACAATTAAAACTTACGTTGCAAGGACTTTTTTTATCTCTTTTTGTGAATGGACAATCGATTCCAACAAAGACGCAGCTTAATAAAGAAACACCTCCTGCTAGTATCAGGCAAGAACAAAAGTGGTGGAATTTATTATATTACAATATTAATGTTACACCTGACTATGGAAGAAAATATATAACTGGAACTAATAGTATAACATTTTCTGCTTTGCAGTCCGACACAATATTGCAAATTGACTTGCAAGAGCCCATGCGAATAACTAGTGTTAGCTGGAAAGACAAAGGCCTTGTATTTAAACGCAGTAAAGAAAACACTTACCTGGTAATTTTTCCCACAGTTATCAAAGCAGGTGAGAAACAAACAATTTCAATTCATTTTGAAGGAGAGCCGAAAGAATCGTTAAAGCCACCCTATGACAATGGCTGGATATGGGCTAAAGATTTAAATGGACGACCTTTTATTAGTGTTGCTTGTGAGGGTTCAGGAGCAAGCATCTGGCTGCCTTGTAAAGATGTTTTATACGATGAACCTGACAATGGTGTCTCTTTAAGTATTACAGTACCCGATACTCTTACTGCAGTTGCTAATGGCAGACTTAAAAAAAAATCAATTAACAAACAAAAAACGATTACTTATACATGGAAGGTGGTAAACCCAATCAACAATTACGAGATCATCCCTTATGTAGGGACTTATGTTTGTTGGCATGAGAACTTTGCCGGACTAAAAGGAAACCTTGATTGTGATTACTGGGTATTAGATTATAACCTATATAAAGCAAAAAGCCATTTTAAACAAACTGATACGATGTTGAGAGCCTTTGAATATTGGGTTGGACCTTACCCCTTCTACGAGGACAGTTACAAATTGGTGGAAGCTCCTATGTCGGGTATGGAACATCAAAGTGCATTGGCCTATGGCAATGGATTTCAAAATGGTTTAAATGGAAAAGATATTATTTCTAAAAGCGGTTGGGGACTTAAATGGGATTTTATCCTTGTGCATGAAAGCGGGCACGAATGGTTTGGCAATAGCGTTACTGCAAGTAATCATAGTGACACCTGGATTCATGAGGGCTTTACAAAATACCTGGAAACACTTTATACATCTTATGTTTTTGGAACCGAAGCAGGGAATGATTATGCAATCGGGACATGGATAAGAATAAAAAACGACGAGCCTATTTTAGGCAATAATACTACAGACCAATATTATAAAGGAAGTGCCATGCTTCATATGATAAGACAAATAATTGGCGATACATTGTTTAAAGAAGTTTTGACAGGATTGAGTAAAGAGTTTTATCATCAGACAGTTAATACAAATCAAATACTAGATTTTTTGAATCGCTATACAAAAAAGAATTTTACAAAAATTTTTGACCAATACTTAAAAACAATCCAAATACCCACACTAAGTTACTCTCTTCAGGACAGTACATTCCAGTATCGTTGGGAAAACTGTATAAAAGATTTTTCGATGCCTGTAAAAATAACCTTTGATGGAAAAAACTACCAATTCATTTTTCCGTCAACACAATGGCAAACATTTAAAGTTTCGACAACTAATTTATATGGCATGCAGGTTGACAGAAATTTCTATATTTCTATTAGTGAAAACAAATGAATATAGACTTAATAAAAAATAGCCCGGCTTGGATACCGGCAAAACAAAACGGGAAATCTGTTACTGCTTATAAAAAACAACCAATAACATTTGTTGTAATGGAACAATAATTTCCAAGTGTATAAGATTTAAGAAAGCCTTCAGATACCTGGAGGCTTTTTTTGACCCCAATGATTTATCTTCAGTGCAAAAATCCCAATTGATGAAAAAAATCTTTAGCCTTTTTATTCCTTGCCTACTAGTTGTCTTCACTAATACCATTGCTCAAACCCGGGGCATTCTCCCACTCACTGGCATTCAATATTCTTATGAAGGTATTTCTGCGAAATATATTGACGTTACCATAGATGGAGCTACACTTACAAACAATCGTATCCCGGCTAACAAAGAATTTGTTGTTAAACTTCAATTGCCAAATGGCTTTACAGAAGATGCTTCAAAAAAAATATATCCTGCAGCAGAAGTCAATTATTTATCTATAAAAAAACAATTATTAACCCCTGCAGTTAATCTTTTAAAAGATAACGAAAGAACAGGTTTCGCATCAAATGCGCAGAAAGAAATACCCTTAAAACTTATGCTGCGTAGTGAATGGCTGAAGTATGAAACAGAGTGCCTGGTACAAATAAAATATTATGATCTCAAAAGTAAAAAGCAAATGCTTGTGCTGTTCCCTGTTACCATTGCTCCTGCCACAGAAGCCCTGTCTGTTACAAAATTTACTACCAATATCGCTACTTCCGATCTATCGCTTGGATTATCAAGTGGCCTAAAAATGAATAATGCAGAAATAATGATTGATACCACTATCAGGGTTTCACCAAAGACTGCATACCTGAGCATTGAAATAAACAATATAACCGGCACTTCCATGACAGAGGTTCTTGGCGGCAAGAATACTTTCTGGGTTTATGATGACAAGCTGAATGAAATCAAGATAGCAGAAAAATTTTTAAAGAAAGTAGGTGGTTCAATGGAGGATAACCTTGTAAATTATACAATGAAAATCCCGTTCAGAGATAAAACCGATTTAAAAAAAGGATATACTATTCGTTACCGCTGGGAAAGCACCGATCACAAAAAGATCATTGATATTGTTTCTACGAAATGATCAGGAATTAATAGATGATGTCTTCGCCTTTGTATTTAATCAGCAGATTTTTTTTAACTGATGCTTCTACCCTGCCAATTATTCTTGCATCAATACCAAATGAATCCGCAGTATCGATCATTGTTTGAGCATTTTCCTTGCTGCAATATATTTCCATGCGGCACCCCATATTAAAGACCTCAAACATTTCTTTATTACTGCTGCCGCTATTTTGTTGAATGATTTTGAAAATGGCCGGCGGCTCGAAAAAGTTATCCTTAATGATCTTAAAATTGCCTGGAAGATATTTCAAACACTTGGTTTGTCCCCCGCCACTGCAATGGATCAACCCATGGATCTTTTCAAAATGATCTTGCAGCAAGACTTTCATCACTGGTGCATACGTACGTGTTGGAGAAAGTAGCAACTTTCCAATACTGCTTACGCTGCCATCTTCAAGTTTATATTCATCACTCATTTTATTTTTGCCAATGTACACTACTTCTTCTGGCAACCCATTGTCATAGCTTTCCTTAAAATTTTCCTCATAAAATTTACTTAGCACATCGTGCCTTGCACTTGTAAGGCCATTGCTTCCTAGGCCACTGTTGTATTCAGTTTCATAATCAGAACGTCCAAAGCTGGAGAAGCCCACGATCACGTCCCCATCTTTAATTTTTTCATTGTTGATGATTTTTGTTTTTGGCCAGCGGCAGGTCATAGTGCCATTTACAGCAATGCTGCGAACAACATCGCCAACATCTGCGGTTTCGCCACCGAGAAAATGAATGTTCACCCCATATGTTTTTAATTCATCTAATAGTTGTTGAGAGCCATTTATAATTTGCTCCAGCACTTCGCCAGGGATAAGATTTTTATTCCTGTCAATCGTGCTATTGAAAACAATATTATCATAGATTCCAACACAAAGCAGGTCATCCAGGTTCATAACAATTGCATCTTGTGCAATGCCCTTCCACACAGATATATCCCCCGTTTCTTTCCAGTATAAATAAGCAAGAATGCTTTTGGTTCCTGCCCCATCTGCATGCATCACATTTACAAATGCATCATCTTGTCCAAGATAATCAGGGTAAACCTTACAGAAAGCAAATGGGAACAATCCCTGGTCAAGGTTTTTTACAGCCGCATGAACTTCTTCTTTTTGTGCCGATACGCCACGCTTATTGTATAAACTCATAATAGTCATATATCCCTGTCGGTGGTTGCAAACCCCGGCAGCGGCTTATTAAATATTTTTCCATCCGTCGACTGGGCTTTGCATCCGCTGTCGGGGATTCAAATCCTGCGCAAAACTAATTGCATGCACCCAATAAACCATTTTCAATTATCAACTACATTTGCACCGTTTTATGAATGTATACAGAAATATAAATGATTTACCTCGTTTTGAAAATGCAGTAGTAACTGTGGGAAGCTTCGACGGAGTGCACCTGGGCCATCGAAAAATTCTGCAGCAATTGTTGTCCGAAGCTGAAAAAATAAATGGTACACCGCTGGTTGTCACCTTTTACCCACATCCTAAACAAGTCTTGCAAAACCTGTCCAGTCCATTATTAACATTGAATACCGCTTCCGAAAAATATAATATCCTGCACAGCGAGGGCATTGAAAATATTATTGAAGTTCCCTTTGATGAAACTTTCTCAAAACTAACGGCAGCAGAATATATAAAAAGCTTCCTCGTAGAAAAATTACATATCCACACGATCATAACTGGCTATGATCACCGTTTTGGAAATAACCGGGAAGGCGATTTTCATTTACTTGAAACGGCATCCCTGCAATATGGCTTTAAAGTAAAAGAGATCCCCGCCCACATTTTAAAAAATCTTACAATCAGCTCTACTAAAATACGGGCAGCGCTTTTAAAAGCTGATCTTGAAACAGCTTCCGCATACCTGGGCTATGATTATTTTTTTTCAGGAATTGTTGTTGAAGGAAATAAACTAGGCCGAACGATTGGATATCCAACAGCAAATCTAAAAATCCAGGATGAGCATAAATTAATTCCCGGTAATGGAGTTTATGCTGTACAAGTAAAGATCAACAACGAGGGAAATTATAAGGGAATGATGAACATCGGCATAAGACCCACTGTGAATGGCAGCAAACGAATGATAGAGGTGAATCTTTTTGATTTTGATAAAGATATTTACGGTGCCACGCTTACAGTAGTACTAAAAAAATGGCTAAGAACAGAACAGAAATTTGACGGACTGGAAGCATTGAAAAAACAACTTGCCTTGGATAAACAACATGCAAACTCCTATTTCCAGGAAACCTAGCTCATCATCATTTTAACTAGCATTTCTTTCATAAGGGCATGACCGGGTGTGCCGCTATCGCCAATACCAATACTTTTCAGGTTATAATGATGCAATATCAATAGTATCTTTTCCACGCCATCATATCCATAATTCTTCATGGTATCTTTCCCTTGTTTCAGTGCAGCCGGATTATTATAAAATAGTGATTTTACGGCCTGCTCATTCATTCCGTAGGCTGCATATACTTTGCTGAAGTGGGCATACATAGCCGGTAGTGCCATCTGTATGGCCACCGCCTTAGGATTATGTTCAAAATAATTTATGATCCTGATCGCATTGGCAAGATCCTTCTTTACAATAGCTGCCTGCAGTTCAAATATGTTATATTCTTTGCTTATGCCGATATACTTTTCAATATCGTCTTCATTTATTTCTTTTTTTTCTGAAAGGTTTACTGCAAGCTTATCTATTTCATTTACAATACGGTTCAGGTCGTTACCAATATGTTCATGCAGTAATGCTACTGATTTAGGCTTAATACTATAACCTTTCGATTTTACAAGGTCATCTATCCATTGTGGAACATTTTCGTCTCTTAGTTTAGCGGAAAGAAAATATTCAGTATTTGCTTTGATTGTTTTAAAGAAATGTGTTCTTTTATCGAGTGTCTTACCCTTATATGCAACAATAAAAATAGTTGACTGCAGAGGTGAACTAAAATAAGGCTCCAATTTTTCCAGGTCCTTCATATGTTGCGCTTCTTTTAACAAGACCAGTTGTTTTTGCGCAAACATAGGGTATCGTTTCAGGGCATTGGTTACAGATGCCCATTCTGCATCTCTGCCATAGAATATAGTTAAATTGAATTCTGCCTCAGCTTCACTGAGTATATGATGTTCAGCATATTGAACAAGCAAATCAATATAATAATCCTCTTCTCCTTCCAGCCAATAAATAGGTTGAAAATTATTTTTTTTCCAGCTACCTAATATTTTTTCTGTACTCATAATTAACTTAAAAAATCAGGGTGTTATGCAGATGTAATCGTTAATTTTAATAATATAATATTTCTGGCATAGTTTTGGAAAATAGGTTGCCGAAATAAATTCTTCACGCAAATATCCAATTATAGCCTAACATTTCTACTTGTTTTTTTTATAGCATCAAAACCAATTTTTTTAAATAAGTAAATCATTATTTATGGCTTTCGAAAACTATCCAGAGGCAGAGAACCCTCAACAAAAAAAGGTAGAAACAACTACCAACACTACTTCTCGTAACAGTAATATGCGTACAATTCTTACAGGAATATTAGTAGTGGCGTTACTTGGTACGTGGGGTTATATCATATATGACAAGAATAAAACCAGGGAAACTTTAGATCAAAAAGAAACCGTTATTGCTACTACTTCTACTCAGCGGGATGAGCTTCAAAAAGAACTTGAAGATGCAGCTATGCGATATGACATGTTGAAGACTTCCAGTTCAAAAAAAGACAGTTCAATGACTGTAAAGGACAAAGAGATTGAAGATAAGAAAGTGCGAATTCAACAGTTGTTAAATAAACAAAACGCAACACAAGCTGAACTTTCTGAAGCAAAACGTCTGATTGCATCACTAAATGGCGACGTTGAAAACTATCGCACACAGATTGAAGTTTTACAGGGTCAAAAAATTCAGTTGGTACAGGAAAAAGCAGTAGTAACCCAACAGCGTGATAAGGCTGTGAAGGACTATGATTCCACCACAACTGTGATCAAAGAAAAAGAAGACCTTATTAACGTAGGTTCAACGCTTCATGCTTCTAACTTTTCTATTACAGGAATCAATGAAAAAGGGAGCAGGGAAAAAGAAACAACCACGGCAAAGAGAGTGGATAAATTGAGAATAAGTTTTGACCTAGACGAAAATATGATTGCACAATCCGGTTCAAAAGAAATTTTTATATGCATCACAGATCCTACTGGCCAACCTGTTTCTGTAGAAGCTCTTGGTTCAGGTACATTTAGTACACGTGATGGACAACAAAAAAATTACACTCAAAAGCTTGACGTTAATTACACACAAGCAAAAAGACAAACAGTAAGTTTTGATTGGAAGCAAAATTCAAACTTTAATACTGGCAATTATAAAATTGAAGTTTTTAATAATGGATTTAAAGTTGGAGAAGCAAGTAAGCCTTTGAAAAAAGGTGGCCTATTTAGCTAAAATTATTTTTCGTGAGTGATTCAATATCCCTTTAAAGATAAAGTTCGTGAGTTTTGCAATATCCTTTCTAAAACAGTGTTTATAAGTGTTACAATATCCTCGTAAAGACGAATTCAAAATTAGATCTAATAGTATGGGCAGCAACGAAAGTTGCTGCCTTTTTCTATGTTTTTAAAAGAAATAATTTTTAGAACTTAAAACAACGCCCTCACAGATGCCCTGCCGGTATGAATGGTTTGCCCGGTGCCAGGTTTTCTTCCTTCATATTGAACGGTCATTTCAATATTCCCTCCAAGACGCTTGGTATATTCAGCATTCCATAAATAATTTTTGCCTGGTTGTAAGCCATCCAATAAAATGTAGCCTACTGTAGTATTTGCTGCGCCAGGATAAGCAAAAAAAGCGATTTGGTTATATGAAAACTTTGCAGTGATGCTGCTACTCGACAGGATATTGTACCTCAATTCAGCACTAAGCGCATGCGTATTTGATCTTTCCATAGAATCAATCCTGTTATTTTTGGTTGAATAACCATATCCAAGCGTAGCACGCAAAATACTTTTGTAGATATAAGAAAGATTCGGCTCTATTGCATGCTGGAAAATATCGTAATTACGGTTATCAAATTTTGCAGAAGAAGTATTAAGTATGTTTTTTACTTCCCTTAGATTTACATTGGTAACAAAATTTTTATTGAGATTAACCCTTACCCTACTTACCAGGTTTCGCAGGCTACGGCTCTCTACTCCATAAGCCAGCAATGCCTTACCGGAAGACCTACTATGTGTAAGTTCAAAGCCCCATTTGGAACTGGTACGATTATAAAAATAAGTGTTTGATAAAAAGGAGCTTAGCGTTAATAATGTAGAGTCCACAAGTTTTTTACTAAATGGATTAAACAAAAAACTTCCATCTGCTATTTGCTTTTTATTCACCTGCAAAGCAGAGCTGGTATTGCTTCGCCACAATATTTTTTTCCAAAAAACAGAAGGTTCTTTTAATACAATCGCTTTTGGATCTAAGCTTATGCTATAATTAAATTGTAAATAATTTGCTTTCACGTAAATATTCCCCGGTGTAAAAACCCTTATATATTTTTTCTGATCCTGGAAAACTGCTTCTTCAAATTCATTCAATTCCGGTATGCCATTTCCATTATAATCTATCCATGTATAAAGCCCTTGCCCGGCGGGAACTTCTATATAGGTATACTCTCTTTTCTGTTCCTGCCCACTACCGATTTCATAAAGCACATTTCCATTTACGAAACCTTTCCATTCATTGATATAATACTCTGTTCGTCCCAGTATGCTATTATCTGCTTTTTGCTTGCTTAGCGCCGGGTCTAAGATCGTAAGCCTTCGATAGGTAGCTGTAAGTTTTACCTGGTGCCTTTCATTCTTCAGTAGCTCAGTAAAGAAATTATAATTATCACTTTTGTCTGATGCTTCCAACTGGTTCTTTAATGGCAAAAAGTCATTCCTGTGATAGAAAGATAAACCCCATTTGTTTAGCAGTGCCGGATTAGATCTAAGGTAAAGTTCATATATATTGAATGCAAAACTGAGTGTAGAAAGTGTATCATAATTTTTATTACGAAGCTTGTTTTGTTCTCCAGTATATTTAACTCCAGCCTCCATTAACCGGATAGTAGGAAAAGATTTTTTTACATCGATCATCGGCCTAAGAAAATTGCCGACCTGGTCTCTGCTACTTATGCTTGTATAACTCACATTAGTTGTGAATTTGAAATTTTTGTAATAATTATAATGATTAATGCGATGCCGCCAGCCCGTGTAATTGTCATTGCGGGTATAATTGGTTACTTCGTATTGAAGGCGATTGGCTTTGCTGTCATTTAATTTAAATGATGCATTGCTGATATACTCATCTGCCGGTTTAGCGTCTAAGGGAAGGCTCCAGTCACGCAGAAATTCAACATTGCGCAATCTTTCCAATGCACGGAACTTTCTTTGAACATATTCATAACCTAGTATCGATTGAAGATTGTATGCTTTCCCTGCAAGGGTTATTTTCTTAGCATCCTGCTGTAGCAAAAATTTGGCACCATAGCCCTGGTCATTTGTTTTATCTTTTGAAGAAAATAGGTTTACATCATAATTACTCATGGCAGCCTCGGCTTTAAAAAAAGTATTTTTATTAAATTGATAGGCACCCCCAACAGTAAATACCTGCAATTTTTTTGGTGTTACGAGTAACGAAACCGGCTCCCAGTCTCCCTGCCGTTGGTTATCAATATCGGGCTGAATCCATTCAAAAAGTTTTCCGTTGGTTGCATTTAATACCTGGCGATAATTTCCTTGTCCCGGACCAAGGTAAGTGAACGAAAGATTATAAAGCGTGTCAGTAGGATTGGAAGACTGAACAAATATTGTGACATAGGTGGACATATTATAAACGGTATCTATTTTTTTATACAATATTTTGCCTAATGAAAAACTATCTCTTGCTGCATTTTGATAATAAGCATATTGAATGCTGTCACCAATACCAGCTAAAAATTGTTTTTGATTTACATCAAGCGTTTGATCAATCGCAGAATTTTTAGCGTCAATACTTGAGTAGGCTCCGGCATTTATCGTCAGCCTTTTTCCTACAGTCACTTCATCGCTGATATATATTTGTGAGTTAAGATAATTGCGATCTGCATATTCAAATTCTACTTGTATTCTCCTGTCTTTATTGATTTGTCTTTTAGGAGTAAAAGTTATTTCGGCAGTGTTATAATTAATTACATAGTCGTTATCCTCACCTCTTTGCAATAATTCACCATCGATAAAAACTCTTTCAGTTCCTGCAAGCACAACAAAATACAATTCATTATTAGCGCCCGTAAGCCTGTATGGGCCCTGGTTTCCTTCAAGCGGCACTAAAACATTCCGGGTAAATTTCCCCTTTGCTATTGCTCCACTTACCAGCAACGAATTAGATACATTTTTGTTGATCTTATTATCTGTGATAAATGAAATGCCTTGTAATCGTTTGTAAAAATTTAGAAAATACGTTTTACTTTCCCTAATATCGATATCGCCAAAATTAGCCTGCCAACCTTTCTTTTTAATCTGCATATAGATGCGATCAAAGTCCCGAAGATCCTGTGTGTTACCATCCGGTTGTATAGGAATATTATTGTCTGTTATAGCTGCTGTAAATTCCAGGCTATCACCAATAAATCCATTTAGCTGAAGATTCATCGTACTATTAACTACTGCATCCTGGCTGTTGCCAAAACTTATCGCTCTTCCAAAACTGCCTTCTGAATGAAGACCACCAAAATCCAAAAACGGATTTACTTGTTTGGAAGAATTTTTTATTGTCAGGGGTTTTTCTGCTAAAAAATTATAACGCACACTATCATAATTGAAGCGTTGCTTAACTGCATTTAATTTAAAAGGAAAAACACGATAGGTTATTAATACACTATCGAAAGGAACAGTTGTCAACCAATAAAGACTTGCATTTACCTCATCCAGTTTATAAAAAACAGGTGATACGTTTAATATTATTAATGTGTTGGGAGCTATAGAAGCACTATCTAATCTCAATGGATTAATATGAGTTGATATCCATTTCTTACGCAGATTAGATAATGGGTTTTGCTGAGCAGATACAACAATACACATCAACAAAAGCAGCCAGCATAGGTATGTTCTCTTATTTTTCAACCAGTTTCTTCTATGGTAATACCCATAAAATTAAGTTTTATAGGAACGCAATGGAATATTACATATTGCTGGCATATAAAATAAAAAAGCCGGCCGTTTCCCGGCACTGTTTCTATATTACCCAATTTGTATTCAGAAGATCTACTGCAAAAAGCTTACTGGCAGAAAGCTGCTAATGCAAAAATTTTTCTACTCTTCCGAACTTAAGCCTGCACTTAGATATTCCCTATTCATTCGGGCTATATGTGATACTGAAATTCCTTTAGGGCATTCGGCTTCACATGCATAAGTGTTTGTGCAATTACCAAATCCTTCCTGGTCCATTTGAGCTACCATATTTAATACCCTGGATTGTCTTTCAGGAAAGCCCTGTGGCAATATGGCTAACTGGGAAACCTTGGCACTAACAAATAACATAGCACTTCCATTTTTACAGGTGGCCACACATGCACCACAACCAATACATGAAGCTGCGGCAAACGATACGTCTGCATCTTTTTTATCAATAGGCAGTGAATTTGCATCTACCGCATTACCCGTGTTCACGCTAATAAAACCGCCGGCTTGTATAATACGGTCAAAGGCTGCCCTGTCAACTACCAAATCTTTTATCACCGGGAAAGCTTTACTGCGCCAAGGTTCTACCACAATGGTATCACCATCTTTAAAAGCACGCATATGCAACTGGCAGGTGGTATTTTGCTGCCATGGCCCATGTGGCTGGCCATCAATATACATACTGCATGCACCGCATATTCCCTCCCGGCAATCATGGTCAAATGCAATTGGCTCTTTTCCTTCAATGATCAACTCCTCATTCAGCACATCAAACATTTCAAGAAAACTCATTTCAGAAGAAATGTTTTTTACGTTATATGTTTCGAATCTTCCTTTGTCCTTGCTGTTTTTCTGTTTCCACACTTTTAATGTGAGGTCCATGTTGTAGTGTTCCATGATATTTTTTATTTCGGGATGCTTTATAATTTTTCTTATTTATAAGAACGTTGCGTGGGTTTCACAATTTCAAATTCGAGTTTTTCTTTATGTAGATCCCAGATTCCATCGCCCTTATGTTCCCATGCAGCAACATAACTGAAATTGGCGTCGTCTCTTTTTGCCTCTCCTTCTTCTGTCTGGCTCTCTTCCCTGAAATGCCCGCCACAGCTTTCATTGCGTTGTAATGCATCAATGCACATCAGCTCTCCTAACTCTATAAAATCAGCCACTCTACCTGCTTTATCCAGCTCGTTGTTAAGTTCATTTATATCACCCGGTATTTTCAGGTCTGACCAAAAATCCGCCTTCAATGCCCTGATCTCTTTAATGGCTTCCTGCAAACCTTCGGCATTGCGTGCCATACCACATTTATCCCACATTATTTTTCCAAGCTGCTTATGAAAACTTTCAACTGTTTTGTTTCCATTAATGTTCATCAGCCTTTGCAATCTTTCATTCACCGCATTTTCTGTATCCTCAAAGGCAGGATGTGTAGTTGGAATTGCTGCAGTTCTTATCTCGTCTGCCAGGTAATTTCCAAGTGTATATGGGATTACAAAATAACCATCTGCAAGTCCTTGCATCAAGGCTGATGCTCCAAGTCGGTTCGCACCATGATCACTGAAATTCGCTTCTCCTAAAGCATATAAACCAGGCACTGTAGTTTGTAATTCATAATCAACCCAAAGTCCCCCCATGGTATAATGCACCGCAGGATAGATACGCATGGGTAATTCATAAGGATTTTCACCTGTTATTTTCTCATACATTTCAAACAGGTTACCATATTTCTCCTCTACCACTTTTTTTCCAAGGTCCCAAATGGATTTGTCTTCTGCTTCCTCGTTTCCGGTTTTACCTGATTCAATTTTGCCGTAACGTTTTATGGCATCTGCAAAATCAAGATATACTGCCATTCTGGTTGTACCTACTCCATAACCTGCGTCACATCTTTCCTTTGCTGCCCTTGAGGCCACGTCTCTCGGTACCAGGTTACCAAATGCAGGGTATCTTCTTTCCAGGTAGTAATCTCTTTCTTCTTCAGGAATATCAGTTGCTTTACGATTGTCATTCTTTTGTTTAGGAACCCATATACGGCCATCGTTGCGTAAACTTTCACTCATTAGTGTAAGTTTACTTTGATGATCTCCACTCACAGGAATACAGGTAGGATGTATCTGGGTAAAACATGGATTTCCGAAATAAGCTCCCTTCTTATGAGCCTTCCATGCAGCAGTCACATTGCTTCCCATGGCATTGGTACTCAGGTAAAAAACATTTCCATATCCACCACTGCATAACAACACGGCGTGGCCGAAGTGTCTTTCCAGTTCGCCACTTATTAAATTTCTTGCAATAATGCCCCTGGCTTTTCCTTCAATCATTACCACATCTAGCATTTCATGCCGGCTATACATTTCCACATTTCCTAAAGCCACTTGCCTTTCCAACGCACTATAAGCGCCAAGTAATAGTTGTTGCCCAGTTTGTCCTGCTGCATAAAATGTTCGCTGTACCTGTGTGCCACCAAATGAACGGTTGCTTAATAAGCCCCCGTACTCACGGGCAAAGGGAACGCCTTGCGCAACACACTGATCAATGATAGCAGCACTCACTTCTGCGAGCCTGTAAACATTGCCTTCCCTTGAACGATAATCTCCACCTTTTACAGTATCATAAAACAAACGGAAAACAGAATCTCCGTCATTTTGGTAATTTTTCGCAGCATTGATACCTCCCTGTGCTGCTATGCTATGTGCCCTGCGTGGACTATCCTGGAAACAAAATGCTTTTACTTTATAGCCCATTTCGCCTAGAGCTGCAGCTGCAGACGCACCGGCCAGGCCCGTGCCAATTACGATCACTTCAAGCTTACGCTTATTCGATGGATTCACTAGCTTAACATGTCCTTTATAATCGCTCCACTTTTTTTCCATTTCCCCTGCAGGTATTTTTGCATCTAAGGCCATAGTATAATTATTTTTCTAAAAGAATTTTATCCCTTATTAAATTCTAAATTTTAAAACCTAAATTCTAAAGCGCAGTTCCTTGCCAGATTCATAATTAATTCTACTCGATCCACTTAAAATATATCGCCAGTGGCATTAATGCAAATAAGATTGAAATGATAACAGTATAGCCCACCCCAGCTGCTTTAATTATTGGTGTAAATTTTTTATGATTTATTCCAAAAGTCTGGAAAGCACTTTGAAATCCATGTATCAAATGCCAGAACAAAGCAACTATACCAGCCAGGTAAATAACAACAACCCACCACTGGCTGAAAATTTCTTTCATTTCTATAAACAAGTCATGTGGCCTGTCACCACTATACAATGCAACCCTTGCACCAATCCAAAAATGACTTATATGTATAACAAGAAATATCAGTAATAACGTACCAAGCAATCCCATACTGCGGCTATACCAGGTGCTGTTTTTCTCAGGCTTGTTTTTATAATAAGCTATCGGTCTTGCGTTCTTATTCTGGCGCCATAAAAGCAAACCCTGTATTATATGTAAGATCAATCCCGCAAACAGACCCACCTCAAGAAATCGTACGATCCAGTTATGACTCATAAAATGGCCAACGGTATTAAAGGTTTGGCCACCATCGTTTAAGAAAATGCAGGAGTTGATACTCACATGAACGATCAGGAATGTGATTAGGAAAAGGCCGGTAAAAGCCATTACGAACTTTTTACCAATTGAAGAAGTCAGAAAATGTTTCCATGCCATAAAGGAATATTGATATTTACAATTTTGGTGCTGCAAAAGTACGGCAGCATTGCCAGAAAACATTTTAAATCAAAAGTTTTCAGGTCATTCTGCTATGATATTTATCATCATTTCCTAAAATAACGGACCGAGGCTTATTTGAAGTTATAACAGTCTTCGCATCATTTCATTATCAATTAGCGGGAATAACATGTCCGGTTTCATTGTTCTCCATTGGGGAAGTTCCAGCAGTTCTACGTAATTGGTAAGCCTTGCTCGCCTGAAATCGTATTTACTTTGTTCCGGCATATCTACAACTACCACCCAGCCGTTATCTTCCTCCAATTGTTCATGCCACTCTTCATAGTAACTATCATCGCTGCTATGAAAATTCAACACATTTTCAGCTATAAATATGTACTTGGTTATCCCCTGTGCAAAGAGCAGGTCTGTTATATCACGCCTCAGTGTCATTATATCATTTTCTATTGCATCATTCCATTCCCCCAATAATTCTATGATAGCATAATGCTGCTCATAATCTACAAACAATATCTTCATATATAATGTTCGGGAACCAAAATCATCCCACTGCGGATGAATATAATAATTGTATAAGGTCTGTGAATATTCAAACTCGCTGTAAGTGCGTCCATAGAACGGTGATTGAACATCGTCTTCTGCACTGTATAAATGCCGCCAGTTGTAATATGGTTCAATGTCCTGCATGCTTTACAAAATTCCAATAAAAATGCCGAAAATAATATTTCCGCCCCGTTAGTTATGGTATCACAATTTTAATCAAATGTTTTTGCATGGATTTTTGTTAATCCTGTTTGATTAACTAACTTACCGCCCTAAAGTTTAATACCCTACGCAAGCAGCTTTCACGAAAATCACCTTAACTTATTTCCTGCCAGGCAGGCACTACTAAAACTACATAACTAATGCAAATACTCAATTGCGTATTTTCTTTATTAAACCCAGCCCCAAAAAATGAAAAGGAAATTTAAGTCTGATGTTGTGGACTGGAGGACAGTCCTGAATCCTAAAAACTTTTTACACATTTTAATTGGTGTTTCCCTGGCTGTTTTTGCGATGAAAGGTTTTATGATTCCCAACCGGTTCCTGGATGGCGGAATGACCGGTATCGCAATTCTGTTTCATGAGATCTTTCACATAAATATAAGTATCCTGGTAATTGGTCTCAACTTAGTGTTTATTTACCTCGGTTATAAAAAAATAGGGAAAACCTTTGCAGTACAAACCATCATTGCCGTTAGTCTGCTTGCTATTGGACTTGTTTTTATAGAATTGCCATCCATTACAAATGACAAATTACTGATTGCGATTTTTGGGGGCATTTTGATCGGCACAGGTGTAGGCCTGGTAATAAGAGGTGGCGGTGTGATTGATGGTGCTGAAGTTATTGCTGTTTTCACCCGCCGTAAAGTGGGGTTTTCCAACAGTGAGATCATTATGCTTATCAATACAATCATTTTTGCAGTGGCAGCATTGCAGTTTGGAATAGAAACAGCTATGTATTCTGTGATCACCTATTTCACGGCATCTAAAGCAACAGACTATGTAGTAGATGGCATAGAGGAATTTACTGCGATGAACATAATATCTGCGCAGCAGGAAGATATTAAAAATTTCCTGGTGAATGAACTTGGAAAAGGAATTACAGTTTATAAAGGCGAAAGAGGGTATTTACCAGGCAGCTATGATATGAAAACAGATTGCGAGATCATCGTAACTATTATAACAAGGCTGGAAGTAAAACAAATACAGGATACTATTGCAACCATCGACCCGAAAGCATTTGTATATGTGCAAAGCATAAAAGAAGCAACTGGTGGAATATTAAAAGCAAAGCCACATGCAAAATAATTTACCCAAAAAAAGAAATTAGTGGCCGCATTTCCAGTAGGATATTTTTAAGGAAATAATAGCTTCTTTAAACAACTTATAAAACTAAATAACCTTATCACACTTGTTTGTATAAATAAGGGAAAATCACAGGGGAATAAAAATTCTTTTAATACATAAATTTCATGAAACCATTTGGGCTATAGGCAACGAATGATAAAATTAGATTTCTATCCTATAAATTCTCATTAAGATGAAAGCAAAATCAATCAAAGGAAAATCTACTGAAGAAATTAAAGATGCATTAAGCGAAGCCATGGCTGAAGTGTACAAGCCAACACTCGCCATTGTTTTTATATCCATCAAACAAGACAGGGATGCAATTACCTGCCTGCTGGATAAGGAAGGCATTCAAATATTCGGAGCATCCACGTCTGGTGAATTTATTGATGGTGAAATAGAAGGCGGAGGTTGTGTCATATTGCTGCTGGATATGAAGCTGGAAAATTTCAGAATAAAATTTTCAGAAACAGGAACAGAAACAACATTTGAAAATGCTGTTCAACTTGGTATAAAGGGAAAAGAAACATTTACCAATCCGGCTTTTATTATTGCATCCGGTTGGCTGTCGCAAGATGGTGAACAAATTATTGAAGGTATAACAAAAGGTTTTGGTAGCGATGTACCCATCTTTGGTGGCATGGCAGGAGACGATCTTAAGCTCGAGGGACCCGTGGTTTTCACAAATAAGAATAGCAGCGATAAAGGCCTGCTCGGGCTAATCATTGATGAAGATAAAGTAGAGATAAATGGCATCGCCACCTGCGGCTGGAAAGCAATAGGCACTACCAAAACGATTACAAAAAGTGAAGGCAATATAGTTTATACAATTGATGACAAACCTGCATTGGATATGATAGTGAAATATCTTGGGATTGATATAGACTTTGACTCGGGCAAAGAAATAGTCACCCAAATTGGTGCTTATTATCCATTGCAGATGGAACGGGAAAATGTAGCACCAGTGATGCGTACAGCCATGTTTGCCAACCGGCAAGACAGATCACTAATATGTGCTGGCAATGTACCACAAGGTTCTAAAGTCAGGTTTTCACTCCCGCCCGATTTTGATGCAATTGAAAAGGTAGTGGAAGAATGTAATGAACTGAAAAACGAAAAACAACAACAAGCTGACGCCCTGATCATGTTTTCCTGTATAAGCAGGCATTTGTCATTTGGGATATTAATCAAAGAAGAAATTGAGCAAGTCCGGCAGGTGTGGGATGCTCCTATGGTTGGTTTTTTTAGCTATGGCGAATATGGTAAATCTAAAACCGGTAAACATGAATTTCATAACAATACTTGTTGTGTGGTGGCATTAAAAGAAAAATAAATTCAAACAATAATCATTCACATAAAAATTAAACAATGCAATTCAACTCAAAACACAAAAGTTTTCTGCTTTCACTTTTCATATCTGCTACTTTATTATTTACAGCCTGTACATCTGCAGAAAAAGATGCGGTTAAAACTGACCCCGTTGAGGCCAACATTAAAATGTACACTCATATGTGGGACGATATTATGAATAAAGGAAAAGTAGAACTGTTTAATGATTCAAACTTTACAACGGATGTGAGATTTCATATGAAACCGGCTGATGTGGTTGGCATTGATAGTGCAAGGGCATTTTATTCTAACTTTCTTACAGGGTTTTCAAATATTAAATTCACGATTGTGGATGTATTTGGCCAGGGAGAAAAATTAGTTAAGCATTGGAATTTTAAAGGAACGCATACTGGTGTTTTTTTTGGCATACCCGCAACGGGTAAAATTGTGAATTTAGATGGTTCCACTATTGTGCTGATGCGGGATGGAAAAATTGCTGAAGAACAGGATTTTTATGATAACATGGATTTTATGACACAACTCGGCCTGGTGCCTCCGGCAGGTAAATAAAACTCCATCAGATGCTAACCCTATTTTGAAAAAAAATAACGAATCATCAAATTAGATTTTTATAAAACAAAAAAACAAATATGGAAAATGTAGAAATCGTAAAAGGAATGTATGACGCAGCTGCCAAGGCAGACTTCCCTGCTTTCCTGGGTGCAATGGATGAAGCGATTGAATGGAATGAAGCAGAGAATTTTCCTTATGCCGATGGTAATCCTTATATCGGGCCGAAGGCATTGGCCGAAGGAGTGTTCAGCCGCATTGGTGCCGACTGGGAATATTGGATACTATCCGATCTTGAATTTCATGAAACGAAAGATGACATGATCATTGTAACCGGCAGATACAACGCAAAGAATAACGCAACAGGAAAAATTATCAAAGCACAGTTTACACATATGTGGCGGTTGAAGAATGATAAGGCAACAAGCTATCAGCAGTATGCCGATACTTACCAGGTAAATAAAGCGATGGTTAATTAAAAAAAGAAATTCGTGAAAGCAAAATCGATAAAAGGAAAATCAATTGATGAAG
Organism: Ferruginibacter sp.; assembly: GCA_039920245.1. GTDB lineage: Bacteria > Bacteroidota > Bacteroidia > Chitinophagales > Chitinophagaceae > Ferruginibacter. The sequence goes on from JBDSEE010000003.1 coordinate 42,908, forward strand.
TGAAAGTGGCATTGGAGCAAAGTAAGGCAGATGGCTATATACCAACACTTGCATTTGTTTTTATAACTAAAATTGAACATGCAGAAGTCTTAAGTTCACTATTTGATAAATATGGAATTGCCATCTTCGGAGCCAGTACTTCCGAAAAATTTACTGAACATGGAATTCAAACAGATGATATCGTTGTTTTATTATTAGATATTCCACGGAACTATTTCAGCATGGTATTAAAGGATTATAGAGTTTCTGCCTATAAATCGGCACGGGAGGTTGGTGAAGCAGGGATCCAGGCATTTAAACATCCCGCCTTCATCATATCATCTGCCGATTTCAGGATGTCGGGAGATGACCTCATCAACGGCCTTATGGATTCAGCGGGCGAACAGGTAACGGTCATGGGTGGTGTTGCTGGCAACCCGGCTGATTTTTCGGGTATCGTATTTACAAATGATTCATCCAGTACAGGTGGAATGCTTGCACTTGTAATTGACCAGGATAAAATTGCCATAAATGGCCTCGCTGTTTCGGGATGGAAACCCGTAGGAACGGAAAAGCAGATCACAAAGAGTAAGGGTTCCTGGATCTATACCATCGATAATGAACCCGCCATGCATGTGATCCAGAAATTTTTAGGGAATGAAATAATAACTTTTAATAAAGAGGCTGAAGGCTTGGTTCCTTTAGATGCCGGTTATCCTTTACAGTTCCAAAGACCATCAGGAAGTTCTGTGATGAGACCAGTGTTATTATGGAACAGGGCCGATCAATCAATAATGGTGGGAGGAGATGTAAAAGAATCTGAAAAATTTCGTTTTTCACTGCCGCCGGATTTTGATGTGATCGATACCGTTATTGAAAGTACAAGGATCATAAAAGAAACAGATATGCCTTATGCCGATGCATTGATCGTTTTTTCATGTGTGGGCAGGCTGGGATCATTCGGGCCAATGATCTCTTCAGAAATTGAAGGTTTGGCAGCAACGTGGAATATACCCATGATAGGCTTTTTCTCGCTGGGTGAATTTGGAAAAGTTGATGAAAGCCAGTGTGAATTTCACGGCACTACGGTAAGTTGGGTGGCATTAAAAGAAAAATAAATCTTTCACCGCAAAGAACGGGAGAAGCAGAGATTTCGTAGAGAACTAAGCGAAAACTGTTTTAACTCTTGTTCTCAGCGGCAAAAAAAATAAACATGCAAGCAAAATCAATAAAAGGAAAATCAACAGCAGAAATTAACACCGCCTTACAGCAAAGCATGGCCGATGGGTTTAAACCAACCTTAGCAATCGTTTTTATTTCTCTCAATCAAGACCGCAATGCATTAAAAAAAATGTTTGAAGATAGTGGCATTGCTATTTTTGGTGCGACCACCAACGGGGAATTTATCGACGAACAAACAACCCAGGATGCCGCCGCCATATTGCTGCTGGATATCAACCCGGAATATTTCAGTATCTTCTTTGAAGAATTCTCAGGTAAGAACTACCGGGAAAAGGCAACCTTATTGGCAAAGTTAGCTTTGGAGAAATTTGCCCACCCCGCTTTTCTGGTCTCTTGCAGTAATACCGAAACTGATGCAGAAGCGTTGCTCCTTGGTTTTGAAGATATCATCGGTAAACAGGTAAATGTATATGGAGGAGCTGCCGGCGATAACTATACTTTTTCTGAACAATTCGTTTTCAATAACAACAGGGAAAGCAGCAATGGCATGGTGGTATTGGTGGTAGATGAAGATAAAATAAAAATAAAAGGCCGGGCAACATGCGGCTGGAAAGCAGTAGGTACAGTACGAACCGTTACAAAGAGTGAGGGCAACCATGTGTTTACGGTAGATGATATTCCTGTACTCGATCTTACAGCAAAATATGGGGGTATTGAAAATGTTAACCCTGAAAATACAGGCCTGATGCTTGAGATCGCCTGCAATTTTCCACTGCAACTGCAACGGGAATCCGGTGACCCCGTAATGAGGCCGGGATTAAAATTAGACTGGAACGATCATTCTTTTTATTGCAGCGGTACAGTACCACAAGGCTCGAAAGTGCGTTTTTCCTTACCGCCCGATTTTGATGTAACCGAAAAAGTGATCAGCGACTGCATAGAACTGAAGGCCACAGAAATGCCTGAAGCCGATGCACTGATCATATTCAGTTGTGCCGGCAGGCAGGTTGCACTGGGCCCGATGATACAGCAGGAAATTGAAGGTTTAAAAAAGATATGGAATATTCCTATGGCCGGATTTTTTTCCAATGCAGAATTGGCAAGAGCTAACGGCGGAAATTTAGAGATGCACAACCTTACTAATTGTTGTGTAGTATTAAAAGAAAAATAAATGAATCAACACTTACAAAAAATAATGGATTTTATTCAGCAGGCAGATCATTTGAGTGCAGAAGATAAATTTGATTTGCAGAAGTCGGCAAAAGATGCTGATAAAGAACTCGAGATTACAATCTTCAAACTCGACCGCACCGAGAAAGTAAAACGCACCACGGCCATTTTACTGGAAGAAACTATTGAAGAACTTGAGCAGAAAAGAAAAGCAGTAGAAGCACAAAACCGGGAACTGGAAATTGAAAAGGCTTTGGAAAAAGTACGTTCTGCTGCACTGGCTATGAAAGATTTGGCAGATATGGTGGATGTTTGTCACATCATTTCTAATCAACTGGAATTATTAAATGTAAAAGAGATACGCAATGTGCAAACCGCCATCATGTATGAAGACAAAGGAACTTATTTCAACTATGAATATTATACAAAGCATGATAAAGAATTAATTACAGAAGTAGACTTCAAGAATCACGAAGTGCAAACAAAATTTGCCAACCAAATGCTTACTGGTGCAGAAGAATTGTTTACCATATTTATAAAAGACAAGGAATTGAAGGATTGGTATGCTTATCAAAAAACAACCAACCAATTTGCTGACAGCTATTTAGAAAACGCTGAAATACTTTGCTACTACTGGTTCTCGCTAGGCCCGGTGGCATTGGGCATCTCAACGTATGTTCCACTTACTGAAGCAGAGATCAATTTATTCAAACGCTTCCGTAATGTTTTTGAACTGGCTTACCGCAGGTTTTTAGATATAGAACAGGCAATCGGGCAGGCTAAAGAGGCAAGAATAGAAACCGCTCTCGAAAGGGTAAGAGCAGTTGCCATGGCGATGAGAAAGCCAGATGACTTGTTGAATATCTGTGAAACATTGTTTACTGAATTCAAGTCGATGGAAT
>JBDSEE010000004.1:0-32071 GCA_039920245.1 Ferruginibacter sp.
GGAATATCATCAAACTAAAAAGATTTATCAGTCATGATCTGGATGGATGGCCGAGGAGCGATGCTAATTATATTCTCATAACTGAGATCATACTCATGAGCCTTTTTTTAACGATGAATGCTACAGATAGGGCTTTACAATTGCAGGGCGCTGCGCATTACCGGGAAACGGGCAGTTTCCTTTTCTCCGGGTTAATGGTGCCATTGTTTGCAGATGTTTCTTCCTCCCAATTAATAGTCATTGAAAGAACTGCCTGGTGGTTGCATATTACTGGGATACTGGCTTTCTTAAATTACCTTCCTTACAGCAAACACCTGCACATCCTACTGGCTTTCCCAAATGCTTATTTTACAAGACTTGCACCCAAAGGCAAAATGCAAAATATGGAAACGGTGCAGAATGAAGTGAAGTATATGATGCAGCCGGAACTGGCACCTGCCGGTGACGCACAGCCCATGAAGTTTGGAGCAAAGGATATCTTTGACCTTAGCTGGCGTAACCTGATGGATGCCTATACCTGTACTGAGTGCGGCCGCTGCAGCGCTGCATGTCCTGCTACCCAAACAGGAAAATTGCTTAGTCCTAGAAAAATAATGATGGACACCCGGGACAGGCTGCAAGCAGTAGGAAAAAACATCCAGGCAAATAAAGAGTTTGTAAACGATGGGAAAACTTTGCTGTACGATTATATCACTGTAGAAGAACTGCGTGCCTGCACTACCTGCAATGCCTGTGTACAGGAATGTCCCATTAGCATTAGTCCGCTGGAAATAATCCTGGAGCTTCGCCGTAGCCTTGTAATGGAAGACAGCAATGCACCACAGGAATGGAATGCCATGTTTGGAAATATTGAAAATAATTTTGCTCCCTGGAAATTTAGTCCCGACGAACGGGATGCCTGGATTAAGGATTGATTATTTGTTCAGGGCCTGGCTCCGGTAATGGCGGAATATCCTCTTCTTTTATATGCTGAATTTTATCAACCGCATCTTTATGTTTTAAAATACGCCAAAGCTGGATAATCGCTGTAATAGCAAAGATGCCACCGATCACCCAGTTAAGGTATTGCTCACTATTATTGATCTTTGCAACAACCCATTTACCACCAAAAATAAATACTGCATTCCCCATAAGTGTACCGAGTCCAATGCCTAAAATGTAAATATTATATTGTGAGTGAACTGGTTCCAGTATCTTTTTAGAAAACAAAACAGTACTCCATCCAAACCAAAATGGGATTTGAACAGGATTAATAGCACACATAAATGCTCCCAATAAAAAACGGTGCATATTATTCTGCAGGATAATATTTTTATGGCCGGTGCCATGTTTTGCTGCAGCAACAAAACTCCCTACGGCTAGTGCTACAATAATTGCAAGCGTTATCCATTCCATCGCCTTCATTATCTTTTGTCTTTTTCGCACCCAGTCAATACCAACTAATGAAATTCGCACATAGATCATCTCCACCAGCAATGAGCCAAAAGAAAAATACAGCGCATCATGAATGCTTTCCTGTATACCAATTTGCATGGCAGCCACATTAAGCGTTCCCAGGGGCAAAGACCCAAGGAAACTTATCATTAATCCCCAAAAAAAGATGCGTAACAGTTTAGGCATTTACCAAAGATAAAGCAGCCAATAAAATTTTGAGATACTATTTTGCAAATACGGAAATACTTATATCTACATTATCTCCCATTGTAGCACTATTGCCTCCCACACCATAGACCTGGCGGTCTATGGTAAAGTTTCCCATAAATAAATATCCACCGTCTTTTGGGGTTATAGTGAAAGGAAACTGGATATTCTTTGTAACGTCTTTAATAGTTAGCATACCAGTGAATAGTAAATTACCTGTAGAAGTTGTGGTTTCTATTTTTGTACTTAAAAGGCGGATTAAAGGGAATTTTTCAGCATCAAAATAATCATCGCTTTTCAGGTGTTTGTCTCTTCGCTCGTTATCAGTATCAATCGTGTTCACATTTACCGTAACATCGATAGATAATGTCAAAGGCTTATTCCGGTCATATTTAATAACTCCTTTCAGGTCACTCAGGTCACCCCCGGTATTTATGCCAAAATTTTTAATAACAAAATGAACTTTGCTTCCCGCATCTGTTGGCGTTAAACTTGTTTGAGCAAAAGACATCATCGTAAAAAACACCATGATCGCCAGGCTAATTATTTTTTTCATCGTATATATTTAGGCATGCAAGTTACAACTGCAAACATTTTGTACAATTTGCATGTTCATGCTTTAACAAATTATATAATTTAGGTTTGCACATGGTAAGATCATCCACATTACAATTACTTCGTTTTCATTTCTCATTTTTTTTAATGCCCATTTATTGGTTTGCGTTAAGCCAGGTAATGCAGATTGATCTCGGCAGAGCTTTGTTAGTGTTTGTCATCTTACACCTTATGGTCTATCCCGCCAGCAATGCATACAATAGTTATATGGACAGGGATACCTCCTGCATTGGGGGTGTAAAAAATCCACAGGAGCCAACCAGGCAACTTTATTATGCAAGCCTTTTATTGGATAGCCTTGCCCTTGTCTGCAGTCTCTTCATCAGCACCATATTTTTTCTTGGAATACTGGCATATATTCTTGCGTCAAGGGCTTATAGTTACCGCGGAATAAGACTTAAGAAATACCCTTTTATTGGCTATTTCACCGTAATCTTCTTCCAGGGAGCAGTGTGCTTTTTCCTGGTAAAGCATGGAGCCAGTGTAAGTAAAACTCATGCTGTTCCTGCCATTGCCATGATCGCATCCTCGCTGCTGATCGGTGGATTTTATCCGCTTACACAAATTTACCAGCACGAACAGGACAAAGCAGATCATGTGCGTAGCATTAGCCTGGCATTGGGTTATATGGGAACTTTTATTTTTACGGCAATCATCTATGTATTGGCAATGGTTGGGCTTGGCTGGTATTTTGCTAATAATCTTGAACTGAATATGTTTTTTATTATCCAGATCTTTTTGCTGCCGGTTCTCGTATATTTCTTCTGGTGGTTTTACCAGGTTTATAAAAATACTTCCGCCGCAAATTTTAAAAACACTATGCGTATGAACCTGCTTGCATCTATTTGTAGCAACGCTGCCTTCATCTGCATTTTTATATTGGAAAAATTTTGAGCAAGATTATATCAATAGCAACCGAAGTACCCTCCTACAAACACGCCCAAAATGATTTATTTTCTTTTGCAGACAGTGTGTATAGCAAGGACGCAACAGAAAGCAGGAAATTAAGATTTCTTTACAGGCAAAGCAATATTGAAAACCGCTATTCAGTTATTCCGGATTATAGCATGCCCAGGGAAGAATGGAGTTTTTTTTCAAAAGAAAGCAATGTCCAGGCCCCTAGTCTGGAAAAAAGAATGGAATGGTTTAATAGGCATGCTGCTGATCTTTCTGTTCAGGCAATTGAAAAATGCATTGATGGTAAAATTGATAAGTCTACCATCACCCACCTTATAACTGTTACCTGCACGGGATTAAGTGCCCCCGGCCTCGATCTGCAGGTGATGGACCTTATGCAATTGCCCAATAATATTTTCAGGACCTCGGTGAACTTTATGGGATGTTATGCAGCCGTCCATGCACTAAAACTCGGTGATGCATTGTGTAAAAATGATAAGCATGCAAACGTGGTGATCGTTTGTACGGAGCTCTGCACATTACATTTTCAAAACGAAATTTCTCCAGATAATATCACTTCTTCATTGTTGTTTGGTGACGGAAGTGCAGCCATTTTGATGCAACACAGTGATAGTAGCAATCATGGTATGGTAGTAGATAATTATTATGGAGAGGTAGCGTTCAATGGAAAGAAAGATATGGCATGGGAACTTTCTTCTACCGGATTCCTAATGACGCTGACGGGCTATGTGCCCGGACTAATTAAAGAAGACTTTAAGAAATTACTACAGAAGGCATTGGATGCAGCAGGCTTGAAACAAAAAGACATAACGCATTGGTGCATACATCCGGGGGGAAGCAAAATATTAGATGCAATTGCAGTATCTGCAGGGCTTGCAAAGGAAGACCTTCAGTGCTCTTATGATATTTTAAGGGATTATGGAAATATGAGTTCACCCACCATATTGTTTGTTTTAAAAAAGATACTGGACGAACTAGGGCAAGGAAATTCTTTATCTGCCCGTATTTTTGGTGCAGCATTTGGCCCTGGCCTCACCATGGAAACTTTCACTGCACACTATGCCTGATTTTTCTAAACGTTCATATCAAAAAGAAATTCTGGACCAGGATGATATTCCCTTTGAAGACATAAAGGAGAACATGCGGGAGCTGAACATCATCAATCAAAAACTTGGCGGGCATTCTATAACACTAGAGGGCTGCAGGCAATTTCTATCGCAAAAAACAACTTCTCCTCTAATGATTACGGAGATAGGCTGTGGCGGCGGGGACAACCTTGCTGCCATTTATACTTTCTTTAAAAAAATCAATCAATTTTTTTCTTTTACAGGTATTGATATCAAACAAAGTTGCATTGATTATGCCATGCAGCAATATTCGCAATTAAACGCAACCTGGATAGCAAATGATTACAGGGAAGTGAATTTTACAGAACAACCGCATATAATTTTCTCCAGTTTATTCTGTCACCACTTTACAAATGAAGAATTAATTTTTATGCTGCGATGGATGAAAGAAAACAGCATACTTGGCTTTTTTATTAACGACCTGCAGCGGCATCCGCTTGCGTGGTTCCTGATAAAACGGATAACGAAATTATTTTCAAAATCATACCTTGTAAAAAATGATGCTCCTGTTTCTGTTACAAGAGGATTTACTAAAAAAGAATGGGAGCAACTGCTTAAACAGGCTGGAATAAAAAATTATTCTGTTAAATGGAAGTGGGCATTCAGGTACTTAATTGTTGTAAAAAATGGCTGAAGAAAAAATATATGACCTCGCTATAGTAGGCGGCGGGCTTGCAGGTTTAAGCCTTTCCATTCTTGCAGCACAAAAAGGGTACGCAGTTATTTTGTTTGAAAAAGAATCTTATCCCTTTCATAAAGTTTGTGGTGAGTACATAAGCCTTGAGAGCTGGAATTTTTTAGAAAGCCTCAGTCTCCACATGAATGATTTGAAACTTCCAATCATAAAAAAATTGGAAGTTTCTGCACCAGATGGCAACCTGTTAAAACAAACTCTTGACCTGGGTGGATTTGGCATCAGCCGGTTTTTATTAGATAATAAACTCAAAGAAATTGCTGATGCCAAAGGAGTACAAATTTATGAAGATTGCAAAGTGGAAGATATTATTTTCCGGGATGATAATTTCAGCATACAAACTAAAAAGGCAAATTTTCAATCAAAAATATGTGCAGGAAGTTTCGGCAAAAGAAGCAACATTGATATTAAATGGAAAAGACCTTTTACGGCATCGGCAAAGGGAGCATTACAGAATTATGTTGGTATAAAATATCATGTAAAATATCCGCAACCTATCGATACCATTTCATTGCATAATTTCAGTGATGGCTATTGCGGAATATCCAATATAGAAGATGGTAAGTGTTGCCTCTGTTATCTTACTACGGCTTCCAATTTGAAAAAGGCAGGAAATGATATTGAAAAAATGGAAAAGGAAATACTTTCCGTTAATCCTCATCTGGAAGAAATATTGAAGCAATCTGAAAAGCTTTATGCAACTCCCATATCTATTTCTCAAATATCTTTTCAGCAAAAAAGCCTGGTAGAAAATCATGTGTTGATGATGGGTGATGCTGCAGGAATGATCACGCCGCTTTGTGGCAATGGTATGAGCATGGCTATGCACGGCGCAAAGATCGCATCCTGTTATATGAATGATTTTTTACAGAGCAATATCACCCGCAGGGAAATGGAAAATGCATACAGCAATGCATGGAAAAAACAATTTGCCGGCAGGCTCAGAACAGGCAGGATGATCCAACGTTTTTTTGGAAATAAAACCCTCACGAATATTTTTATAGGAACGCTTAAATTTTTTCCTGCAATCTCAAGATGGCTCATCAAACAAACGCATGGCCGCCCCTATTGACAAAGAATATTATATTTTATATTACCACGAATTAGGTTTTATGCTTTAGATCTTTGAGACGCTTCACAAGTAGAATGGTAAATTATCTTTAATTTTAAGCCCTCACCAGACTAATTATTATGACAAGGATAGATCTCACAGATTCATTAGAAAAAATTCCCGTAAAAATATTTGCAACCCCAAAAGATGGTTCTGTTTATGTTGCCAATGAAATTGCCACACTCATAAAACAAAAAGAAGCAGCCGGGGAAAAAGCTGTCATTGGGCTCGCTACAGGCTCTACCCCAAAATCACTATATGCAGAATTGGTACACATGCACCAGGCACATGGACTTAGTTTTAAAAATGTAATCACTTTCAATCTTGACCAGTATTATCCCATGGATAAAGATGCGATACAGAGCTATCATTATTTTATGCGGAAATATCTCTTTGAACATACAGATATCGATCCGGGTAATTATCATGTGCCTGATGGAATGATCCCAAAAGAAAAAGTAAAAGAACATTGCCTGGATTATGAGAAAAAAATAGAAGAAGCCGGTGGACTGGACCTCCAGATACTAGGCATTGGCCAGAATGGTCATATTGGTTTTAATGAGCCCGGCAGCGGCATCTATACCAAAACACGACTTATAACTTTAGATAATAGCACGAGGATTGCCAATGCTTACGAGTTTGGCAACATGAACCAGGTTCCCCGTATGGCCATCACGATGGGTATAAGCACAATTCTAAAATCAAAAAAAATAATACTCATGGCCTGGGGTCAAACCAAGGCGCCTGTGATACAAAAAGCCGTGGAAAAAGACATCACAGAAGATATACCTGCTTCCTTATTACAAACACATGATGATACTGAATTTGTGATGGACGAAGGTGCAGCATCGGAACTCACCCGCTTTAAATATCCATGGCTTACCGGTGAATGTGAATGGACATCGACAATGATGAAGCGTGCCGTTGTAAATCTCGCCCTTAAACTAAATAAACCGGTGCTTAGCCTTACCAATAATGACTACAATGATAATGGACTTAATGACCTGCTTACGGAAGAAGGAGATGCTTATGAAATAAATCTAAAAGTGTTCTATTTACTTAGAGATAGCATTACTGGCTGGCCAGGTGGAAAGCCCACTGACACAAGGGCATCACACCCTGAAAGGCATGTACCATTTCCCAAACATTCACTTATATTTTCACCTCACCCTGATGATGATATCATTAGTATGGGAGGGACTTTTATGCGCCTGCATAACCAGGGTCATGATGTCCATGTAGCCTACCAGACCAGTGGCAATATTGCAGTTACAGATGAATTCGTAACTCGCTTTATTGATTTTGCTGTTGGTTTTGAAAATATGTTTGAAATGGATCAAAGCAAAAGCAGGAAATTGCTTAGCGAAGCAACTGATTTTTTATCTCAAAAAAAATCTTCTGAAAAGGATACGGAGGATATAAGGGCCATCAAAGGACTGATACGCCGGGGCGAGGCAAGAGCTACCTGCAAATATGTGGGCTTGCAGGAAGATCATATTCATTTTATGAACCTTCCCTTTTATGAGACTGGCACCATTGAAAAGAACCCTATGGGCGAGGAAGATATTTTACGCACAATGGACTTGCTGGAAAAAATACAGCCCCAGCAAATCTTTTGTGCCGGTGATTTTGCAGATCCTCACGGTACGCATAAAGTTTGTTTTGATGTTGTTATAGAAGCGTTGCAAAGAATAAAATCAAAAGATGCTGCCTGGCTGAATGATTGCTGGCTCTGGCTTTACAAAGGCGCCTGGCAGGAATGGGATATTACGGAAATAGAAATGGCCGTACCTATGAGCCCTGACCAGGTTATCAAGAAAAGGCATGGCATCTTTATTCACCAGTCTCAGAAAGACAGCGTTCCCTTCCAGGGAAGTGATGACCGGGAGTTTTGGCAGCGGGCCGAAGAGCGAAATGCAAATACAGCAAAGATTTATGCAGCCCTGGGGCTTACTCAATATGCAGCAATGGAGGCATTTGTCAGGTGGAAGTTTTAACTTTTTAACATTCTGCTCTTTATAAACTTAAAAAAGCTGAAAATTGTTACCTTCATGTCTCCATTTCGAATTAAACAACCAATGAGAAAAATTTTTCTGCTAACCTTTGTTATTACATTACTTTTTTTTGTCTGCCACACTACCAGAGGACAAAGTTGTATACCAACTAATATAAATAACTCAATTATTAACTTGTCTTGCGGGCAAACTTGCATCAACCTCAGTTTTCCTGTTCCACACCTCAAGTCAACTTCTGATTATCTTGTGAGTACAACAGCTTTTACTCCTTATAACAATGTATCCGGTACTTCAATACCTTCAATATATATTGATGATAAATTTTCGTCTGCCATACCAATTGCCTTCCCTTTCTGTTTCTATGGCTTGACTTACAATAACATTATAGTAGGATCTAACAGCATAGCAACTTTTGAGGCAATATGTGCTAATGCATCCAATGCCTATACACTTACTGTTGGGGGTGCCCCTCAACCACTTCCTTATAATGGAGGTGGCGGACCTTCTGGTATAGGAACTACATATTATCCCAGAACGGCTATAATGGCCGGCTACCAGGATATTGACCCCAGCGATAATCCACTTCCTACAAGAAGGATTGAATACAACGTTTTTGGAACCGCTCCATGTAGGAAATTTGTTGTAAGCTTTGTTGACATTAGATTATTCAATTGTCCTAGCTTAATCCAAACATCACAGATTGTTTTGCATGAAAGTACAGGATTGATAGAAGTCTTCCTGAAAGATAAACCACTGTGTAGTTCCTGGCCTAGCGGTGCCGGTGCAGGCTTGGCAATACTTGGAATACAAGATGAAACAAGAACAAAGTTTGCCGCTCCCTCTGGAAAAAATTGCACTCAATGGAGTGAAACAAGTACCGGGTACCGTTTCATTCCTAGTGGTGGTACCTCTAAGTTTGTAGGTTCACAATTGTTTACTTTGACCGGTACTTTGTTAGCAACTGCAGATACCATTACTACCGTTCCGGGTTTATTAGATTTGAATTTTCCTAACTTTTGCCCCCCAGCCGGCAATACACAATTTGTAATCAAAACTACCTTTTCTTCTTGCCTGCCGGGTCCTCCATTGGAAAGTATGGATACCATTACCATTAATAGTGGGAATAATCTGAATTCTTCTGTTTCATTTACACCTACTACTTGTGGTGCCAGTGTGGGTACTATTACCATTACAGTACCACCCGGTTCAGGAACTGCCCCATATACTTATAGATTAAATGCCGGAGCTCCCCAGGCTTCTAATACATTTACAGGTCTTGCTGCAGGTACTTATACAGCTACTGTTACAGATGCCCTTGGATGTTCAAAGACTTTTACAGTTATAATCACCAGTTCAACAGGTATTACCGGTACTTATACTAAAACGGATGCTACATGCCCTGGTGTGAATAATGGCACCATAACTATAACTCCCACTGCAGGCAATCCTCCTTTTCAATACCGGCTTAATGGAGGACCACCGCAGGCAAGTAATATTTTTCCTAATCTTGCACCTGGTACTTATACTGTAACTTTTACAGATGCCGGACTTTGCCAGGGGTCCATTAATAATATAATCATTGGCCCGGGAACAGGGATCACAGCTACTTTTACGAAAACAGATGCTTCCTGTGCCGGGGTGAGTAATGGAACTATAACCATTAACCCCAACAGTGGTTCAGCTCCATATCGATACAGTTTGAACTCCGGGCCATTACAGGGTTCTAATATTTTCACTAACCTGGCACCGGGAACATATTCTGTAACTTTTACAGATGTGAATGGATGCCAGGGAACTATTTCCAATATTATAATCGGAATGGGCGGGCCTTTAAGCTCCACTTTTACAACTAACAATCCTCCTTGTGCCAATATCAATAATGGATCGGTAGTAATTACACCAACAAGTGGTACAGCTCCATACCAGTTCAGCCTGAATGCTGGACCATCACAGGTTTCAGGGACTTTCAACGGACTTGCACCCGGCACGTATTCTTATACTTTTACCGATGCAATCGGTTGTGGTGGATCAGGCACAATAACCCTTACAACAAATTCTGCACTTGCAATTACAATTGCTATCGTTATGCCCCTTTGCAAAGGAAATGCAAATGGAACTATTACATTAACAGGATCAGGCGGTGTTTCAGCATATCAATATTCTAAAGACCTGGGAGCTACATACCAGCCTTCCGGAGCTTTTACCGGGCTTATCGCAGGGACATATTCCTTCCGGATGAAGGATAATGTTGGATGTATAAAAGATACAACGGTAACTATTAGCGAGCCATCTTTACTTACAGCAACAACTGCAAGCGGAGCATCTACCTGCAATGGAAACGATGGCACTATCACAGTAACAGCTTCTGGCGGAACTACAGTTTACCAGTATTCAATTGATAATGGAGTTACTTACCAGGCATCCAATTTATTTACTGTGGCCCCGGGAAGTTATCCTAACATAAAAGTGAAAGATGCTAACGGTTGTACAACAAACACAAATGCAACAGTAATACTCACTGATAATATGTTCCTGAATTCAGGAAGAGATACAACTATTTGTGTGGGACAATCAGTAACATTTCAACCCATAACAAATCCTCAAACTAATATTTTTAAGTGGAGACCCAATGCTACCATTGCTAATGATTCATTGAAAAATGCAGTAGCGACTCCTACGGATACAACCAAATATATACTGCATGCAACCTGGGGTGCTTGCCAAAGGGAAGACACCCTTATCGTAAACGTATTGCACAAACCCGTTGCCGATGCTGGTTTCGACACTACAATATGCTTCAATACATTTGCAGTCTTAAGAGGTTCAGCCAGTAATTTATCAGGTGGCGTAAATTATACATGGTCACCTGCTGCTGAAATATTGTTACCCAACCAACGTGTAACTGTAGTGAACCCGCTTGGCACAGGTACTCATATTTATACGCTTACGGTTACAGATAATTATGGATGTAATTTCACAGTAACAGATGCTGTGAATGTAACGGTGAACATTCCACCACCGGCTTATGCGGGCAATGATACTATTGCTATAAAAGGCGTATCACACCAGTTATTTGGCAATGGTGGCACCAACTATTTGTGGACACCACTTGGCCCCCTTGACAATCCTTTTGCAAAAAACCCGAAGGCGATATTATTTAATGATACCCGGTTTATTTTAATGGTGACAGACAATGCAGGCTGCATCGCTTTTGATACCGTATTTGTAAAAGTATATGAAGGACCAACGTATTATATTCCAAATTCCTTTACACCAAATGGCGATGGATTGAATGATATTTTCCGAGCAATCCCTGTGGGCATAAGCAAAACGGATTGGTTCAGAATTTTTAACCGCTATGGAGAAATGGTTTTTGAAACCAATCAATGGTTGAAAGGATGGGATGGAACTTTCAAAGGAAAGCCACAGGGGAACGGGGTTTATATCTGGGTTATCAAGGGCACAGATAAATTTGGTAAACCAGTCGAAATGAAAGGGACGATTATGTTAATTCGATAAATTTTTATACAAAAACGAAAAGGGAGCGAGTGTAAATCTTTGCTCCTTTTTATATTTATAGAGACTTATTTTTTGCTGTTGATTTTTATCCTTCAACTATCATGAGGTCTGCAAGTACAATAGCAGTAACAGCCTCCAGCACTACCGGCACCCTTAGTGCAATGCATAGATCGTGACGCCCTTTTACCGAAAAAGCTTGTACCTGTCCCGAGTTATTATTAAATGTTTGCTGTTCTTTTGGAGTAGAGGAAGTAGGTTTCACCGCAACCCGGAAAACTATATTATTTCCATTGCTGATTCCTCCAACAATGCCACCAGCATGATTGGTTTTTGTATGACCTGCTTCATCTGTTTGTGCATCGTTATGCTGGCTACCAAACATTTTTGCAGCAGCAAAGCCCTCGCCGAATTCTATTGCTTTGATGGCTGGAATAGAAAATACCGCATGGCTTATCAAGGATTCAGCTGAATCAAAAAATGGCTCACCAAGGCCCACAGGAATGTTGGACGCTTCACATTCGATGATACCACCGACGCTGTCTTTTTCATCAATGGCTCTTTGCAGGCCTTTCTCCAAATCCTTTTCTCCCCCCACTTCCAGGATGGTTGCATTGCAACTAATATTTTTAAGTGCTAATATTTTTTTTGCAATGACGCCAGCAGCTACAAGGCAAACAGTGAGCCTGCCACTGAAATGTCCTCCCCCCCTATAATCCTCATGGCCGTTAAATTTTTTTGAAGCAACAAAATCTGCATGGCCCGGTCTGGGCACATCCCTCTGCTTTTCATAATCACTGCTACGAATATTTGTATTTTTAAAAATGATGCAGATAGGTGAGCCCGTTGTTTTGTCGTTAAACACACCCGATAAAAATTCAGGAATATCATCTTCTTTACGTGGGGTTGTTCCTTTTTGAATGCCACCTTTTCTTCTTTCGATATCAACCAAAAAATCAGCTGCAGTCAGAGAAAGTCCCGGGGGACATCCGTCAATGATAATACCCACTGAAGGGCCATGTGATTCACCAAAAATATTTACCCTGAACAAGCGGCCAATACTATTCATATAAGATTTTTATTTTTCAATAATAATATTTCCACCAAGACTTTCCATGTGCTTCCAAAACATCGGGTAAGATTTATTCACTGCCTCTGCATTTTCAATGCTAGTATCGCCCAGCGCCCGTAGCGCAGCAACTGACGCAGCCATTGCAATACGATGATCGTGATGCGAATGTAAAGATGCTCCATTTAAAATTGCAGCACCCTGAATTTCCATTTCATCTTCATCCACTTTTATATTAACGCCCATCTTACTGAAGATATCCATCAAGCTCGCAGCCCGGTCGCTTTCCTTTGCCGCCAGCCTTGACACACCCTTGATCACCGATGTTCCTTCGCAATAACATGCAAGTGTAGCAAGTGGAGGAAAGAGATCGGGACAATGGGTGGCATCAAAATGAAAAGCTCTTAAAAGGTTTGCGTTGCTTACCATGATCTGTTCATCCATTACCTTTAGGTCAGCACCGCAACTTTTCAATACATCAAGAACTGCTCTATCAGCCTGTGCAGAATAAATGTCCAATCCCTTCACCTCAATATTGCCACAGATCGCCCCAGCTACCAGGATAAAAGCAGCTCCGCTCCAATCACCCTCAGTAAAATAATCAATATTCTCTTGGAAGTCAGTCCGTGGACTAATCAAAAAAATATCGCCTGGCTGCTCTGTAACCTGATGCCCGAAATGCATAAGCATTTGCATACTTAAGTAAATGTATGGGCGACTTTTTAGATTATTTACTTTAATAAAAGTTGGCTTGCTTACGCTTGCAGCAAATGCAAATAATAATCCGGTAAGATATTGGGAACTTAATGAACCATCGATCTCTATATTGACCGGAATAAGCGGGCCTTGTATAGTTACAGGCAATCTTCCTGAGTTGCTAGAGGTTTGAATATTAATCAGCGGGAATACTTCTGTAAAAAAATCAACAGGCCTTTGCAATAAACTGCCAGATCCATTGAGAACAATTTTATGATCACTCATGGCAATGATGGGTGTAAACATTCTTAAGGACAAACCACTTTCACCAAAGTTTACCGTGCTGGGTGCTGATATTCTACCATTACTTTTAATGATGAGTTGCTGATCTTTTTTGGTTACAATTGCACCGCAGGACTTTATGATCTCTATTGCCGTAAGGTCATCATTACTGATACCTGGATTTTTTATTACCGTTGTTCCATGATGAAGTAAGGCCAGCGCCAGCGCCCGTTGCATGGCGCTTTTAGAAGGGGATGCAGTTATGCTGCCTGTTATAAATGATGGACGAATACAAGCCTTCATCAAAGAATTGTTTTAAAATGTTGCTGTAGTGTTTCCAACTTTATTGCTTTTACTCTCGCCTTTCCGATGGCGTCCAGGAAAATAAAATCTACGCTATCAGCCTTTACTTTTTTATCAAGCTTCAGAACCTCAAAAACTTTATCATGATTAGTTTCTATATCTACTGGTAAATGATAAGTAGATAAAAGTTGTACCACCCGTTTTGCTTCCTCAAAATGCAGGTTATTTATTTTTTCCGAAAAATTACAGGCTGCAATCATACCGATACTAACAGCATGGCCATGAGGAAGCCCATGTAAATTCTCAATGGCATGACCAATTGTGTGACCAAAGTTTAGCAGTTTACGATCACCGGTTTCAAATTCATCTTCTGTAACCACAGCCAATTTTATCTGAACATTCTTCTCAATTAAAGCTGAAGTAAGCCTGGCATCTTCCTGAAATTTTTCCAGGGTATTCATTTCTAACATAGCAAACATTGTTGCATCTTTTATGCAGGCATGTTTTATTATTTCTGCAAAACCATTGATCCATTCTGCCGAAGGAAGTGAGTTCAAAAAATCATAATCATATAAAACAAAAGATGGTTGATATACTGTGCCCACCATGTTTTTGTAGATCCCCGCATCTACGCCATTTTTGCCGCCAATTGCTGCATCAACCATTGCCAATATACTTGTAGGTGCAAGAGCAAGCCCAATACCCCTTTTATAAATACTAGCCGCATAACCAGTGATGTCAGTTACAACACCACCACCTACTCCCAGCAGGATCGTTTGTTTATCAGCACCCTGTTTTAATAATTCTGAAATTATATAATCAACTGAAGCCTGTTGCTTATGCTGCTCACCTGCTTTAATTACAATTCTGGGCACCTTTTCAAATTTTTCTTTATGAAGGTCAAAAACATTTTCATCCGTTACGATCACGACCCTCGTGATGTCTGCAATGGATGCGATTGTAGAAAATGGTGCATCAAAATAACAGGATACAATTTTGCCGGAAAAATGATAGTCTTCTTGCCTCATAAAATTTTTGAACGTTAAGAAGGTTTAGAGTTGTTTAGATGATTAGTTAGTTTAGATGGTCCGCCACTTATCCATTCATTATTTTATTCTGGTGATGGATACTTTCCATATGCACCGCATCAAAATATTTTACAATGAATTCTTTGCTTAGGTCCAGAAGCTCACCTTTATTTACCGCCCTGTCCAAAATATCATTCCATCGGTTCGTTTGTAAAATCGTAATATTATTTTCCTTTTTGTAAATACCTATTTTATCTGCCAGTTTCATTCTCAGGCCGATCAGTGTAAGTAATTCATCATCTACCTGGTTTATCTGCTCCCTCAGGTGCGTAAGGACGCTGATTGCGCTAGGCGTGTTGGCAGTTTCAGTTCTCCACACTAGTGAATCTAGCATTACAGAAAGTATTGCCGGGGTGATCTGTTGTTTTGCATCACTCCAGGCATTGTCCGGATCAATATGACTTTCAAGCATCAGCCCCCCAAAATCCAGGTCAATGCTTTTCTGTGCAACCTGCTGTAGCAATGTCCTGTTACCACAGATATGCGATGGATCACATACCAGCAACATTTCCGGGAACCTTCTTTTCATTTCAATAGGTAAATGCCACATCGGGGCATTGCGATATTCCGTATTACCGTATGAACTAAATCCCCGGTGGATCATGCCAATATTTTTTACACCTACTTTTTGCAAACGCTCCAGGGCGCCGCTCCATAATTCAAGATCCGGATTTATAGGATTTTTTACCAGCACGGGCACATCCACGCCCCGCAGTGCATCGGCCACTTCTTGCACACTGAATGGGTTTACCGTGGTTCTTGCTCCTATCCAGAGTACGTCCACGTCAAACTGCAAAGCATCCTGCACGTGTTTGGCTGTGGCTACTTCTACCGTTATGGGTAGACCTGTTTGTTTTTTTGCATTCAACATCCAGGGCAATGCTTTTACACCTATTCCTTCAAACATACCCGGTTTAGTACGGGGCTTCCAGATACCGGCCCTAAGCATATCCACCTTACCGGTAGCAGCAAGTTGGGTAGCAGTTTCTACTAGCTGTTCTTCCGTTTCGGCACTGCATGGTCCACTTATAATGAGTGGCCGCTTATTCCATATCTCTAAAATGTCTGTCTTCATGAATTCATTTATTTATTTTTTAAAAATATCGTTTCTCTTGATTACTTAATGATTCTTTTTATACTGTTTGCATTTTCTATTAATGATGCCAGGTAATCATAATTTTCTTTTTCAAGACATGCTTTAAATTTTTTCAACTGGCTTATATGTTCATTTAAAACATCTAGTACATTCTCCCTATTTTGCACAAAGATGGGCACCCACATGGCTGAATTACTTTTAGCTAGCCGTACTGTACTTTCAAACCCCCCGCTGGCCAGTTCAAAAATGGTATTATCTCCTTTTTCTTTTTCCAGTACCGTATTGGCCAGGGCAAACGATGTAATATGTGATACATGGCTGATATATGCTGTGTGTACATCATGTGCAGCAGCATCCATGTACACAAGATGCATGTGAAGGTTTGAATAAAGTTTCTTTACAATATCCAGTACATCATTGTCTGTTTCTACTGCATTACAAATCACCGCAGCTTTACCGGTAAATGCCGATGCAATCGCTGATCCGGGGCCACTATATTCTGTACCCCACATCGGGTGGGTAGCACAAAATCTCTTGCGTTTAGGATGGTCGGCAACGGCCTGGCAAATAAGTTGTTTGGTGGAGCCTACATCCATGACCGCCTGGGTTTTCACAATATCCAGTACTACCGGCAGGAGCTTTAAAGTTGCATCTACCGGTATAGCGATTATTACCAGGTCACTGATGGCAACTGCTTCATCCAGATCCATTACTTCGTCTGCCAGCCCTCTTTCCAATGCGATACGGCAATGTGATTCATTATTATCCACTGCGATCACATGGCTGGCAAATCCGGATGCCTTTAGTTTAATGGCCATCGACCCACCGATCAATCCGATCCCGATAATGGTTACTTTCATTTGAAAGAGATTTAAAAAAAATCCCGGCGTTTGCCGGGATCTTATAAATGAATGCGTTTATGTTTATGCAAACAGCTATAGCCCGGATGTTCCAGGATAATAATACTGCCAGCTATATGATAATGAAATGTTCACTGGTACAAAACTAAGGGGATGACCGGGAAATAAAAAATAAAAAAAAGCCCTCCTGGAAAACCAGGGGGCTGATACGATTGCTTGCCATTTAAAAGTCATCACAGAAGAAGGCTGACAAAAACCTTAATCTGCAAAAAAGATGCACTAATTATTTCTTAGTAGTGTCTTTTGCTTCCATTGTAGTGGTAGTAGTTTTCACGGTAGTATCTGTGATAACTTTTACTGTATCAGAAGGGTTTGGTGTAACCATTACTGAAGTGTCAGAACCAGTTGTAGTGGTTTCTGTTTTGTCGCCATCATTACAAGCTGTAAATGAAGCTGCGATTAAAGCGATTGCTAAGAACTTTTTCATTGTTGATTTTTTGATTTAAAATTATAATTTCCTGTTAATACCTATTTTTAAAAAAGGTAACCCATCATTTTTTAAACAATTATTTTTGCCACAATAGGGTTACAAAAACATTAAAAACGTATTAATAACAGCCGGTGACTAATATAGAACAAGAAAGAATTTTACTGGAAGGATTAGCAAAGGAGGATAAATCGTCTATTGAAAGAATTTACAGGGACAATTACAAGATGGTACAAAACTTTGTGGTCAACAATAACGGAAGCACAGATGATGCGGCTGATATTTTCCAGGAAGCTATGATCGTTCTTTATGAAAAATCGGTTTCCGGGAGTTTTGAACTGAATTGCCAGCTTAAAACGTTTATATATTCCGTGACCCGGAGGCTATGGCTGAAAAAATTGCAGCAAATGCAACGATACCAGCCTTCAAATGTAGAAATAGAAGATACAGTTGCAGTGGATGAGGATATTGAGCAGCACGAAAAAAACCATAATGATTTCCAGTTAATGGAAATGGCTATGACTAAGATCGGGGAACCTTGTAAAAGCTTATTAGACGCTTATTACCTGCAGAAAAAATCTATGCAGGAAATAGCCACAGATTTTGGATATACTAATGCTGATAATGCGAAGACCCAGAAATATAAATGCCTTGTTAGACTAAAGAAATTATTTTTTGCCCAGTATAAAAACCTTGAATAATGGAAGATACTTTACTTATTGATGCTGTTGAACGGTTTGTAAACGGCGAAATGTCTGTTGAAGAAAAGATCTATTTCGAAGACCTTAGGAAAAAAAATCCTGAGCTTGACCAGGCCGTTGTAGAACATATTTTTTTCATAAACCAGTTTCAGAAACATAATAATACCCGCAGCTATATTACAATCATTCATGATGTTAAGGCGCAACTATCTCAGGATGGACTTATTGTTTCAAAAAACCATAAGGCCCCGGCAAAGATTATACAGCTTTGGAAAAAATCAAAACGCACGATAGCTGTTGCTGCTTCTATTGCCGGAATCGTTTCCATTTTCATTGCAAGTATTGTATCCGTAAGCACCCGGAAGGAAACGAATATCAAGCCCCTGGTGGAAAAATTAAACCAGGTAGAAAATAAAAACCTGCAGATAGAAAAGAAAGTGAATAAGCTGGAAGCGGAAAATGCAAACTCCGCCCCCGCTATTGTACTGAAAGGTGAAGCAAAATTCAGGGCTACCGGTTTTATGATAGATCCTGCAAACAAATTAATAGTAACCAATGCACACGTTGCCAATGAAGCCCGTAACGGTTTGATCATTGAGAATAATAAAGGTGTTCAGTTTATTGCAAAGGCTGTTTTTGTTGATGTAGAAAAAGACCTTGCCATCATCCAGGTGACAGACGAGCATTTCAAAAAAATGTCACCCCTTCCTTATTCAATAAAAAGGAACCCTGCAAACCTGGGCGAGCATGTGTTTATGCTGGGATATCCTAAACAGGAAGTGGTTTATGGCGAAGGTTATATCAGCGCTAAGAATGGTTACCAGATGGATACGATCTACTGCCAGTTAAGTACAGCCGCTAATGAAGGAAGCAGTGGTTCTCCGGTTGTAAATTCAGGCGGGGAAGTAGTGGGAATTGTTACCAGTACCGAAACAAATGCACAGGGCGTTGTATATGCTATAAAATCTGCAAATATTTATAAAGCATTGGAGGAAGTAAAGAAAATGCCTGATTATACAAATAGCCGAATCAATTCAAATAACTCCATGAAAGGCATTGACAGGGTGAACCAGATAAAAAAGCTGGAAGAATATGTGTTTATGATCAAGGGGAATTAAGCTAATTGACTTAATCAAATATCAACTAATCAAATTCCAGGGCTCTGATTTCCTATTCAGTAAGTTCACTTACTTACTACTTTTTTATCCCCAAAGACTTACGGGATAAGCACCTTCTTTTATAAGTTTATCCAGACTTCCTTTCACCACGGGCCCATCTTCTTTATAAGTTACCCCAAACCATTGCGAGGAAGTAGGAATGACCTTAATGATTCCATTTTCATTTTTGATGAAATGGTCACCTATAATGGGAATAAAGAATTCAGCTTTTACATTCTCTTTATTGGTTTCTACAAATTCAGTAAATAATTTTTTTGTCACTTCATATACGGAAGGATGAAAACACCAGAAATTCATAGACACACTGGATGTGGCGTTCACTTCAGCCTGCACGTTATTTTCTTCATAGACAACTTTTCCTTCACTGGTAAATATTTTTGTTCGTTCTTTTATTTCAAGCAGATTACCTTCACCGTTCACTTTGCATACTCCTCTGCTCACCGTGCCATGCTCACTTAATGTCTTATCTAGTTGGTACCCAATTATTGCATAAGTCTTTTCATCACATTCCCTGATGAGAAAATCGGCTGCCTTTTGAAATGCATCCGCTCCATAAAAATCGTCGGCATTAATTACAGCAAACGGATCTTTCACTTTGTTCATGGCGCAAAGAATTGCATGACCAGTTCCCCATGGTTTTTGCCTTGCAGAAATAATATTTTCATCATCTACATAACAATTCATTTCCTGGAAGACATAATCCACTTCAATTTTCCCCGCAAGCTTCACATCAAAATTCGCTTTAAAATCTTCTGCAAAATCTTCCCTTATGATAAAGACAACTTTGCCGAAACCCGCCCGGATAGCATCATACACCGAATAGTCCATGATCGTCTCACCGGAAGGCCCAAAGCCTTCTGTTTGTTTCATACTGCCATACCTGCTGGCCATTCCCGCAGCTAATATTAAAAGTGTTGGTTGCATGTATAAGTTCTAATGCTGATAAAATATTTTCAAATGACGGGCAAAAATAAAGACCTTTGTCTATATATGCAGTCTTTAATTCCCGACCATATTTTTATCCAACAATTGAGCCACCCGCTTTTGGAAGATAAAAAAATAAAACTCAGTATAGCCAGGCTTGACCTGGTCCACCCCGTAATTTCAGGCAATAAATTATTTAAGCTGCGTTATTACCTGGAAGAAGCTTTGAAAAACAAACTATCTATAAGAACCTTTGGCGGTGCCTATAGCAATCACCTGGTAGCTACAGCATATGCTTGCGCAGAAGCCGGAATTTCATGCACTGGTATCGTTAGAGGCGAACGCCCCGCCCATCTTTCACATACCCTGTTGCATTGCATTGATTACGGAATGAAACTTCAATTTGTTTCCAGGGAAGAATATACAGAATTGTCTGCCCTTGAAGACATGGACGCCGCCGCACCTGAAATGCATATACCCGAAGGAGGTTTTGGCTTCCTGGGGGCAAAAGGTGCAGCGGATATCCTACCACTTATTCAGCAAAATGCTCCCACATATATTTGCTGCGCCGTTGGCACTGCCACTACACTTTCAGGATTGATGATGAAAAGATCCGAAAATCGTTTTATTGCCGTTCCTGTTTTAAAAGATATGTATGATATAACCCACAGGATAGAAAAATTAGTTGGCCCTGTGGATCATACTGGCTTGACAATATGGGATGATTATCATTTTGGTGGCTATGCAAAATACAATGCGGTTTTGTTAGATTTTATGAATGCATTCTATACAACTCATTCTATACCGCTGGACTTTGTGTACACAGCAAAGATGATGTTTGCAGTTATGGATAATATTGAAAAGAATTATTTCAAAGCGGGCGATAATATTGTTTGCCTGCATACTGGAGGACTGCAGGGAAATGATTCGCTTAAACCGGGCACTCTGATTTTTTAATGCTTTTTTTAACAGCAATTACATTTAATGCTGCAAATGCTGGTGGAGGTATTAATATATTTGCTGAGCATAAAATAACTATGAAAAAATCTTGCTTATTATTTTTATTAAGTATTTGTATTAATGCCGCAAGCTATGGCCAACAGGTACTTCCTGCAATCTCTGTGGCTGATATTAATGGAAAGATAATAGTGAGTTGGCGTAATAATTATACACTTCCTGTTACCAACATCAGCATCCAGCGATCTTACGATAGCTCAAAGAACTACACTACCATTGGTTCGGTGCTCAATCCTCAGAATATAGAAAATGGTTATGCAGACCTGGATGCTCCATATAATAAAATGTGGTACAGAGTTTTTATTTCCTTTGATGGCGGAGCTTATATTCTTTCTCCATCATCAAGGCCCATAAAGAATTTACGGCTAGAGAGAGACAGCTCCTCCGTGGCGATTGATCCTTTAATGGATTCCCTTTTACAGATTCCGCCGAGGCCAAATGACAAAAATGAGATTACATACCCAAGCACTAAAATATATACAGCAAGAGATAATAATGTAGTTATAAACCTGCCGGATGCCTTATACAAAAAATACCATGTGAAATTCTTTGATGAATTGGAGAACATGGTCTTTGAACTGAATAAACTAAAAGACGATTATCTTATTTTAGACAAAGTCAATTTTGTAAAAGCAGGATGGTACCGATTCGAAATTTTTGAAAGTGGTATTCTCGTAGAAAAAAACCGCTTTTATGTTTCCCGAGAGCTAAAAGGACCTTCTAACGATAATCAAAAAAAATCAACCAACCGTTAATATTTCAGTCTTAAATTCCACATCAAATATTTTTTCAAAACTTTTTTTGATAGTAGCCTTCACTTCCTCATAATCTACATTATAACCAAGTTCTTTTTCTATAGATGTTACTTGTTTATTTTGAATACCACAAGGAATGATATTATTAAAATAACTCAGGTCGGTATTTACATTCAGAGCAAAACCATGCATGGTAATCCACCTGCTGCAACGTACGCCCATGGCACATATTTTTCTTTCCTTTCCCTGGATGCCTGGCTCTATCCAAACACCCGTTTCACCACTGCTTCTTTCGCCTTTAATGCCATAGGAAGCTAATGCATCAATGATAACTTCTTCCAGGTTACGGAGATATTTACCGATATCTGTAAAAAATTTCTCAAGGTCCAGGATGGGATAACCAACTATCTGCTGCAACCCATGAAAAGTAATATCACCTCCTCTATTTGTCTTGAAAAATTCAATACCATTCTCCCGCATAGATTCATTGCTCATTAAAACGTTATCCATGCTTCCGCTTTTACCCAAAGTATACACAGGTGGATGTTCACATAATAAAAAATAATGTTTGGTAGGAAGTTCTGCTGCACTTTGCCTACGCCCCGAGATACGGGCATTTGTTTTTATAATTACGTTCTCCTGTAATAATTGTTCCTGTATATCCCAGGCCGTTTTATAGTCTATTACGCCCAGGTCTTTAAATATCACGGGTTGCTTATCCACTGTATTGATTTAATTTGCAAAATTAATGTAAAGAAGAGGAAGACGGTTCAAGGTTGATTGTTGAAGGTTGGCTTCTCATAATTGACCATTCCCCAATCACTATTCACTTTTCAATATTTCATCCACTTAACACTACATACTTAACTTTCCATGATCCCCGAAGATGAACTGCCCGAAAATGATGAACTCTACGAACGCCTTTCAATTGTTATTGATAAGGGACAGGAACCACTGCGTATCGACAAATTTTTAATGAATCGTATTGAAGGTGCCACCCGTAATAAAATACAACAGTCTATTGAAAATGAGCAGGTGCTTGTAAACGATAAACCCATAAAGAATAATTACAAAATAAAACCAGGCGATAGAGTAATTATTTATGACAGCAATACCCCTGAAAGCAGCGAGATCATACCACAGGAAATTCCGCTGAACATCATGTATGAAGATGAAGATATACTAATCATCAACAAGCCTGTGGGAATGGTGGTGCATCCCGGCAGTGGCAATCCTTCCGGTACCCTGGTGAATGCGGTGGCATGGTATCTCAGGAATAGCATTGGCGAAGTGGATGAAAGTACTCTGCCACGCTATGGGCTTGTACACCGTATTGATAAGAACACCAGCGGGCTACTGGTGATGGCAAAAACTCAGAAAGCCATGACCAATCTTGCCAAACAATTTTTCAATCATACAGTTCACAGGAGATATGCCGCATTGGTTTGGGGTGATTTTGATAATGAGGAAGGAACGATAACGGGACATGTTGGCCGCAGCCAGCGCTTTAGGAAATTATTCACCACATATCCCGATGGTGATCATGGAAAAGAAGCTATAACGCATTACAAAATACTGGAACGATTTAATTATGTAACGCTGGTTGAATGCAGGCTGGAGACAGGACGTACACACCAGATAAGGGTACACATGCAGCATATTGGCCATCCTTTATTCAACGATGATTTTTATGGGGGTGACCGGATAGTAAAAGGAACGATATACACAAAATACAAGCAATTCGTAGAGAATTGTTTTGCGCTTTGTCCACGCCAGGCTTTACATGCAAGAGAACTTGGATTTATTCATCCAACAACAAAAAAGGAAATGCTGTTTACCAGCGAGCTACCGGATGATATGGCTGCAGTGATTGATAAATGGAGAAAATACAGCCAGCATAAAAATGAGTAGTGGCTCATCGCTCCATTTCCCTGGCGATAAAATCAGTAAATTTAATTTCAAAATAAATCTAGTCTTCAAATAATTATCATGTCAAGAAAATACCTGTTGCTGATTTTAACGGTTACATTTTATAATGTCATTAGCGCACAAACAACCATTCACCGAGACCCGGCGATAGATAAAATGGTAAAAGAAATTTCTTCAGATTCATTAATGTCTTACATACATACCCTGGTTGCTTTTGGCACAAGAAATACACTTAGTACGCAGAGAAATTCCAAGCGTGGTATTGGTGCCGCACGCAATTGGGTGTTAAGCAAATTCAACCAGTTTGCACAACAATCCGGCGGCAGGATGACCGCTTTTATTGATACGACTACATTGCAACCTGATAAGAAAAGAGTAGATACAACGCTGCTTTTGGGCAATGTGATAGCAACATTGAAAGGCACAGATATCAATGATAACAGGATCTTCCTCATCAGCGGTCATTTGGATAATATGCGTAGCAGCGTGATGGATCGTGTTGGAGATGCGCCCGGCGCAAATGATGATGGCAGCGGCACTTCGGCAGTGCTTGAATGTGCGAGGATCCTGAGCAAGCAAAGCTTTCCAGCAACGATCATTTTTATTGCAGTCAGTGGGGAAGAACAAGGATTATTGGGCGCTTATTTTATGGCAAATAAATCCAGGAAAGAAAATCGCAATATAGAAGCCGTTTTGAATAATGATATCATGGGCAGCAATCATAGCAACGAAACTAATATTATAGACAACACAAGGATGAGGGTTTTCAGCGAAGGACTGCCTGCGTATGAACTAGATAAAAATGCAAAAACAATCCGGCAACTGGGACTGGAAAATGATGGCAAGAGCAGGCAGCTGGCCCGCTATGTAAAGGAAACTGCAGAACGTTATGTAGAAAATATAGAAGTGGTTATGATCTATCGCAATGACAGGTTTTTAAGGGGCGGCGATCATACACCCTATGTTGAAAATGGTTATGCAGCGGTACGCATAACAGAGATGAATGAAAATTATACACACCAGCACCAGGACGTACGAAAAGAAAATAAAATCCAATATGGAGATCTGCCTGAGTTCATAGACTATGAATACCTGCGGAAAAATACGGGCGTAAACATGGCTACATTGGCTAATCTTGCTAAGGCACCATCCATGCCAGTGGATATAAAAATAGATGTTCAGCGCCTTGGAAATAGCAGTCGATTATATTGGCTACCATCGTTGCATGGTAAAGTAAAAGGTTATTATGTACTCATGCGGGAAACAACCAGTGCATTCTGGCAAAAGAAATTTTTCACTTTGGGAACTGAAATGATACTCCCTTATTCAAAAGACAATTATTTCTTTGCAGTGCAGGCCGTAAATGAAGAAGGTAATGAAAGCCTTGCTGCAGTGCCTGCCGTGGGCCGATAAAAATATTTTGCATGGAAGAATTACCGCTCCCCGACCCTAAGCTACTGCTGGATCTTGTAAGTATGAAAATGCCATTTGGTAAATACAAGGATTCCTTGCTGTGTAACCTACCTGTCAGCTATCTCGAATGGTTTGAGCGCAAGGGATTTCCTAAGGGAAGGATGGGCATGTTGTTACAAACGATCTATGAAATAAAAATTAACGGGCTGGAAGATCTTTTAAAGCCATTGGAGAATAATCGTTATTGAGTATTTTCATTTGTCACACTTGAAGATCCATTCTGCACTTCTTTTAGTTCCTCTTCTTTAATATTAGCCTCTATTTTTTCTTTCTTCATGCCTACTCTTATGAAACCAAAAAGACTCATGTAAATATTAGCGATCCATACAAGAGAAAAGCCAGCAATTAAATAACCACGCCATCCGATGTATAAAAGCTGATATTTAGTGATAATCAGAAAAAAGACCGTTACATAATGACTGAAACAATATTCGCATGTGAAGAGGTAGAAAAATTTTCGTTCAAGCAAATTCTTGCAAGTCTGTGATTTTCTTATACAATATTCCCTAGGTTCCTTGAAAACTTCTTCATGCGTAACCGTCCATGCAATGCATGCAATAGGTATCGCTAACATAAATAAATAAATGATCTGCTGGTGCATATTGTAAATATCAGGAATTTATTTAACAGCAATTATGCCATTCTGTTTATAACTGAAAGTTGAATAGCGTTGCAGTAAACACGCCCCGTTCTCTTTTTTTAGTAACGGCTTTCCAGTTTCCGTTATAACGTATCAATGCAGGTACTGTCAGCCCGTTAAAAGTTGTCATTTGAACTTCCATACTTACTTTGAAATCATATACCATCGCATCATAACTTAAAGAATAATTCCTTGCAACTACTTCATAGGTACTGTCATTGAACCATGTTGTCATTTCATCTACTACCACCCCGTCCGTTTTACCTGGTTTTACTTTTTGGTGAAATACATAGCAACTGGTATTGTTATAAAAATCCAAATCAATGCTCATGTCGTAATGGTCAGCCATATCATCATCATAAATTGCAGTCTTATTACTCATAAAAGGCAGGCCATTAATACGCTTTCCAGGGTTAAAGAAAAGCATCTTCAATTGTTCTTTATGTTTGTCCAAACCTGATTTCCCTGCAGTTGAAAATTCACGACCTTTCACAATATTATCTTCACCACAAACACTATCCTTTGTAAAAAAAAGCGAAGCATACATATTTGCTGTATAATAATTGAAGCTGCCATCTTCATTATAAAAATCACCACTGGCTTTTTCTTCAAGCACCTGCATATACCTGCACCGGGCCGTTCTGCTTTGCCTTGTTTTGCTAAACAGTGAAGCTTTTAAGGAACCATCCTTGTTTAGCATACGAATATCATTGATGGCAGAAAAGCCCAATATATGAAGGTTGCGGAATGCTTTATAAAAACTGCTGTCATTTTTAATCCTTTCAATAAAGCTAGGCACATTCATTCTACGGTCAACGACCACTTCACTCAAGGTGATTATTTTTTTACCTGCCATCGCAGTATCAGTAGGTTTCTGCGCAAATGCATGAATACATATCATAAACAAAACAGGTGTGAAAATATATTTCATACCTGCAAATTATTATAAAAGCTGTTAACGAAAATCTTATCATTTGGGAAATGCCATCCTGTAGTCAACTTTTGTTTTACCCTTGCTGATATCATCCAGCTTACGCTTAAGTAAAGTTCTTTTAAGTGGTTTGATGTAATCGATAAATAACTTTCCTTCCGTATGATCATATTCATGCAGGATTACTCTTGCCGTTATGCCTTTGAAAGTTTGTGTATGCAGTACAAAATTTTCATCCTGGTATTCTATAGTGACAATTTCCTTACGCAATATATCTTCCCGTATTTTAGGAATGCTAAGGCATCCTTCGTTATAGCTCCAGTCTTTACCGTCCAATAAGATGATATGAGCATTAATGAATACGCCCTTATAACCGGGTGCATCAGGATAATCATCTTTTTCATCTTCCTCCTGGTTGGCAAATATCTGTTCACTATCCATTACAAATAAACGGATTTCCTTATTTATCTGTGGTGCCGCCAGTCCTACTCCATTACTGGCATACATGGTTTCCCACATATCTTCAATCAGCTTTTGCAGGCCGGGATAATCTTCATCAATTTCGCTGGCTACTTTCCTCAATACTGGTGAGCCGTATGCAACTATAGGAAAAATCATAAGTTATTTCTGAAATTTTATAACTAGTTACTTTTATTTTGAAAAATATATTCCTTAGAAGATAGCTTTATAACGCTTTAAGGTTGGAAATCAGTGTCGGTAAAAATGATTCCTTAATCGCCCATACTATTGAGTAATCTATCCCGAAATAATCATGCACAATTCTATTTCTAAAACCCCTGATCCTATGCCAATCTACGGTAGGATGCTGATCTTTATAATCCTCGGACATACGATTTGCTGCTTCTCCAATTATTTCAAAATTGCGAATTACTGCATCTATTGTCCTGGAGTCCTTCGTAAATTCTTCAAAAGAAAGATTTTTTGTGTATTCAAGGATCTTTAGGGCGCTTTCAATTATATCTTCAACCAGAAGTATGGGTTCACGCTTAGACATAAATAATCTCCTGTTCAATTTTATGAAAGTATTTTGCTTTAACTCCATTTTTTGAAACCAGGTCAACTTTTCTTCGCAACTTGCTTTCGATAAAGTCTGCAAGGTCAATGAACTCTATTCCCACAGGTTTACTAAACCCAACAATTATATCAATGTCGCTTGATTCTTTAAAGTCATCCCTGACAATTGATCCAAACAGTCCGATTGAATTGACAAAAAATTTATTTTCCAGTTCAGGTTTAAGCAAGATCAGAGAGTTTTTTATTATAGTCAATGCTGCCATAACACAAAGGTAATGAAGTTAGGGATTTCATCTGATGCCCTGGTTTGCACACTAACTTCCAGAAAAATTATTAATAATTCATGAAATGCCCTGCATGTACTCCTGCAACATAATGGTGGCGGCTATCTCGTCCACCAGCTTTTTATCACGACGATCTTTTTTTTTCATGCCCATCTCAAGCATGGCTGCCCTGGCCATTTTAGAAGTGAATCGTTCATCAATTGTTCTCACTGGTATATGTGGAAATTCTTTTTGTAATTTTTTAATTGCCGCTGCTGCAAGAGCAGTTCCATGAGTATCAGAATTATCCTGGTTCTTTGGCAGGCCAATGAGGATCAATTCCACTGCCTCAGTAAGAAAATATTTTTGCAGGAAAGGAATAAGATCCTGTGACGGAATTGTAGTTAGACCCGTAGCAATGATCTGCAGCGGGTCAGATACTGCAAGTCCTGTTCGCTTGCCTCCATAGTCTATGCAAATAATTCTTGCCACGGTATAAATTATATTATTATTGGCCAGCGAATGTACTTAAGATTTGATAAACATATACTGACGCCCTATCCTTTGGAGAGGGGTTGGGGGCGAGGTCAAATAAACATATCCGTAATAACAAAGATTGCAAAAACAACAGATGCAATTCCATTGGCCGTCATAAAAGCAATATTTACTTTCCGTAGGTCATTTGGCTTCACAATAGAATGCTGGTAAATAAGCATCCCGATAAAAACCGCAATACCAATCCAGTAAGCAATACCAAAATGACCATAGAAGCCCGCAGCCATTACTGTAATAGCTGACAACACATGAAGCAATTCAGATACTCTTAACCCTTTCGCTTTCCCCAGCCAGGCGGGTATGGAATACAGATCATTCTCTTTATCAAATGCTTCGTCTTGCAATGCGTAAATGATATCAAAACCACTTACCCAAAATAACACTGCGAAAGAAAATAAGATTGGCAACAAATGAAAGCTACCTATAACGGCAAGGTATGCCCCAACGGGTGCAAGGCTAAGTCCAAGGCCTAAAACCAAATGACACAAAGCCGTAAATCTTTTTGTATAACTGTAAAATAAAATTACAACCAGTGCTACTGGCGATAAATAAAAACAAATCCTATTGATAAAAAAAGTAGTGGCAATAAACAACAGGCAATTTACGATAGTAAAGATCAGTGCATTTTTTTCGTGGATGATGCCGGATGGTATTTCTCTAATGGCGGTGCGTGGATTCTTTGCATCGAACTTCCGGTCAAGATAGCGGTTGAAGGCCATGGCAGCACTTCTTGCAAACACCATACAAAGGATAACCAACACAAACACGATCCATTTGTACTGAAAGAAGATAATAACCTTTTGAAAAAAAGTAGGTGGAAGTAAATACGTTACTCCATTTAAAACAGAGATATTCAGATTTTTGATACCCAGGAAAAAACCGATCAATGCAAAAGGCATAGCAAAGATCGTATGCGAAAATTTTATAAGAGAGAGATAATTTTTTGCCGCCGTTATCATTTTAAATTTTTAATCAGCTGTTCTACTGCTTTCTGCATTAATATTTCTACCAAAGAAAATGGCATTCATAAAAAGTTTGGCACCGCCGAGCCAAAAGGCCCTGAAATTAGGATCATCCGCAATATTGATTACTCTGCCATTGCCCAGTGTATTTACAATAACAGCTGCAGAATTTTTAACTGCATCTGTATTCTCTATGCTCATCCAGCCACTTTGCAAAGGCTTGCTACCATAATAAAAGGGAGTTGCATAAGCTGATTTGGACCGCTCCATATAAACCTTATTGGCTTTGAAAAGGCTGACCACTTCCTGATCGTATCCATAGGCCAGTGGATGTGAAAGATCGGCTTCAGCACCTAAAATCACGCCTGCCATTTGCTGTGCACCATCCACCTGTTCTCTTTGAACATAACTAAGCAGTACAGTACTATCCCCAGCAGGTTTTAATTTTTTAAAGCTGACCGTACTGATACCATTCTGGGCAGACCAGGTTATGGCTTCTTCAGTTAGTATCAAAGTGCCGCCAGCCTGCACCCATGTTTTTAATTTTTCTTTATTCATGTCGGTATAGGATCCACCCGGCATGATAATACAATTGTATTTATCCAGTGCAATACGGTTAAACATGGATATTTCCAACTGTGATGCCGGTATATTCATCCGCTGATCCAGCAAATGCCAAACTTCACCCGCATCCGTTGCATTCACGCCAGGGCCCACTATCATGGCAATAGCAGGCAGCGTCACCGGTAAGAACTTACTGCTACCAAGGTCGCTGCCGTTATCTGCATTACCGGATTGAAGGCCATATATTTTCACGCCATATTTTTTTACAACGCCATTAAGCAGTTCAAATATTTTTTCAGCGCTTAACTTCTGCATTTGCATAGGGATAAGAATCGTTCCATAGTTGAAATCTTTTTTGCCATTTGCAACTTGTATGCTAAAGATATTGCTGGCCACTTTTGCATTTACTTCGTTGCTTAATAATTCATTCAGTGCAGCGGGAGCATATAATTCATTCCATTCAAGCAGGTAACCCACTGCAGATTTACCCCCGGTAATTTCACCCTTGGGAAAAGACGCATGTAAAATTTTTTCGCCTAAAAGACTTTGATTGTAAGTTGTTTTGCCAAGTCCTGCAGATGGCAGCCCAAAAGCCAGCGGCATTGTCCATGACGTTATATCGTAGAACAGGCTGTCTTTGTAATCTTTTGTTACTTCAAAAATTGTTTTAATGACTTTGTAATGTTCCTGGTTGGCAGGAACGATATAGGCAGATCCTTTTTCAAAATTATTTGTACCGCCTGCGATAGTTTCTGCTTTCAGTGAAGCAATTAATGTATATACATCTATTTGCTGGCGACGCAGCATTTCTATAAAATGAAATGTTTTTGCTGCATCATATTTATCACCAAACACGTAAGCCTTCACTACATCAGCAGCCGCATCTGCTCTCGATTGCTGGTAAAAGTCTTTTTGCCATTGAAGGAATTCTTTACGCAAATCTTTTGCGCCTTGTAGCGTGGAGAGTGCCGTGGTAAACTGATTTTTAATGGTAAAAGGAAAACTCAATAATCCATTAGCCGTTTGCTGTAAATGACCTCTTGAAGAAGCTTGTTCAAATAAAATACCGATAGCACCATTGATATCAGGATAGGTAGAACCCTTTCCATAATAAAAATCATCATAATTCTCTTTGGTAAAATATAGCGAGCCGATGCGATCCAAAAACGCAGAATGGTATTTTCCCAGCTTTGCGGTCAATTCCTGGTTCTTTGCAGACGTTAATGGATTTACCCTGGAAGGTACACCGGGTTGAAAAAAGAAAGTTGCATTGCTTCCCTGCTCATGATGATCTGTAAGAATATTAGGCTTCCATTTATGAAACCATTCCAGGCGGTTCTGGCTTTCAATATGAACTGCAGGCAACCAGTCACGGTTCAGGTCAAACCAATAATGATTATACCTGCCGCCGGGCCATACTTCGTTAAATTCCCTTGAATTTGGATCGCTTACAAGGTTCTTACTTTTGTGTTGGTTTGCCCAGGTAGAAAAACGTTGCAGTCCATCCGGGTTAAATGAAGGATCAAAAAGTATCACCGTGTTTTCCAATAAATCGTCGATTGCTTTGCCTTGCGCCGCGGCTAAATAATAGGCACTTAGCAACGCGGCATTGGCACCGCTGGGTTC
>JBDSEE010000005.1:0-3826 GCA_039920245.1 Ferruginibacter sp.
GGGCTGAATTCTCTATCACACATACAGGCACTTTTGGCGACGTTGCTTATTTTAATAATACAGCCGGGGGCTCGAGCATTACAACGGGAACAGGAAATAATAAATTGAACATGACAAGTGGAAATACCGGTATTGGTATTCCCTCGGGACTTACGGAAAATCCCACTTTAGGAAAATTAGTTGTAAGAGGTACTGTAGGGGCCACCGTAGCAGTATTTGATGATAACGCAGCAGGTATTTCTCTACAATCCAATTTGCCCGGTGTGGGTTTCAATGAATATTATAATGCAGGGTCTAAATTTTTAAGTACAGGCTTTGCAGGCAAGCTGGCATTGTCAACAAGCAATGGCGATTTGGGCTGGTATGCATCTAATGCCAGCGGAGTTGCCGATGGAGCTATGACAATAAACCAAAGGTTTGGTGTTTCAAGAGAAGGTAGCATGTTTGTACAGGGATTAGATAACGGCTATATTTTTAAAGACAGGACGACTACAAACTATGGCGGTTGGAATTTATATGCTAATGCAGGTAAAGCAAGCTTATACCGGTACACGTTAGGTGGTAACACAATTACGGTTGACTCTACCGGGGCTTTAGGTTTGCAAGGCATCACAGATATTACAGCGCCACTTACCATGAATAATGCTATTGGCAATAAAATTGACTTTTATTATGGAAGCCCTACAAGCCGCTATGGTATAGGCTTACAAGGGGGGCTTTTGCAAATGTATGCCGGCTCCTCTTCCAATGACATTGCGTTTGGCTATGGCAGCAGCAGTGCTTTCACAGAAAATATGCGTATCAAAGGATCAGGGAATGTAGGTATCAAAATAGCTGCACCATCTGCAACATTGCATGTAGCAAGGGGAACTGCTGTAGGCGGCACGGCTGAATTTGATGGCACCAATTACACATCACATTTTAATTATAGTTCAACAGAAGATTCTTATATCCGTGGTGGTAAACCAGGTGCAAAAGTTGTCATAAACGACCAGTCTGCGGGGGATGTATTAATATCTCAGGGTGGTGGCAATGTTGGAATAGGTACAATTCCTATTTACAAATTAGATGTTGCAGGAAGAATGCGCTTGAAAGCTGATGCAAATTCAGCAGGTGTTTGGTTTAGCAATACAGCAAATACAGCAGACGTAAGTTTTTTAGGACAGTACACTGATTCTAAATTTGGTATTTATGGCGCAGGTGG
The DNA here is from genome assembly GCA_039920245.1 of Ferruginibacter sp. Lineage (GTDB taxonomy): Bacteria > Bacteroidota > Bacteroidia > Chitinophagales > Chitinophagaceae > Ferruginibacter. Next base: position 1,205 of record JBDSEE010000005.1, read on the forward strand.
ATGGAAACTTGCCATAGATAATAATGACGGAACTGTCTATTGCGGCAGCACAAATTTAGACGCAGAAGTATTGACCAATGCCGTTGGATATAAATTAAAAGTTTTTGGTAAAATAATAAGTGAAGAAGTAAGAGTGCAATTAAAAGCTGCATGGCCGGATTATGTATTTAATGAAGGGTATAAAAAATTAACCCTTCCTCAGTTAGAGGTTTATTTAAAAGAAAATAAACACTTGCCAAACATTCCCTCTGCGAGTGAAATTGAAAAAGACGGGCAGCACCTTGGAGAAGTACAACGTAAAATGCTCGAAAAGGTAGAAGAACTGAGCTTGTATATTATTGAATTGAAAAAAGAAATTGATGCACTGAAAATGAAAGTATATGAAACTACTAAGTAAGATATTAATCACTTTTATATTTTCCATAATCATTCACCCTGCCACTGCACAGGTGATAAATGAGTGTGGTACACCATCATCTAGCTCAGATTTTTTAAAAAGAATTCCGAGCGGACAAGTCCTATCTTTTCCAAACACAAAGGTTTTAAAATTATACTTAGTTATTTATTCAGATGATGATGGGAGTAATCTGGCTATTGATGAAAATACTTTAAAGAGGGAAATAAAATTTACAGACAGTGTTTTTAATATCGGGGACATTTGTTTCTCCATTGTAGGTATTGAATACAGAATGAGTACTTATTATAATAATACAGTTTATGGTGTAACTGACTATACACCCCAGAAAAAAACAGGTGTTTTTAATGCTTTTGTTGTAAAGACGATTTCAGATGGAGTTTTTGGATATTCTAATGTCATATCTGATAGGATAGTAATTAAGGAGATAGGTTTTGGGGCACGCCGAACTTTCATTCACGAACTGGGACATGCATTAGGTTTGGATCATACATTTAAAGGCACTGCACACGATCCTGATAATACGGGTACGGACGAATTAGTAAATGGTACAAACGGAACCACTGCCGGAGATTTTGTAACCGACACACCCGCCGACCCATATAACAGATGTGGTACGGGCATAAGCAGTTGCTCATTTCCCTATGTAGCACCGGATTGTGCAGATGCTAATAATTCTTCCTACTCCCCTCAAATGACTAATTACATGGGTTATTGGCCTAACTATGGATGTAATAGAACAGTATTCACTGCCGGGCAATATACAAGAATGAGAAATGGGATAGACAACAATGCTACACTGAGTAACTTATTAGCTACAGATAATGGAACGTATTCAAATGCCACAATTTCATCAGGAATAATAGCGGAGGCTAAAAAAATATCCATTACCATTAACAATTATACCATAAATGGAAATACAAATGCAGTATTTTCTGCAGGTTATATAAACTTGTTACCTAACTCTACTTTTAGGCCAGGAGCACTTGGTATAGTGCAGTTATTAGGAAGTTATTGCTACTAATTTAAAAAAGAGAACTTGCATCTAAGCCATATTTTATGTGGATAATACCTCTTTTTTTTTAAGGCAAATCTTTAAATTTTTTCTGCAAACTTACCGTACGTTATATTTGTTTATAATATACGGTTTTTGCAATGACCAAACCTCTGAACTACATAATTGTAGATGATAATAGACTTGACCAGCTCACCTTGCTGGCAAAGGCAAAAGCATTTGATAAATTAATAAATATTGCTGTATGTAATAATTCAGATGAAGCACTACTTGCCATAAAGAACTTCAAACCTGATATTGCTTTTTTAGATGTGGATATGCCCGGCTTAAGCGGTATGGAATTATTACGCATAGTAAAAGAGGATATTCCTGTGGCAATATTTGTAACATCTCACATGGAATATGCTTTAGAAAGTTATGAGCTTGCTGCATTTGATTTTTTGCTCAAACCTGTAAAAACAGAACGCTTCAATGCTGCTATAGAAAGAGCCTTTGAATTTATGGAAATGAAAGATAAAGCACTTGCTTATTCTGTTCAATTTGAAAAGGAAACTATCACTATTAAAGATGGCTATGAACACATTCTCATTCCGCTACATGAGATACTTTATTTGGAAGCCATGAGGGATTATACAAGAATTATAACCTCGAAAAAAAAATATATGACGCTGACTTCCCTAAGCGTTTTTATAGCGCAGCTCCCTGAAAATTTATTCAGCCGTATTCACAGGAGTTATGCAGTTAACCTTAAAAAAATTACAGCCTTCCAAAATAATGAATTATTTATAGGGGCTTTAAGTTTGCCTGTAAGTAAATCATATAAAACATCACTTATAAAATTAATAAGCTGAGTCAATATTAATGGCGATATTAGCTTGTTTAAAAAATTGAAATAATCCAGTATTGAGAACAATTACGCTTACCTCCTTTTTAATCTTATCTTTTTGCAGCTATGGTCAATCCGGCAATAACCATATTGAGTTATTGAATAAAAAAAAGATTGACTGCGAAAGTATTTTGGCTGCATTTACGGGTAAGCCAGAAAGCATCGAACAATTAATTAAAGAAGGTGGCGAAGGGATTACACTAACCGATGCCGTTGACGTTGAATATAAATTTTTGTTCTATAATGCCATAGGTACTGGCTATTATTACAAGCAGGATTTCAAATCAGCCAAAGAAAATTTTGAAC
>JBDSEE010000006.1:0-1574 GCA_039920245.1 Ferruginibacter sp.
TGCGGTATTGTATACCCTGATACACTTCCGCTCAATTTGATCATTAGTGAAACTGTAAAAAAATCTCCTTCATCATTTATCTTCAGTTCATATTTTCCAGGATAAAGAAATTCGAGACGTTTTTTCACATTGTTGATACCAATGCCATTACTGCTGTGGGGAACATATTCGTTTTTGCTATTGGTGATTTTAAATTTTAATAGATCGCTCGCTACGGATATATCTACTCCCATCCAGGGTTTTTCAATTTGCTCCGATGCGCCATGCTTAAAAGCATTTTCCAAAAAAGGAAGCATCAGCAAGGGTGATATGAAATTGTCCCTGATGTCGCCTTCCACATTCCACGATATTTCTATTGTATTGCCATAACGTTCTCTTTCCAGGTCAATATAATTTTTCATGATCTCCACTTCTTTTTCCAGCCTCACTTCGTCTGCCTTGCAATCATAAAGCATGTAACTAAGCAATGATGAAAGTTTTAAGATAAGTTCCGGCGTTTTAGGTGATCCTTCAAGCGAAAAAGAATAAATATTATTAAGGGTATTAAACAAAAAATGTGGATGCACCTGTGCTTTCAGCAGTTGCAGTTCGGCCGTTATTTTTTCCTGTTGCGCCTGCAGAAATTCTTTTTGCTTTAATAACCACTGCTTCCCAAGTGATAGAGAAGAGAAACAAGCTGTCGTGGTCATCACGCAGAGGAAACATTGCCATGCATAACCATCACCGCGAGGCATGTTCATCAGATCTAACACAGGAGCGGATATATACTTAAGATAATAAACGCTCAGGAACCACCCAACTGCAAGCCAGAAGATGAGTGAGACTAGAAATACCAGGTATTTGCCCTTCAACAGCAGCTTTCTAATGGCAAAGTTTGAAACAGGATAACTGAAGAGTATAAAGGCCGGAATCCAAAGTACGATGCGGATAAAATTATCAGTGAAAGTTGACCAAATCATTGCCAAGAAGCCGCTCCAGCCAAAAAGCCATAATAACCAAAACGAGACGTGCCGGAGTACACGGTATTTCGGGGAAAAAATAAACTCGTTTGTTTTATTCACGGCTGAAAGTTTTCCACAATTTAAGCAATTAGGCTTCATGATTGTTTCACCTGCGAACTAAAAAGACAGACAACATTGAATTGCAGACAAACAACATTTTTCTTCTCCCAAAACCACAAAGCTGTTTTAATTGCTTTGTTGCCAGAAAACAATTCTGTTAAGCGATTAGAATTTATAGTAGGCAAAGCTGTTTCTATTTTGCTGTTAAATATATAAAGCAATGAAACAAAAAATCGTTTGCGCAATGTGGTTGCTGGCAACTGCATCTTTTTTTAATCTTTCGTGTAAGAAAGAATCAAACCAGGAAACCAACCGTCAGCAAGCCAAAACTTATTCTTCGGATGTTGTACAAAAATGGCTGGGTGTTCAATTACGTCTGTTGTATTCGCCGCCTGTTTCTTACGGAGTTAATCCCGGCAGATACATGGCCTATTGTGGCGTAGCTTTATATGAAGCCGTGGTGCCCGGCATGCCTGCTTATCAAAGCCTCTACGGCCAACTAAACGAAATGCC
>JBDSEE010000007.1:0-20411 GCA_039920245.1 Ferruginibacter sp.
GCAGAATTTAATTTTTATTAAAGAAACCTTGATATACACCCTTGCCTTTACAAAATGCACAGATAGTAGTTTCACCGGAGTGATAATCTCCCTGGTAAATTCCCTTAGCCTTATCGCTGTTACTTGCATTGCCATAATAACTTGCTGAACGTGTTTTGCCTGCTCCATTACAAAAAGGGCAAATTTTTGAAGGTGACTTTTCTGTTTGTTTATTTGATTGATTAGCTGCTGTTGTTTTGTCAGTGTTCTTGATTTGAACTGGAATGATTACTTTACCATTTACAAATGGAATTGTCATCCCATTTAAAGAAGTTATTGTTCCATTGTATTCCATGCCTGAGGAATCGTAAGTGCCTTGGTATTTTGCTCCATTGCTATAAGTGTAAAGGCCATTATATTTTTCATTATTATGAAAGGTTCCTTCAAACCGGTCACCGTTATTAAAATAAAATGTACCGTTGCCTTCAAATTTATTGTTAACAAAATTACCCGTGTATTTATTGCCTGAAGGAAAAATGTATGTCCCAAAGCCTGTATTGCAATTGCCGGTTTTACAGTTAACATTCTGAATGTCTAATTCCTTCCACTCACCATTATTTACTTTTTGTAAGGCCTGGACTTTTTTCCCGGAGATATAGGCCACCTCTTCTTTTCGTCCATCTTTTTTATAAGTTATCACTCCTTTACCATCTTCAATGCCGTTTGTAAAATGCCCAACATATGTATAGTCATCATACAGCATTGTGCCTTCGCCGTCGGGCTTGCCATTTTTAAAAGTTCCATCATAAGTGCACCATCCGAAATCAAATTTGCCTTTACCATTTTCGCAATTACCGGTAACACATTGTGCTGTTATATTTAAGCAGGTAATACATGAAATAAATAAGAACAGAGTCTTTTTCATAGTATTATTTTGTACCTAACTGTTTTGCTTTTTCATTATCTGCATTTGCCTCTGCTGTTTTACCAAGCTTTTTATACACTGCACTTCTTAAAGAATAAAAAAGATAATTGGAAGGATCATTTGCAATAGCTGTAGTAAGCAAAGTTATTGCTTCCGCATCCCTGTCTAAGTTTTGTAAAGCAGAAGCTTTTAATATAAATCCATCTGGGCTGTTGGGCTGTAGTTGTAATATTTTTTCTGCTGCCGCTAAGCCTTCAGCGTTTCTATCTAATGACAATAATATTTTTGCATGCATGGCATAGAACATGGCATTGCTGTTTGTTAAGCTTACCGCCTTTTCTATATTTGGCAAAGCCTCGGTATATTTTTTTTGAGATTCAAGAAGGCTTGCATATTCAAAATAAGCATCAGTATTTTTTGGGTGAATAGCAATATCATGTTTAAAATCCGCTGCAGCCTTTTCCATCTCGCCTGTCTTAGAATATGCTACACCCCTGTTTGTCCAGGCAAATAAATTATCAGGATTTAATTGTATTGCTTTTCCATAATCAGCAATTGCTTCAGCATATTTGCCAAGCATATGAAATGCAAATCCCCTGCGCTGGTAAATTTCATCAAGCTCTGATCCCGCCTGTATCACTTTGGTAAAATCTTCAATGGCGTTTTCATACCTGTTCAGGTAAGAAAAATCAATTGCTCTGAAATATAAAGGCTGTGCATATTCAGGATTTATTTTAAGGCTTTTATTGTATGCGCCAATGGCCATCTGGTATTTTTCCTGGGCATCCAAAGCCTGCCCTTTCATAAAATGTATAACAGCAGATTCGCCGTTTTTTGCCATGTAACCATCTAATAAAGTAATGGCATTGTCAGGATGGCCTAATTTTATTTCAAGCTCCGCCTTTTTATAATTCCATGCTTCACTATTGGGTTTTAACGCTAATGCCTTGGAGACATATTTAAATTGCATTGGTAAGTTGCCGGTACTTTTATACAACTGGCTTATAATATCTATAGCATTAAAATTATTTGGATCTTTTGCAAGGATGGCTTCAAATGCAGTAATGGCTTCAGGTATCTTGCCATCAGTGGCCAACTTTAAAGCATTGGTTTGTTCCGGGGAATCCTGGGCAAAAGCAATTGCTGCAAAAAAGAAATTTAAAAGAAAGATAATGTATCTCATAAGCGGCTAGATATTTTTCAATATAAAATTAATCTTTAAATAACCATAAATTTATACCTGCTATTGGGTATATATCTCTTAATAAATAAATATAGTTTTGACTTATGAGAAACTTAAAATTATTGCAAGTATGTTTTTGCTTTTCTATTCTTAGCTTATTAATCAATGTAACAAAGGCGCAGAATTTCCATTCCATTGCAAAAATAAATAATTATTCCCCTTCCATAAAGTTTAGCCATAATGGTAAATTGATAGCTTGTTGCAATATGGCAGCAAATGATGCAGTTGGTTCTTTAGACATATACGATTCGGAAACCGGCAAGTTAGCAAGTACAATTGTTTGTAATCCCATGTTTGTATCCTTTAGTCCTAAAGATGATATAGTGATGGTGAAAATGGATCAAAAGTCATTTGCATTTTTTGATATAACAGACCTTGAAAGACCAAAACAAATGTTCTCTACCAAACTGGATAATATTATTTCGGGCGACATGAGTATGGATGGAAAATATTATGCACTAGGTACTAATGACGGTGCAGCAGTTGTTTTATCTACCCAAACGGGTAAGGTGATGCTGGCAACTTACCCTTTTCCAAATGGAACTTACACATCGTGTTGCTATGGTAGTTGCAAATACTGCCCGGTTTACAGTATTAAATTATTAAGTGAAAACCGTTTACTCGTAGCAGGTGCTGGCATGTCAGGAAAAGTTTCCATACTTAATTTTAACGGAGAAGTAATTTATACCACCTGGGCAGCAACAGGAATCACTGCCTGTTCTGTTGATGATAGTTCGAAGCATTTAGTTGTAAACTCAGGAACTAATAGCACTATTTACAGTATTAGCGGTTATCCAAATAGAATAAGTAAGATAGGTAACAGGGTATATACACTCAAATATTCTCCATCAGGCAATAACATCCTTGATTTTAGGGATGAGAAAATTATTGTTTATGATAGTGAGGGTAAAAAAATGGGAAAGATTTCTGCAAAAGGTTATACATTCCCGTCCACTGATGGTATGAGCTTTGATATCAGCACCAATGAAAAGAAGGTAGCGTTCGTTTATGAGCACAACCTGGTTGTAGGTGATTTTGAAGCTATAAAAGCTGCAGGAAAATGATAGTTTCTTTAGGAGTGAAAACTTTTATGTTGATGAATAACTTTTCGTCGTTGTTGGTATTCCTTTCGCCTACCCTAACGTTCAGCACAGCGCTAACAATTAAAAATAAAACAAAATAAAAAACCTGGATCGGCAATACCTATCGTCAGCACCAATTTTAAAAAACCATAAACTTTTAAGAGGAATGATATTAAGAATAGTTTTATTAATGTGCATTTTTGTTTTAAGTAATGCCAAATTATTTTCTCAAAAGATATTGGTAAATGGTAAAGAATCTAACGGAAAATTAAGTTGGACAGATTTTATAGGAGACCCTGATCAAAAAAAGTCTTTTAATGCCTTTACAGCTTACACTTTTCGAACAAAATTCGGGAGTGTAAATTTTTTTGGCGACTCTGCAGTTGTAAATAATTTTGAAGTTATACTAGAACTGGATTCAAAAAATACTTGGGCAAAAAAAGACAGAGTTACTGATTTGCTTCTTGTGCATGAACAAGGCCATTTCAATTTAGGTATTTTATCATCGAAGGAGATTCTTGCAAAGTTCAAAGCTACTAAGTTCACAAAGCAAAACTACAATAGCTTATTACAAAGTATTATAAACGATGTTTCTAAAAAGTATAGAGATCTTGGGATTAAATATGACGACGAAACAAAACACTCTGAAAATAGAGAGCAACAGTTAAAATGGAATAGTTTTATAACAGAAGAATTAGCGAAGTATTAATAACTAATCAAAGAAGTAATTCATTTACTAACTTTCTGTTCGAGCGGGGTTTTCGAAGCATAAGCTAACTATCCTTAAATAGTTAATTGCGAAACCCCGATGCAAAGAATAACTGCAACTGATATAAAGTCTATTTACAAATCTAACCGCAACCATTTAAACGAACTTGTTGTTGTTTTTCACCAACAAGCAAATTGTACAAACTGTCGAAATGAATTTCTTGAAAATAATTTTAAGTTCCATTAATGAAAGCTATTTGCCCAACCGAATGGCTTCAGTTTTTTACAGCAACTATACTGCATTGGGAGCCCATAAATGATAGTTATAAAGATCTTTATTAATGTACTACGATTCGCAATAAAAATGAGCAAAGAACAAACAAAAGACCTTTTAATGTTTCTGTATGATCATCAACTATTCTTTAAGTAACTGTTTGTGAAGAAATAGTGTATAAGCAAAAATATTTTCTTTCTACCTTTTCTCTTTCAATTTATTTAGCAAAACTAATTATCATGAACACAAACAAATTTCTTGTAGGTGGTATTATTGGTAGCGTAGCCCAGTTTCTTTTAGGGTGGCTTATTTGGGGCACCTTGCTTGAGAATTTTTTTAAAGAACATACCCCTGAAGCTGCCAGGGTAATAATGCGGGGTGAAAATGACATAATCTGGTGGGCATTAATAGCAGGCAGTGTGTTTTGGGGTTTTATGCTTTCATATGTAATTAATAAAGCCGGAGCAACTAGCGCTTCATCAGGAGCTACTGTGGGTGCCGTGATAAGTTTACTTACTTCGGCTTCAATCAATTGTTTTATGTATGCTCAAATGAATATTGGCGATACCACTACAATGATGGTTGACATTATTGCCAACATAATTGTTGGGTTGATAATAGGAGCATTGATAGGTTGGTACCTTGGCAAGGGAACCAGGGCAGTTATTTAATATCCTTATTTATAAAATCAAAACAGGCTGGTACCATTTGTAGCAGGCTATTTCCCAGCAACGTCTCTCCAAAGGTTTGTGGTAGGGCCGAGGGCGTTGCGTACTAGAAACAAGATGCTATTCCGGAGTAACGCAAAGCCCTCAGTTTACACGCCAGGCTGTGGGAGGGAGGTTGCTCCGCCTAAAGGTTAGTGGCACACAAAACATTTAATTTCCTAACAAGGTTAGTGTGCTAAAAATACAAACGTGGAATAATTTAAAAAAATCTCTTATTTTTTCTCTAATGCTTCAATGCGTTTTATTAGATCACTGATTTTATTTTTGTCTGAATGAAGTTCGTCGGTCAGTTCATCAATAATCTTTTGTTGTTTACCGATTTGCAATGGCATTGTCCTGGTGGCTTCCACCTGCTTTTGTAACGTTTCAATTAATACTTGTTGTTCCTGCATAGCTTTTACCATTGGCACAACAAACTCTGCATAGCGCAGGCCATAAGTATCATTGTTGTTTTTTGGACCATCCACACCTGAGAAATCAAACCCAAGTTCCTTTGCTGCCAGTTCTACTTCCTGCGCTATAAACCCTGTGTAACGAATCTCTTCCTGCTTTGAAACATTATTAGCAGGAATTTTTTCTACGTGTTGTTCTTTGATTCTCGTGGTATCATCTGGTCTGAAATGTTTATTCAATCCTGTAATGTTAAACGTATAGGAAACAGGCCTCAGCTTTTTAATAAAATCAATGCCCGGAATATCCTCTCTCACATTTGTTTTAAACCTACCGTCAGAAAAAGAAGTCCACCCAACCTGGCCTCCTATTGAAGTTACTGATGAATTTCCCACACGCACTTTATCACTTGCAGTTACAGTAGCAGCATATCCAATTACGGTGGCATTAATTAAACCGCCAACCGACACATCTGCCTCATCTCCTATAGCAGTATTGTAGTTTCCTGTTGTGTTGGAAATAAGCGCAAAATGTCCGTTAGCGGTATTATTGTATCCAGTGTTATAATAAAGCGCCTTGTATCCGTCAGCGGTATTAGAGTTTGATGTGTTTGAATAAAGCGCCCCATATCCGTTGGCGGTATTGCTATGCCCAGCTGTGTTGGAATAAAGCGCCTGATATCCTAAAGCGGTATTGTAGTATCCGGTTGTGTTGCGATAAAGCGCACTATCTCCATTTGCTGTATTGCTGTATCCTGTGGTGTTGGAATAAAGCGAACTAGTTCCATGGGCTGTATTATTGTAACCGTCTGTGTTGAAATAAAGTGCTGAGTGCCCGGTTGCAGTATTACTATAGCCTGTGTTATTTCCAATGAGTGCTGCGTATCCGATGGCTGTATTGTTATATCCAGTAGAGTTGGAATAAAGTGCATCATTTCCAGTGGCAATATTGTATGTTCCAGTTGTGTTGAAATAAAGCGCATGATATCCGGTGGCAGTGTTTTCGAATCCTGTTGTGTTGGAAAACCCTGCTCCGGCGCCTATAAATGTATTAAATTTTCCGAGCACGAGGCCAGACGGAGCATTTAGTCTTCCAGCGTCCTTCCCAATAAAAGTGTTGCTGGCATTATCGCTGTGGATGTGCAGTAAATCTATACCTGCAGCATTTCTTAATCTTATGAGAGGCCGTAAATTAGATTGTGTTGCATTGGCATCAATTACTAATTGCGAGGTATCGGCATTGCCTTTTATGTGCAGCCTTGCCTGTGGTGTGGATGTGCCAATGCCTATATTTTGAGAAAAAGCTTTTGCACTTATTATTAGAAAAAAAGCCATGAAATATTGTTTCATAGTATCTATTTTAAATTAATAAAACAAATTACAATTGCTGAGAGAAAAATGCAAGTCAAAACAATAAAATGATACTGGAAAATTGCTGATCGAAAAAATAACTGATAGAGAGTATTAAAAAGTTATGGGTATTGGGTTATTAATCTTTCAAGTCATGATTTTTTCTAGTGACCTTTATATTGGAATTAAATGCTGGGTACATCCATTTTATACTATTTTAATAATGAATAATAACCATGCCCTGCCCTCCATTTTTAACTGCACCACCCCATGTTAGTGACCCTCCCCCGCCACCGCCCGGCATTCTCCCATGCCCGCCGCTGTAACCATAAATAACTGATGAAGTCGCTCCATCTCTTAATAGATACGCTCCTTTTCCCCCGGTATTTTCGGAATGGCCACCATTACCTCCTTTGCCACCGGTTTGATTTTCCCGGTATGTAGTTGAATTTAATTGATACCCTTCAAACCTGTTTTGTGCACCAGCTTCTCCAACTTCGCCATAAAATCCTGACGCAGAATTTCCCGAAAACAAACCTCCCGCTGCTACATTACCACTGGTAGCACTGATATCACCTTCACCTCCTAATCCGTTGATAATAAATGTTGCGTAAGATGCCTGAGAACTTGCACCGCTCGAAGCTGTTGGCGAACCATTGGCTCCACCCGCTCCAACTGTGTAGGATACGCTTCCCCCCGACACATCAAAAATGCCTGTTACATAACCTCCACCTGCGCCGCTACCATTCCCTGTAGCACCCCCGCCGCCACCCCATACTTCTACCCTAACTTTTGTAACGCCTGCAGGTACAGGCCATGTGCTTGATCCAATATTGGTAAACGTAACTGCATTTTTATAATCACACATATCGCCCCAGGCTAATACACCGCTGCTGTTTTTCATCAGTACCTGGTTGGCTGTGCCATCTACCCCATTAGCCTTAATTGTTCCCGCTACATTGATGTTGCCATTCACATCCAGTTTTTCGGAGGGTGAATTGTTGCCAATACCTACATTCTGCGCCGATGCAAAAAAGGGTGCAACGATAAAAAGCAACATGCTGATTAATTTTATTTTCATAAGTCGATTTTTTTAAGTGGTTAAAACTTAACGTTTTCTATTTTGTTCTGAAACTAAGCTATTCGTTTTTATTTAAAGATTTATTAGCTTCATTGCTTTTTACTGATAATTTTAAACCAAAATAATTAATGTAAAATTGCTGTGGCTTGCTTTTGCTTTTACGGCAGGGGAAACTTTTTTTACGGTAGCCTGGCACTAAAAAGCACGCTCTTATTAGGTTTTTCAGTGATGTTGGTCTTCGTATTCTATTTTATATTCCAACCGAAACCCTTTAAGCGCCCTTATTTTTGTTTTTCACGAACAAACTAAACTATACAAAGTATCGAAATGATTTTCTTAAAAAATAATTTCATAAAAAGATATATCATAAACTTGGGGTATTCACAAAACAATTACACAAAAAGAAGGCATTTATTATATTAGCTTCACCTGCACAAACTGGCTCTCTTTATTCGGCATTTGTAAGTCTACGTAAAGTATTGGTTTATACAAATACCAATTTTAAGTAAACACTATTCACCAAAATAAAATTTTAAATATGAAAAATACATTTCAATTACTTATTTCAATACAACTTCTGATATTGTGCTTGGCATTTGCAATATTTCCCTCTCATGCAAATTCCCAAACTAATTCAGGCTCGGTAACAAAGGATACTTTCAATATAGGCTTTGCGCTCTACAGTAAAGCTGCGAAACCGGGAACACTAAACGCTATATGGAATTACGCAAATGTGTACAGCGGGAAAGGAACTGCTACCGGTGTAAGTAAGGATGGCTTTGCAGGCAATTACCACATCAAATACTATTTAGAGAATGGGCTATTCTCAGATGAGTACGACTTAGTCATTGAAAAAACCGGAAAATATTACAACCTATCATGGATCACAAATGGTAAGGTCGCTGCAAGGGGTGTTGGTACGTTGGTCGATAATAAATTAGCGGCTGGTTGGCGACGGGTTACAGATTAACTTTTCGCTACTGTTGGTAACCGCTTATACAAATCAATTTATGCGAACCCGTTGCGTGGTTTCCTTCCGGCGGCATATCCAACCTTTGTAATGTTCTGTCCCAGCGGGGTTTTCGCAGCATAAGCTAACTATTCTTAAACACTTCATTTGAAAAACCCTGATGCAAAAAAAATGCAACCCTTATAAACTCTATTTTCAAATCCGCAAATGTTGGTCCTACTATTTTATTACAAATTTTAGCCAGCTTTCACTATATAAAGCTTTCATTTGAGATTTTCATAAACTTTTAATTGTTTCATACGTTTAGATAATTACAACTCATTTTAATTTGAAAATTCTCCTCACTGGTGCCACCGGTTATATTGCTCAACGACTACTGCCAGAAATGCTTTCTGCAAATCATTTTGTTTATTGTTGCGTGAGAGATAAAGGCCGCTTCGACGTGAAAAGATTTGAGGATCCTGATATCTCTGTGATAGAAGTGGATCTTTTGCGGGAAGAGACATTGCAAAACATTCCGTCCGATATTGATATAGCCTATTACCTCGTGCATTCGATGAGTACGAGCAATGGGGATTTCGAAAAAATGGAAACCACATCCGCAGAAAATTTTAAAAGAAGGATGTTGCAAACTAACGTTCAACAGGTGATCTATCTTACAGGTATTGCAAATGAAAGTCATTTATCCAAACATCTTCACTCAAGACTACAGGTAGAAAATATTTTGAAAACAGGAACCTATTCATTTACTGCCTTGAGGGCAGGAATAATTGTTGGATCTGGCAGTGCTTCCTTTGAGATAATCCGTGACCTTGTTGAAAAACTACCGGTGATGATAACACCCAAATGGCTTAACACCAAAACGCAGCCAATTGCTATCAGGGATGTGGTGGGGTATTTAAAAGGTGTGATCGGGTTACAGGAGGCATTAAACAATAGTTTTGATATCAGTAGCGGAGAGATTTTTACTTACAAAGAATTATTATTAAAGTTTGCGGCTGTAAGAGGATTGAAAAGAAAAATAATCGTATTGCCTGTTCTCACTCCCCGGCTATCTTCTTACTGGTTATACTTTGTTACCTCTACCAGCTTTCAGCTTGCTAAGAATTTAGTTGACAGCATGAAAATAGAAGTAATAGGAAAACCAAATAATCTCGGGGATATCCTGCACATAATACCAACGACTTATGAAAAGGCAATTGAACTCGCTTTTGTAAAAATAGAAAGTGACCAGGTACTATCCAGTTGGAAAGATGCTGCTACGAGCAATATTTTATATAAAGGTCTGACAATACATTTGCAGGTACCAAAAGAAGGTACGTATAAGGATACACGAAAACGCAAGGTGACAGACGTACAAAAGACATTAGATAAAATCTGGCGAATTGGTGGTACCAATGGCTGGTATTATGGTAAATGGCTTTGGGGAATAAGAGGCTTTATGGACAAAATGTTTGGTGGAGTAGGGTTACGCCGTGGAAGAAGAAGTCCAACACAATTATACCCCGGAGAGTCGCTCGACTTTTGGAGGGTACTCATAGCAAGTAAAGAAGATAGAAGGCTACTCTTATATGCCGAAATGAAGTTGCCGGGAGAAGCCTGGCTTGAGTTTTTTATTAATGAAAATAATGAGCTTGAACAAACGGCTACTTTTCGTCCGCTGGGATTAAAGGGACGTTTATATTGGTTATCTGTTTTCCCTTTTCATGGTTTTATTTTTAAAGGAATGATAAATGCACTAAGTAAGTGAATTTAATTGCATGACTGATTGGAGAAAAGCTGTTCTGTCCCAGCGGGGTTTTCGCAGCATAAGCTAACTATCCTTAAATAGTTAATTGCGAAACCCCGATGCAAAGAATAATTGCAACCCATATAAAGTCTATTTACAAATCTTCGCCTTTGATTTCTAGGTCAAATCCAACCACAACCATTTAAGCGTCATTAGTGTTTTTCACCAACAAGCAATTTGTACAAACTATCGAATTATTTTCAAAGAATAATTTGTTTTGGTTCGTCGCACAGGAAACAAGTTCTTTCTGTCCTTTTTCCGAACAAATCTTAAACAATTCTATGGTACAAACTGTAAAGCCGTACCCGTATGATTACTATTAACTGTAAAGTTTTTTCAGTACAAGACAGTACAAAACAACCTATAGCTAGGCTATAGCTAACCTATAGCTAAGCTATAGCTAACTTTTAGCAAGGTATCTTCCTATATCCTCTATACATTCTTGCACACTACTTTATACTTAGCCTATGGCCTTGCACTTAGTCGGTCCAGGCAGAATTTATAATATTAATGCTTTAATCAATTCTTTTAGCTCTGAAAGATCCATTTATGCTGTATGTTATCTCGGCCGGAACGGATGTTCCTGAAAAACTAACTTCAAAATACTCACCAATAGTTAAAGCATAAGATACAATAATGCTACTATCTTTATAGTTATGCCTTAAAAACTTTTATCTACATTAATTATAATTGTTTTTATTGCATTTATGGTACCATCAAAATATTGCTTCTTGGTAAAATAAGGAGCCATACAATCCTTTACGAGATCATGCCTTGCCTGTAATTTGATATATCGTTTAGCTCCTGAGCCACCAACAATTTTTACCAGTTTATAATCCGGGCAGATGCAAATTAATATGCCATTGTCTTTATCAATTTTCCCAATGCCCCAGGTTTCCAAAATATGCATGGCATAATCTTCCATTTTATCTTTTTCTATCATAAGGCTGTCAATACTAAGGATGGCAATTTCTACACCTGATCTTTTTTCAAAATGAGCAATTTGTTCCTCCAACAATAATTCCTCTTCATTATTAAAAAGACCTCCAAAGTCATTCACCCATCCTACTGCAGCCGGTGGTTCTTCCCACATGTTTTTCCTGTAGGCTTCTAATTCAGTTTTACTTAATGTAGGGACAGAAGTAGTATTGTAAGCAGCAAATTGTTGTGCTTTTATGGTTGAGTTTGATAAAGCCCAGTAAACTATACAGGTAAAAATTATTTTCATCGCTTCCAGGTTAGACCATTAAAACAATATCAAGAAGTTTACCAAATTTAAGGAGGGTTGCTGCTATCCAAAAACTAAAAGCGCAAAATATATTTTGGTTCATTTATACCCGACAAATGCGACCGGATAATATTTTCATGATGTCGTTTTAAGCATACATTAATTTTCCTTTTGGTTTAGGATTTGTACGTTTTAAAGCTCATCTTGGGTGTTATTTTTTTGATAAGACAAGGTTTCGTAATTCTTTCATTTCTTTTTGAAGTTGCTCATTGGCTTTTCTCAAGTCTTCAATTTGCTGTTGTTGTTCCTGTACGGCTTTTACCAGTGGTACCACAAACTCTGAATAGCGCAGGCCATACGTATCATTTTCATTTTTTGCGGCATCTACTCCGGAGAATTTAAAGCCTAATTTCTTTGCTGCAATTTCTACTTCCTGGGCAATGAAACCAGTATAAGTAATTTTTTCTTTTTCAAGTAGCGCCTGTTGATAGAATTTGTTTTCTGAGGCAATTAACTTTTTTTCTTTGCTGTCATTTTTATGCAGGAAATTATCCAGGCCAGTAGCATCCAGAGTATAAGTAACGGGGCGTAACATATTTATAAATACAATACCTGGCACATTCTCTTCGATATTATTCTTAAACCTTCCATCGCTTAAATTTGTCCAGTCATCCCAGCCACCATAAGAAACGGTGCCAGGATTGCCAAAGCGTGCCGTGTTACTGAAACTAACAACATTGCCCTGGCCTATAGATTCCTATGGTATTCAAAGCCAGCGCAAACATACCATTGGCGGAATTAAAGTTTCCATAAGTGTTGGAATAAAGCGCCTGCTTTCCGTACGCAGTATTTCTATATGCTGTAATGTTGTAATAAAGTGCACGGTATCCGGTGGCAGTATTGTCGTATCCTGTTGTGTTGGAATACCCCGCTCCTGCTCCTATAAATGAATTACCCTTTCCTGATGCTGTACTAACGGGAGTATTCATCGCTCCGGCGCTTTTCCCTATAAAAGTATTACTGGTATCGTCGCTGTGTATGTGCAGCAGATCTATACCTGCAGCATTTCTTAATCTAATCAGCGGGCGCAAATTAGATTGCGTTATATTGGCGTCAATCACTAACTGGCTGGTATCAGCATTACCTTTTATGTGCAGCCTTGCCTGCGGGGTTGATATGCCAATGCCCACATTTTGAGCTAAAAGATCTAAAGGCAAAAAAAATAAAAATATTAATATGACTGATAGCATTTTCATAACAACTGTATTAATGAGAAACTTTATAAATCAAAATAATAAATGTGTAGATGCTGTGGCATGCTATTTCACTAAAGGCAGGGAAGTCTTTGTTTACGGTAGTTTATTCCTGAAGCCATAGAATAAGAAAACAAGCCTGATGCAAAATGAATGCGCTTAAGTTTAAAACGAATCCAATTTTTGCGGTAAAATCTGTTAACAAACTTTTATTCACCCGATCATAAAATTGCAGACATTAAATCCTCCTTAATTACATGGCTTTACCTCTATCCGTATTTGTCCAGAAGTAGGGCTGGCTCTAAAGCCAGGTTCAAGATTTATAATTCCGCCGCCTACCAGTGCTTTTACTGTACCATTCAAAATAACGTTGCCACTTGTTGTTAGGGAATTGATAGCCGATTGCATATAAAAGCCAGAAGAAACCGTTGTATTAAATACGGTTAAAATAGAAGGCGAACTGCAATTAATAAGTGGAGTAGAACTTCCCAGAAAACTATTAACCCGTAAGAATTGGCCATTGGTATTGGCAACAGTTGGGTAGCAACCGCTTCTAACCCCCCAATAGCTCATGAGGTTGGTGTATGGTGGGTTAAAAGCTGTGGCTCCATTAGGATCAGCGCAAGTGCCAACATAAGTACAACTATTCGCAGGAGTGGTATAACACGTACTGCCGTTATAGGCGAATGGATCGGCTGGTGTATCAGTAACCTGGTCTGCAGCTGTAGATGAATTGGAACCATTTATATTTTCATATCCATTAGCTGTTTCAAAGCAGTGGAGTAAGCCCAGGCAATGTCCCACCTCGTGGCTGATGGTAGCGCCTGGCCCAATATTACCGGTAGCTACTAAACAAAAAGTACCGGGTATTCCTCCAAGTGCTATGCCTCCATAACCACAAGGTGGACTGCAGGCCGAATTGTTACCATTTATCTTTCGTGTGTAAAAAACATTTATACAACGAGGTACCTGGTATGGAGCAAAAAATGATCCAGAGGGATCATTATCTGCATTGAATAAAGTATTTAGAAAAGTATTATTAATATTATCAGTACCTGCATTAATGAAGCAAAGATTGTCTGCAGCATAATTGCTAAGCAATGTTGTAAATTCAGTAGCAACTTGTGCAGGTGTAATAGCAGCATTTGTTCCATCATCGTTTTGAAGAATGTGGAAGTAAACCCTTACAAGATAATTTACAGTTCCAGGCTGGTTGGTATTTATGCGACGGAAGTTGTTGGCGATATCCTGAGCAGAAAAGTCAATCAAATATTTTCCGCAAGGCAAAGGCTGCTGGGCATTTGCTATACTAAATATGCAAAACATGTTTATGAATATGAGGCAGGCAGATATACAAATCCTTTTCATAGTGAAATTTTTTAGGCCTTTAATTATTTTGCTTTTCCAGTTTTTCAATTTTCTTATTCAGTTCAATAATGTAAAGCGTTAGTTCTTCAATTTTTTCCATCATCTTTTTTTGTGTATCACCCAGGTGCAGGCCATTTGCTTCAATCTCGTTTGCAGAAGGGATATTTGAGAGGTGTTTATTTTTTAGGATAAATTGTTCCACTTCATTTAATGGAGTTAGCGTGTATTTATCATCAAAAACATAATCGGCCCAGCCAGTTTCTACCACCACTTCTTTACTTCTTATATTTCCATTCACAGAAAGTTTGTAGGTAGGGTTATCTGTCCCGATCCCAACATTGCCAGTGGCTGCTGCTATCAACATAGCAGAGGCACTATTGCAAAAAATTCTCATATTGGTATTTGAAAAAGTACCTATGCCTGCGGATGTTCCGCCTATCTGGGTGGAAAGTATATTTCCCCCGGTACTTAAGTGGGTGATGCCAAAACTATTGTTGGCCGTCTCTACTGTAAACTTTCCATAGATTGGGGATGAACTGGTACCCACTACCACATCACCGGTATTATAAATATGTAGCCTGCCAATGCTATTTGTATTAAGCCTGAATGCATGATTTGTGGTAGTGCCAATGGCAGCTGAAATGCCACCGATACCTTCTGAAACTATGATGGAGTCTGCGCCGCCAATATGCACCCAGCCCGCCGTGTTAATAGGTGTTTGAATTGTAAGTTTTGTAGTAGGTGTGCTGGTGCCGATGCCTACATTTTGAGCACTGCTTTTTTTATTTGTTATTACCGACAACATAAAGAATAAGCAGAAATACTTTTTCATTTGTAGTTTTTTTAATGTTCTGAAATTATTTTTAATGACGCCTGAAGATTAATTTTTATCCAAATTAAATAGTCAGTTGGTTGTTTTCAGGTGTAGCGGCTGGTAAGTTTCCTGAATATCGGGAATAAAAGATAATGTTTTTGAGTAATAAATTTTTATTAAATCGGGTATAAATCAATTATTATTTTTCTTCCAGCAGGGTTACTCTTTTTATTAGGGCTTTAATCTTGTTGTTTTGTTTTTCAATGATCAACTGCTGCTCTTGAAGCGTTTTTATCAATGGTACCACAAATTGCTCATAACTTAAAGAGTAGAGCGAATTAAATTACTTTTTAGTATTCATTAGTGTAATGCTGTTACCCGGTAATTGGTATTGCTTTTCTTTAATAATTCTATTTCATTAACCAGCATTTCAATCTTTTTATTCTGTGCATCAATTATTTTGCTTAACTCCTGCGTGGCCGAAATATTTAAGGTGGTCAGGCCTTCATAATCCACTGTTCTGAAATCACTCACTTCTTCCCCATACACAAATATTTTATCAGTAACAATCTCAGGTAAATCAACAAGTACTTCATTGTCTGAAGGAATAGAAATAATGCCAACCTGCTGCATAGCATCTTTACCAGGAAGTAAAACCTGTAATTTTTTTGCACTGCTACTTATATTGTGTTTGCCAGTAAAATGTAGCAAATACCCATTGGCTACCCTTTTAACTTTACTGGTTAGCTGATAGGTATTGGGTACAAAATCTGTGTGCTTTGTCACAACCTGCGGATAAACTTTTTCAATCTCCTGTGCAATCACTTTTTTAAATAAACTATTTCCATATTTTACCTTGTCTTTCATAGTATAATCTGTTATACTTATTTTATTAATTATTTCCAGATCTTTTGTAGAAGAACTTTGGCTTATAATATTTTTAATTCTTGCATCCGAATATGCATCAAATTCTGATGCAAGGATTCGGTTTGAGGCAATGATGGAAACATTAGGAATGGTGCTGGTATTGGTGACTGTCCCATAGTTGGCAAACATTCCTGAAAGTGTGAAATAGGCAAAATATCCGCCTGAATTGGGATTATTTGCAGATACATTACCAACTACATCCAGCGGGGCTCTTGGAGTATAAGTATTAATGCCGACTCCCCCCTGGAACGTTACTAACGAAATGTTTTTTGTAGAATTAACCCTTAGGCCTGTATTAGTTTGGGAAAATCCTGTGACTTCTGTGCCATTGCCTAATGTAAGATCGTCGCCGTTAAATGTATAAGTGCCTAAAGAGCCAATTTGCAATTTATTAGTAGCACCGGACACACCTATACCCACATTGCCTGAAGGCTCTATATTGATAACCGGGTTGCTGTTTGCAACTAGCCTGAAAATATGGTTTGAAAAAGTGCCCATGGAGGCAGATATGCCACCCACAACATCTTTTAGTATAATCCCCCCATCGCTGCTATGCATAAAACCGTCAGTGTTATTGGGTGTGTGTACATTGAGTATTGATGAAGGCGAAGTGGTTCCGATACCCAGGTTCCCGTTTTGTAATAATGTCATTTGTTCCGTACTGTTATAAGTAAAAAAACTGAGCGGATGATTTGATCGGGTTCCGAGCCACCCTTTGTTATTACCTATATATGTGCCCACTGTTGTTATTCCATCTGTGTGTATGAGACCATAATTGTTGCCCCCCGTTTGAACTGATAGCTTTGCAAGGGGCGTGGAAGTGCCGATACCAACATTTCCTGTACCTCCTACCCCCGGCAGTAAGGCAAAATTGTTAGTGGTGTACCATCCTGAAGTTGTAGGTGATTGATAAAATGACATTGCCTGTGTACCATTTCCAATAGCAATATCATTTCCTGAAATAGATGGACTTGAAAAAGTTCCTATCTGCAATCTATTAATGGGTGCAGGAGCGCCAATCCCTACATTGCCTGCAACATTGGAATATATACTTGTTCCATTAAGCGACCAGAAATTGCTTGCTGATCCTGTAGAAAATTGAATCCAGCTTGCACCGTTATAATAATAATATCCAGGTACTACATCGGTTTGATAAATAAGCAAGCCCACTGCAGGACTGAGGATTTGATTTCGCTGTACCTGGTTCATTTTTGGAATGAGCAATCCCTTGGTAGTGCTTTGCACATCCAGCATAGCGCTTGCATCCGCATTATTACCGCTATTATTTATAGCTACATTTTGTGCATTGCTTTTTTGATTTACTAATACCGCTAACAAAAAGAATAAGAAGAAATACTTTTTCATTTGTAGATTTTTAATGTTCCAAATTATTTTTTAAAGAGGCCTTGAAAATTATTTTTACCCAAATTATTAATATCCGGTTGTTTATTTTTAGCGTTTTAGCAGATGGTGAGTTTGCCTGTATATCTGGAAACGAAATATATTTTGCGGGTTATATTTTTTAATAATCAGCAAAAAATAATTATAGTTTTTCTTCCAGGAGCGTTACTCTTTTTAGTAATGCTTCTATTTGCTTATTTTGTTTTTCAATGATGGCCTGCTGCTCCTGCACCGCTTTTACCAGGGGCACTACAAATTGCTCATAACTTAAAGAGTAAAGTGTAGTAGCATTTTTGGGAGTAACTACTCCACTGAAACTATATCCTGATTCTTTTGCTGCTTCTTCTACTTGCTGTGCAAGAAAACCGCTTTGCTTTATTTTTTCTACATCATATTTCCCCGGGTAATCTTCAGTTTTTTTATTTTCAGTAATTTTTCTCATTGTTTCAATATTGAGATTATAGGTTACAGGATGAAGGCGTAAAATAAAATCTAAACCTTTCACATCTTCCATCACATTATCCTTTACCCTGGCATCAGAGGCATATGTATACCAGGGTGTATTGCCTCCATTCCAAACCGTACTTGTATTTCCAATAAAGGCCTGGTTACTGAAGGCATTTAAATAGCCGCTGTTGCCAATGCTTATTGTATTTGAAAGGTTCGGTGTATTAGGATGTGTTCCACAGTTATATCCTATTGCAATATTATTGGATCCGCCTGTGTTGTGGTAAAGAGCAAGCATTCCGATTGCTGTATTGGAACCTCCAGTAGTATTATTATAAAGAGCTTGCATTCCGGTAGCTGTATTATACCATCCATTATTATTTAAAACAAGGGACTGATATCCCAATGCGGTATTAAAGCTTCCATTATTATTATAAAGTGTAGCATATCCTGTGGCAGTATTGTTTATTCCGGAAGTATTGGAATACAGTGCTGAAGTACCAATGGCAGTATTTTCGTGACCGGTAGTATTATATAACATTGCACTATATCCTACTGCAGTATTGTAAACCCCGGTAGTGGTTGATGTAGGATTGTTGGACTGGAGTGCACTTCTCCCAACTGCCACGTTGCCACTTATATAGGAACTGCCACCATTATTAAATGATTGATATCGTAGTGCAGTTGCTCCAATTGCCACGTTATCCTCAGCGGTGGTATTATATGTAAGTGCCCCCGATCCGTTTGCAGTATTATAATTTCCTATAGTGTTGGAGAAAAGTGAACCTTGTCCGGTTGCTGTATTAGAATTTCCCGTGGTATTAGAAATTCCGGAATTGGCCCCAATAAAGCTGTTAAATAATCCAGCATAAATTCCACCAGCCTGAGTGTTAGATTTCCCTGCATTTAAGCCAATAAATACATTCTGAGCATTGTCAGAATGAATATGCATTATATCCGCTCCTGCTGCATTCCGAAAACGTATAATGGGATGTGTGCCGGATTGTGTGGCATTGGCATCAATAGTAAGTTGTGATGTATCAGTACTGCCAACGATGTGCAGTTTTCCTGCAGGGGTGGTTGTACCAATACCTACGTTCTGCGTAAAAGCCGTAAAATGAAAGCTCAAAAAAATGAGTAATAAGGGTAAATAATGACGCATAAAAAATACATTTAAATTTTGTGAAAACTGCTTTTGCAGTTGCTTTCTGCCTGCCTAGGTAGATGATGTTTACATAACTTTTTAAAAAAAGCATAGATTCCATTAGCATTCAGGCTGTAATTTAATTGCAGGGTCGATCGTTTTTTTAGCGTTTGAGCCGATGGTAAGTTTGTATGTGTAGGCGGGAGCCATGTCATTCTAATAAAGGCGTACTTTCTTTTATAACTGTGAAATTTCCCTGCAGCCTGATCTTACCGACGGTCATTTCATTTTAACCATTTACACAAGCATAGTGTTTAATTATTAAGTAGGTCATTCCATAACGATTTAGCACAATAGATTTACCCATTATTCACTACATTAGGATTATAATAATTTCCTGTTGAGATATTTTACAACATTGTTTTTTGCAATTTTTATTTTATGCTTTGCTATGCATATTCCTGCGCAGGCACAAATGCAAAATATGCGCTTTGAAAATTTTTCTATGAAAAGCGGGCTCCCTAACAATACTGTTAACAGCATTGCACAGGATATATATGGTTATATATGGATAGGCACCTATAATGGACTTAGCCGACGGGGGGGCGAAGGTTACACTAATTATTATGTAACGGGTGATAGCAATGCGTTAAGCAGTAATATAATTTACCAGATCATGCCAGACAGCACCGGAAAACTCTGGATATTGGATGCAAACGGTCTTTGTTATTATTCTTACATCGATAATCATTTTCATTATCTGGAAATTCATAAAAATGTTAAACAACCACTTTCCTCAATGGTTATGGATAAGAAACAAACAATATGGTTTACATCCACCATGGGATTATTTAAAATTGATACCCGCAGTTTGCAATATTCTTTGGTAAACCAAGACAGGGAAGTAGCTGGGGGATCTTTATGGATCGATGAAATGCAAAGGATTTGGATAAGTAATAAAAATAGAATTTTTCTTTATAATGTTGATGGAAACAGCATAACGGAAATGCATGGCCTGCCTATGTCAGGCATTGGCTACATTACCGGGTTTTTTTCACAGCGGGAAAATGAAATATGGATGGCCTACAAAAATGTTGATTCCCCGGGAATAAAATTGTATGACAAAACAGCCATGCAAACTCAAACCTTTGTAGGCAATGATAAGCAAGACTTTCACGAACATTATAGTGATTTTATTCTGCATCCTTTCCTTACGGGCGATACGGTACTTTGGTGCAATAAAGAAAAAGTGTTGGCCTTATTTAACCTTAAGACAAAAAAATTTGTTCCCAATACCTATAACCAGCGACC
>JBDSEE010000008.1:0-37132 GCA_039920245.1 Ferruginibacter sp.
CCTGGTGTATTGTTGAAAAAATTGAGCTAAAAAAATTATGGTTTTTTCTGCAGTTCATCCCGATAGTCGGGCAGTTTATTACCATCTGGATCACTATTAAATTTGTAGAACATTTTGGAAGGTTCTCGGTACTTCATCATGCTGCAACTGTTTTTCTTCCCTTTATTTATTTTCCTTACCTGGGCTTTTCTCCCAATGAAAGGTATGCGGGGAAAAACGTGGTGAAGAATTACAAAAAATCTGCAACACGTGAATGGATTGATGCGGCTGCTTTTGCTATTGTAGCGGCTACTATCATTCGCACATTCGTGTTTGAAGCTTATACAATTCCCACGCAATCAATGGAGAAAACGTTGTTGGTGAATGATTTTCTTTTTGTTAGTAAATTCAGTTATGGTCCTCGAATTCCAAATACGCCCATAGCCATGCCATTTGTGCATCATACACTTCCTTTTTCCAATTCAAAATCCTATTCTGAATCTATCAAGATACCTTATACCCGTTGGTTCGCAAGTCCTGTAAAAAGGAATGACGTGGTGGTTTTTAATTTTCCGGTAAATGACACCCTCATAAATGATGAAGCGAATTTTGGAAGCAAAGTAACTTATTACCAGGCAATAAGAGAAGAAGGTCGTGAGGCGGTATGGAGAAAATATGGTGACCAGATCATAACAAGGCCGGTAGATAAAAGAGAGAATTTTATTAAGCGATGTGTTGCTATTGGTGGAGATATTTTACAGGTTGTTCATGGACAGGTTATGATAAATGGTCAGCCTCAACCTTTGTTTCCACAATCTGAACGATACTATATTTTGCAGGCACCACAGGATGGCTATGTGGATGCAGAAAAGCTTGCAGATATGGGCATTAAAGTAAGAGAAGAGCAAGGTGATTTCAGAGGCCTGGAACCGGGTAAATACCTGGTAAATATCACCAATGAAGAAAAGGCAAGCCTTAAATTGCCAACAGGTTACCAGTTACTTCCTTTTGATTTAGCTTTTAATGATCCTAGTTACAGAGGTAGTGATTTGTTTCCTTACTATGATACAGCACATCATTTTGGCGTTGATAATTATGGCCCTATCACTATTCCAAAAAAAGGTGCAGTTATAGAACTTACACTTGATAACCTTATTAAGTATCAACGCTGCATAGAAGTGTATGAAGGGAATAAATTTGAAAGTAAAGGCGGACAGTTTTTCATAAATGATAAGCCGGCAACCAGCTACACTTTTAAAATGAACTATTTTTTCATGATGGGCGATAACCGCCACAACTCCCTGGATAGCCGCTATTGGGGTTTTGTTCCGGAAGATCATGTAGTCGGAAAAGCATCAATGATATGGTTTAGCTGGGAGGGCGGTCCGAGGTGGAAAAGAATATTCAAAGGCATTAAATAATTCATCACGCATAATAAATTTATTTTGTAATTTCATTCTATCCTCTCAGCAGCAATGCCGGGAGGATTTTTATCTTAATAAAACTATATGAAAGAAGAAATACGTTTCGGCTATGATGTTTACAGCAGCAGTGAAGATCTGAATAAAGATGATGCTTCCCTGGTGGAGACTTCAAGAGAGGTAACAAAAAAAGCCTATGCACCCTACAGTAATTTTTTAGTGGGAGCTGTTGCGAAGTTATCAAATGGTGAAACAGTTAGCGGCACTAACCAGGAAAATGCTTCTTACCCTGTGGGCATCTGCGCCGAAAGGGTGTTACTTGCCAGCGCATCCATGTTGCATACCAATGTTCCGATTGATACGATAGCAATCAGCTATCATAATTTAAATGGCGACAGCAGTCACCCGGTATCACCCTGTGGTATGTGCCGCCAGGCTTTGAAGGAATATGAAGAAAGGACAAAACAACCTATCCGGCTTATATTGACAGGGATGGATGGGAAAGTTATCGTATTAGAAAAAGCTAGCCAGTTGCTTCCATTGTCTTTTGGAAGCGAGGATATGAAATAGTTCAGCTACAAGAATGGTGGGTGATCAATTATCCATTAGCAATTAAATAATTATCCATTATCAACTATTCATTTATCCGTTATACCTTATCCTGTAAATCACACCACTATAATCATCACTTACCAGCATCGCTCCATCTGGCATTATCAAAACATCTACAGGCCGGCCCAGAACTTTGCCATCAGGTTGCAACCAACCTTCTGCAAAATTGCTATAGCCAAGGGATCTTCCGCTGCTGTCAAGCTTCGCTAACGTTACACGGTAGCCCAGCGGATCTTTCCTGTTCCAGCTTCCATGCTCTGCTATAAAAACCTGGTTTTTATATTCCTGCGGAAACATATTACCTGTATAAAACCGCATACCTAGCGCAGCTACATGCGGTCCTAATATTTGAACAGGAGGAATATAATCGCCACAATTCTTTCCTTTTCCATATTCGGGATCTAAAAGATTTCCCTGGTGGCAGTAAGGGTAGCCAAAATGCATTCCTGTTTTGGTTACCGTATTTAATTCATCTCCAGGCACATCGTTTCCCATTTCATCCCTTCCATTTTCTGTAAACCAAAGTTGATTCGTTTGAGGATGCCAGCTAAATCCGACCGTATTTCTTATACCTCTTGCAACTATTTCCAGTCCGCTTCCATCTTTATTTATCCGGGTGATGGATGCATAAATGGGATTTTCGCTTTCGCAATTATTACAAGGAGCGCCAACCGGAACATATAATTTTCCATCGGGCCCGAATGCAATGAATTTCCATCCATGATGCCCGTCAGTTGGATATTTATCAAACACAGTTACGGCCTTGGGTGGAGTTGCCAGCATTTTATCAATATTGTCATAGCGTAGTATAGTAGAGATAGTCGCAACGTATAAACTTCCATCATTATACGCCACACCATTCGGGCTGTTCAACCCGGATGCAATGGTATAAACCTTATCAGCTTTTCCATCTTTATTCTCATCCGTAACAGCATACACTTTATTAGCACTACGGTTTCCAACGTACAAAATACCTGAAGGTGATAGGGCCATGCTCCTGGCATTTGGCACCTCTGCATAGACACTAATAGTAAACCCGGGCGGCAATTTTATTTTTTCAAGATGGTATTTTTTATACAAAGCATCGCTGTCGTTGCTTACTTGCTGTACTCCTTCCTGGCTCTTGCTATTGCCACAAGCCATTATTCCAACGCCTAAAATTGCAAAACAACTAAGGATGCTTTTTCCAATAAATTTTTTAGCATACATGCATATGAGTTTAAAAATTTTATATCCGGCAACAAGCAGGATGAATTTAATATTACACATAACATGCCTGATCAGAATAACAACTGCATGCCGGATAAATATTTTGCTTCATGTTCCAGCAGCCATTTTTTTCTCCATAAGCCGCCTCCATAACCTACAAGTGATCCATTGCTTCCTATTACCCGATGGCATGGAACCATGATGACAATTGCGTTTTTTCCATTAGCGGTTCCCACTGCCCTGATTGCTTTTGCATTGCCCAATGATTTGCTAAGCTGCATATAGGATTTGGTAGTGCCAGGTTTTATGGCAGTCAATGCATTCCAAACAGATTGTTGAAAATCTGTTCCTTGCTGGTTTAATTTAACGGAGAAATTAAAAAGCTTTCCATTAAAATAATCATCTAATTCCTGGAGACATTTGGCTGTTATTGCCAATGCTGTTTTACGGTTTGCCAGGTCTTCACATTTTGAAGAAATTTCCTGCTCTATTTCTTCCTTTACAAACAACAGTGATTCAACAGCATCATCATTGCATGAGAGTTTTAATTTTCCAACCGGGCTATTAAAATAAATCGTTTCTGTCATTAGCTTTTTTGAAAAATAAAATTACTAAAATTAGCAACGAATGGATTGTAATATATTTGCTGGATGAGTGCGATAAAAAAAACTGGTGACGAATTTATGGAAAAGGCTATAGCTGCAGTTGCCGATCCTTATCGCATGAGTATTTTGCAGGAGATATTACAGAAAGGCGCTATCCGCTGCTGTGATATGGTAACATTGACGGGGCTTTCGCAACCCACTTGTTCGCATCATATTAAGCTTTTAGCAGATAGCGAATTGATTGAATGCCGTAAAGACGGGAGGAATAATTACTTCAGCCTTAACCATAAAAATTTTAAAAAAATAGGAGTTTACTTCAAGCAATTTGCAGGCAAAGATTAGCCTATTTTATCCCCATTATTTACCATTCGTTCAGGTTGTAATATCACTACATCATTTTGCTCATTATCTACTCCCAGAACAAGGCATTCGCTGAAAAAATTTGCAATTTGTTTAGGCGGAAAATTTATAATTGCCACAACTTGTTTTCCTTTCAAGAGTTCTTTACTATACAAGCCGGTTAGTTGTGCTGATGATTGTTTAATTCCTAAAGGGCCAAAATCAATCTTTAACTGGTAAGCCGGTTTTTTCGCCTGTACAAAATCATTTACTTCAAGGATGGTGCCCACCCTTATCTCAATCTTTTCAAAATCACTCCAGTTAATTTGCATGCTTCATTAGTCAAGTATTGCAGATAAAGTCTGTAGTTCCTTCAGCTTATATTCATTACTACTATTGTCATAACATTTGCTTAATTCATCCAGCAGGAACTGAATTATTTTATATTTATTCATGGGCCTGAAATAAGAATTTACAGGCGGAACAGATAATCTTTTAAAATAATTTTCAATATCCTTGTGAGAATACATTTGGCCATTAAGTGCATCAATGTAAAATTTTATTTTTTCTGATGCATGACCGGAAGGGTTCAACACATCATACTGTGCATCAAAATACCCAAGAAGGAATTGCCTTGGAATATTTACGGCTGTTACCGGCAGATCCAGTTGCTGGCAAAGGATGGTGTAGATTATACCATTACTTATTGCATTTCCTTTTTTACTTTCCAGTGATTTATTTATAAGGAAGCTGTCAGGGTTATCATAACTGATCTCAAGCCCTTTTTGTTTATAGTAGTTATAAAAAATGCTGTTCACAACATTCACCTTTTCCAGTGCGGTGAGATAATTGTTCAATTCAAGCCATGTATTTCTGCGAAGTTTTTCTATTTCTTGCAACGTTGTAGCAGTGTCCATATCGGGGTAATGATATTGAGCCACTAAAAGTGCCCCAGCAAGCAAATCGCCATCCTGGTTTTTCCAATTAGTAAATGCTTCTAACAGATCACTAAAATGTAATTGATGAATAAGTAATTCTATCCGCTCCTGTGCATCAGGATTTTCAATATTTTCCCAAAGTGTTTCCAGGTTTGGAATAATTGCTTTACCAAAAGAGACGAGTTTGCTGCTTACAGTATTGTAAACATCTTCATCCGGATCGTCAAGTAGTTGAAGCAGTGCTTTTATTTCTTTGTTTTCTTTCAAGGTTAAAGGTTTTTGATCGTTCAGTATAACCTTATATACGTTGCTATCCGGTCATGGGTTTGTTATCCGGCTTCAATATCGGGAAGAAAAAGAAGATACTGCGTTAAAGTTTTTACACAGCTGTTATTAACTATTTTTTTTTATTAAGCAGCTTATTTCTTGCTGGCTGTTTTTTTGGGTGCAGATTTTTTAGCTGCAGATTTTTTTGGAGCTGCTTTCTTTTTATCAAAGGCTTTGGGATCCTGCTGCAGGATCATTTTTTTTATTTCTTCTATATCTATTTCAGCCAATTCTTCTGCTGTGAATTTTGTGTTGTTCTCACTAAAACCCAGCTTAAGCATTTTTTTGCCAAAACGAATGAATGGACCCCAGCGGCCATTTTCAATTGCAATCTTTTCGTCGGGCCAATTTTTTATAAATCGGTTGGCTTCTTTCTCAACTTTCTTTTCTATAAGTGCATTGCAATCTTCCTGCGTTAGTGAATCAAAATTATATGCTCTTGGAATATTAATAAATAGATTATTCCATTTAATAAATGGACCAAAACGACCTTTGCCTTTAGTAATGGGTTTTTCATCATAATAACCTACCGGCGCATCTTCCACTTGTTTTGCAGTGATGATCTCAATGGCTCTGGAAAGTTCTAATTCAGTTGGCTCTTCACCCCTTGGAATTGAAATAAATTGTTCTCCCCATTTCACATAAGGTCCAAATCTTCCGATGTTAACGGAAACTTCCTGTCCTTCATATTCGCCCAGTGTGAGTGGTAATTTAAAAAGTTCAAGGGCATCTTCAAGATTGATTGTCTCAATACTTTGACCTGCTTTAAGTTTAGCAAATGTTGGCTTCTCTTCGTCAGCCTGTACACCTATCTGCACCATTGGTCCATAACGGCCCATTCGGGCAATTACAGGTTTACCTTCAGGTGTATTTCCCAGTGCTCTTTCACCCACAGCACGTTCTGCATTTTCTAAAGTATGTTCAACACCATTGTGAAAAGGCGTATAAAAATCAGCAACCATTTTATTCCACTTCATCTTGCCTTCAGCAATTTCATCAAACTCCTTTTCTATTTCTGCAGTAAAAGAATAGTCCATCACGTTATCAAAATGCTGGTTCAGAAAATCAGTAACCACTATGCCCAGGTCAGTAGGAAATAGTTTTGATTTCTCTGCACCCGTATTTTCTTCTTCAGTTTTATTAGTAATTCCGTTTTCATCTAAGATTATGATTCGGAAAGTTCTTCTCACTGCATCCTTATCTTTCTTTTCTACATAATTTCTTTTTGCAATAGTTGAAATCGTAGGAGCATATGTACTTGGTCTTCCAATTCCCAGTTCTTCCATTTTCTTTACAAGAGATGCTTCAGTGTACCTGGCAGCATGCTTGGTATATTTTTCTGTTGCTGTCATTTGCCTGAACTCTAATTGCTGCCCCACAGAAAGATTTGGCAGGCGGCTTTCCTGTCCCTCATCATTTTCGTCATCATCTGTACTCTCTATGTAAACTTTCAGAAAGCCATCAAATTTTAGTACTTCACCGCTTGCCGTTAGTTCCTGGTTATTGGTGCTAATATTAATTTTTGCAGTAGTTTTTTCAAACACAGCATCAGACATTTGGGAAGCAATTGTACGTTTCCAGATCAACTCGTACAGGCGGTTTAATTCAGGATCATGCACAGTTTGCTGATCCATGTAAGTGGGTCGTATCGCTTCATGTGCCTCCTGTGCTGATTCATTTTTGTTTTTATATTTTCTTACCTGTAAATATTCATTTCCATAATTACCGCTGATGGCGTTCTTAATTGCATCCATAGCAGTTTCTCCAAGGCTTACACTATCAGTTCTCATGTAAGTGATCTTACCGCTTTCATAAAGCCGCTGTGCCAGCAACATGGTTTTACTTACGCCATATCCTAGTTTACGGCTGGCTTCCTGTTGCAAAGTAGAAGTTGTAAATGGAGCTGCCGGCGTACGTTTGCCGGGTCTAATCTGTATATCTTTTACAGTATAATTTGCTCCCTGGCAACTTTGCAAAAACTTTTCTGCATCTGCTATTTCTGTGTAACGATTACCGTCAGCTTTAAACGGAACTGTCCTGTTATTAAGGTCGGTAGCCGCAAGTTGCGCTTCCACTTTAAAACTAGCCGAAGCATTAAAATTGTTTATCTCTCTTTCTTTTTCAACAATTAATTTTACAGCCACACTTTGCACACGCCCCGCACTCAGGCCGCCCTGCATGCCGATCTTCCTCCATAATACCGGGCTTAATTCAAATCCCACGATCCTGTCAAGCACACGCCTTGCCTGCTGTGCATCTACCAGGTTCATATCGATCGTACGGGGATTTTGCACTGCTTTTTCAATGGCAGGTTTTGTTATTTCATGAAATACAATACGCTTTGTTGTTTTTGGATCTAGGTTTAAAACCTCTGCAAGATGCCAGCTAATACTTTCTCCTTCCCGGTCCTCATCCGATGCCAACCATACTTCACCCGATTTTTTTGCAAGTGCTCGCAATTCTCTTACCACACGTTCTTTATCAGGCGGTACAATATAGGTGGGCATAAAATTATTTTTTATGTCAATGCCCATATCATTTTTTTCCAGGTCACGAATGTGGCCAAAGCAACTTTTAACCTCAAAATCTTTCCCAAGAATCGATTCTATCGTCTTTGCTTTTGCCGGTGACTCTACTATCAATAAATTTTTAGCCATAATAAATTTTCAAAATATTCAATGACGTTTTAATAAATAGATACGTCTTAATTATGCCATGGTACGCTATAGGAATTCAATGCTTACCACTTTTCCAGTAATGCAATATTAGCTTAAAAATGAAAAACCAACTTTTTTTTGAAAAATATGCCTTGCTAAATTTTCTATGTAAGAAATGAAAGGATGGCATTTAAAACATTGCCATCCCTGTAAATCCTTTGGTGGCCGAGACCAGATGTGATCATAAAATCTACATGCTCATGTTGGTCATTTTTTACATTTAATGCATCGTTGATGGGAGTAATAACATCATCTTCATCCTGTATCCATAATACTTTTGCATGGACGTTTTGAATTGCTCTCCTGATAGAAAACCAGGATGTTTCATTTCCGCTTATTCTAAAAATTTCATCATCCATCATTTTCCTAAGCTTAATATTTTTTAGGCCAAGCATGTTAAATGCATTGTCGATTGCTGTAGTAGTTTCTGCTGCTGGTGCTATCAGTACGAGTTTAGTGTTCGCTGGAATATCAGCAGATTCCAAAGCAAAACAAGCCGCCAACCCCCCAAATGAATGACCGATGTATGCATCAAAAGGACCATAATCTGCCTGTACTTTTTTTATCATATCTGCATAGTCGAGTGCATTTGCCATTTTGCCTTCGCTTCTTCCATGTGCCGGTGCGTCAAATGCATATACTTCATATCCATGTGCAATTAATGGATCAACAAAATGCTCAAACTTATGGCAGCCCGAAGAAAATCCATGTAACAACAATACTTTTTTTTGTGCAGGATGATTACAGCGATAACCCCGTATAATATTGTTATTTAATTTGAAATCTATTTGTTCTGCATTGGAGAAAACAGCTCCTGCTTTTCCTTTGTATCTAATTAAGGGAGTACAAAAAAGTCTGAAAATTTCTTTCGCTGCCAACGACGGATTTATAACTGATAAGATATTTAACCGGCTTTTAACCAGGCTTAACAATAACTTTTTTTGTACATTCATTTTTTCAAAGTTATAGTTATTCTTAATTATCCTAAAAGCCAGGAGACATATTTCGCCTGGAAATATTAAATCCATCAAATGCAAATAGTATTAATCGGAAGTGGTAATGTAGCTACAGTTCTCGGACGACTGTTTAAGCATGCAGGACACAAGATCGTGCAGGTCATTAGCCGGGATATTACCCATGCACATGTTCTTGCAGCAGAACTTGGGGCGATCGCTTCAGATTTTAAAACAATGCCTGAAGATAACTCTGACGTAGTAATTTTTACCGTAAGTGATGATGTACTCTATAATAACAGTCATCATTTTATTATCAAGGATAAACTGGTGCTGCATACTGCCGGCGCAGCCTCTAAAGAAATACTACAAAAATTTTCTACCCGCTATGGTGTGTTGTATCCATTGCAAAGCATAAAAAAAGAAATCATGCCTGTAGTTGATATTCCATTTCTTATTGATGGTAACACAGAAGAAGTGATCCACGAGGTTAGCCAACTTGCTTTATCAATTTCCAATACGGTATCACGGGAAACGGATGAGAAAAGACTTGTATTACACACTGCTGCTGTAATGGTAAATAATTTTACGAATCACTTATATACATTAGCAGAAGACTTGTGTAAGCAGGAAGGAGTTGACTTTAATCTTTTGAAACCTTTGATAATGGAGACAGCAAAAAGGATTCATGAACATTCACCTTCTGAATTACAAACCGGTCCGGCGCTCAGGAAAGATATTCATACCCTGGATAAGCATTTAAGATTATTGTCTGCTTATCCAAAGATCAGGACCATGTACCTGCGCATTACAGATAGCATTATGAATCCATAATTATTTATGAGGAAGATAAATATCTGTTCTTACCCTGTAGGGATTTGATTTATCCATGCTTATCGCAAATGGATCTGTAACATATACCTCATAGGGTTTGGCTGAGGATTTCTTTTTATTGTTTTTCATCCAGTCATTTAAAGCTTCGTAACCCATTGCTGTGATCTCGTAAGGGCCATAAAAATGTGCAACTACGGCACTGTCACCGCCAATGCTTTTTACAAAGACTTTA
This sequence comes from Ferruginibacter sp., assembly GCA_039920245.1. GTDB lineage: Bacteria > Bacteroidota > Bacteroidia > Chitinophagales > Chitinophagaceae > Ferruginibacter. The sequence continues at coordinate 10,167 of JBDSEE010000008.1, forward strand.
GCCGGTAGTTTTTTTGTGGGTTTTTTGTCTATAGTGAATCCTGCTTCAAAGTAAAAAGGCATGTCCTGGTTTTTGTACCAAGCCATAGGAGCACCCATCAACACTATATTATTAACTTTTGCTACCGACGGAAGCAGTACTTTATATACCTGCGCTAATTTAAGATTGATGCGGCTGCTTGTTGCTGCGCTGTCTTTTACATATAAAACCAATTGTGCTTTTATTAATGTATCTGTTATGTTTATGATAGGGGGCCGGGTTGCAGATAAGTCATTAGCGGTATCATGTTTTATGTCAACAGCCGGTAAAGAATCTTTCACAGAAACAGAACTGTTATCTTTTTTGCTACTGCATGCTGATAAGCTTAAAATCAAAAGAATGGCAAAAAAAGGTTTTTTATAAAAAGTTGAATACATATCCTGGTTGCTGTTTTTTAGCAATGTAGTCATTATATAATATGATGCCAAAATGCAGATTTTCCCTAATTGATAAAATAAACTACGTTTGCACTCCCGAAATTTGCAGGTATGTATAATATTACGTTTAGGTTTGAGCAGAAAGGATTAGAGCCGGTTACCATTGAAAACGTTACTGAAGATCAATCTCTACTTGAGGTAGCCCTGAAAAATGACATTGATCTTCATCACAATTGTGGGGGAGTATGTGCCTGCAGTACTTGTCATTTATATGTAAATGCTGGTGAAGACTTCCTGGAAGAGCTTAATGATAAGGAAGAGGACTTTATTGACAGGGCAGTGAACCCAAGGATAAACTCCAGGCTTGGCTGTCAATGTGTATTACAGGCAGGATCAGGGAATATTGAAGTAACCTTACCAGATCAAACTCAATTTTTAGGAGAATAAACCCAATTTGAAGATGAGCAAATTTGAAAATTAGAAAATGAAAGAAGCAGATTTATTTTAATAAAGCATCTTAATTTTTTTAATTATCTTTTTTTTATTCGCACAATTTCAAATTTCCAAATTAATAACTTATGACATTTGAACCACCCATTCACTGGAGCGATTACGAAGACATTGCCATGAAACTTTATGAGCGCTTTGGTGACGATTTTAATGAAGGTAAAATATATCGCATCCGATTTACAGACTTGTTGAAATGGGTTTTGGAAATACCGAAATTTGAAGGTAAGCCTGAAGGAAGTACTGAAGGCCACCTGGAAATGATCCAAAGCTCATGGGTATATGAGTGGAGGGATAATCAGAAAAAATAATCATCAGAAGCTACAAAATAATTTGCAAGTAAACATGAATGTACTGCAACTCTTTAAAAATATCAGGTGTTTTGTACTGGATGTAGATGGCGTTCTTACCGATGGAACATTGCTTGTGCTTAATGATGGGCAGCATGCCAGGAAAATGAATATTAAAGATGGGTATGCACTTCAACTTGCCATTAAAAAAGGTTACCGCATCCTGGTCATTTCCGGTGGCACATCAGAAGCAGTAAGATTAAGATTGGAGAAACTAGGCATTACAGATATTCATTTAAATATCAAAAATAAGACGGAGACATTGATAAAATATGTGCAGCAGCATGGGCTTGCATGGCTTGAGGTTTTATATATGGGAGATGATGTTCCAGATCTGAAAGCTATGCAAATGGCCGGACTTGCATGTTGCCCCGCTGATGCTGTACCTGAAATAAAGGCTATTGCCCATTATGCTTCAGACAAAAAAGGTGGTGAAGGCTGTGTACGGGATGTTCTGGAAAAAACCATGAAATTAAATGACCACTGGACACATGATGAAGAGATCGCCTCACAGTAAATAACTCAATGCATTAATTTAGCAGCATAACAACCACACAAGTAACACCATTGAAAACAATAGCTGCATTTTTCAGGTTGATCCGCTGGCCTAACCTTTTTTTTATTGCCCTCACGCAGTCCTTGTTTTATTTCTGTATTTATCAATCCTTATTGATCCAAAGAACCACTTCTCATTATTTATTTTACCTGCTTTGTCTTGCATCATTATTTATAGCAGCAGCAGGCTACATTATTAATGATTATTTTGATATGCATATCGATGCAGTGAATAAGCCTTCTAAAGTCGTCGTGGATAAATTGGTAAAACGACGCTGGGCTATTATCTGGCATATCGTTTTTTCGGGAATTGGTTTATTGTTAAGCATCTATATCAGTTTCAAAATTCATAACTGGATCATAGCTTTTGCAAACTTAGGATGTATTGTTTTGTTATGGTTTTATTCCACCCGGTTCAAAAGAAAATTATTGAGCGGAAATATCATCATTGCTGCAATGACGGCCTGGGTAATTGTAGTGGTATATTTCTTTGCCGGCGCCGGGTTACCAGATATAGCAGCCTTTCAAAAGCAACAATTTAATTTTGATATCAAGAAATTTTATAAGCTCACCATCTTATATGCCGCATTCGCATTTGTTGTTTCACTAGTTAGGGAAGTTATAAAAGACCTGGAAGATATGGATGGTGATGCCAGGTATAATTGCAAAACAATGCCGGTAGTTTGGGGCGTGCCGCCCAGTAAAGTCTTTGTTGCCGTATGGTTAATTGTATGCATTGCTTCGCTTAGTATTATTCAGTTATACGCCTGGCAGCTTGGCTGGTGGGCAATAGTTCTTTACTGTGTTGTACTTATCATCCTTCCTTTAATTTATATTCTTAAAAATTTGTACGATGCAAAAACTACTTCTGATTATCATAAGCTCAGTGTTGCTGTAAAAGCCGTGATGATGTTTGGCATCCTTTCAATGATATTTTTTATTCTTTTTTAACACATGAAAAGCTCTATCATTTTAGCATCCCAATCTCCACGAAGGCAGCAGTTGCTGCAATGGGCTGAAATAGATTTTGAAGTAGTGATAAGTAATTCCGATGAAAGTTTTCCTGCCGGTCTTTCCTTTGAAGAAACTGCTATGCACATAGCCTTGAATAAAGCGCTTGCTGTTAAAAAAATCGTCTCCCCAGACAAAATAATCCTTGCTGCAGATACAATTGTAGTTTGGGATAACAAAGTATTAGGCAAACCCAAAAACAGGAATGAAGCCATTGAATTCATCTTAGATCTATCGGGCTCTGTGCATAATGTAATCACAGGTGTTTGTATCATTCATGAACAAAATGAAATATTATTTACCGATACTACTGAAGTAAGTTTTCATCCCCTGACCTACGAACAAGTAACTTTTTATGTAGATAAATATCAGCCTTATGATAAAGCCGGGGCATATGCAATCCAGGAATGGATAGGCGTGGTGGGAATCAAATCTGTAAATGGTGATTTTTATAATGTAATGGGTCTTCCTGTAAGTAAAGTTGTACAGGCACTGAATAATTTGGAATGAGGTTAATGGTGAATGAGAATAGAGAAAAGTGAAAACTTCAAATTTTAAAATTACGTTCCCTGATTTTGAATTCCATAGATTTTTATTTCCTTCCCAATTTTATTATTAGAATGCTTGTTGAACTTGTGAAAAGGCTCGGGGATTTCACCATTTGCCATTCACAAAAATTTACTATTTCTCAAATAGTTTTGTATTTTGTATCAGTCAAAATTTCCCTATGACTGAGCAATTACTTCAATACATCTGGCAATTCCAGCATTACAATATAAATCAACTTTCTACTACAGATGGCCAGTTGATAACCATTGTTCATCCCGGCACACTCAATACTAACCAGGGCCCGGATTTTTTAAACGCAAAAATTAATATTGCAGGCACTTTATGGGCAGGAAGTGTAGAACTGCATTTGTTTTCTTCCCAATGGAAAACACATAACCATGGCAATGATAAAAATTATAAGAACGTTATTTTACATGTTGTATGGCAGGAAGATGAAAAACTCGATGTAGCATTTCCAACGTTAATATTACAGGATCGGATCTCAATGATCTTGCTGAACAAATATGGAGACATGATGGGTAATCCTGCATTCGTTCCATGTTATAAACACCTTCCTTCCATTCGTAGTATCACACTTACTTCCTGGAAAGAAAGATTGCTCGTGGAGCGGCTGCAAACAAAAGCTTCCTACATTCACAGCCTCCTTCTGCAAAATAATTTTCATTGGGAAGAAACATTCTGGTGGATGATTTCCCGCAACTTTGGCATTACACTTAATAGCGAAGCATTTGAAGCCATAGCCAGGAGCATTCCTATAAATATACTGGCAAAACATAAACAACAAATCATTCAATTGGAAGCAATCCTTTTTGGGCAAGCCGGCTTGCTTGAAAAGAAATTCACCGAAGATTATCCTGTGTTGCTAAAAAAAGAATACCAGTTTTTGCAAAAAAAGTATTCACTTAGGGTTGCCGGGGTGAACCTGTTATTCATGCGCATGCGGCCAGCTAATTTTCCTACTATCAGGCTTGCACAATTATCTGCGTTGGTCATGCAAAGCCAGCATCTTTTTTCTACTATTTTAGAATCACGCTCTATAACTGAGATTGAGTCTTTGCTTGCAGTAACAGCAAATGATTATTGGCACTATCATTATAATTTTGAAGATGAAGCCAGCTTTAAACCCAAAGTATTAGGCAGGCAAATGATCCATAACATCATTATCAATACAATTGTGCCCATGCTTTTTACTCATGGATTTTATAATAACAATGAAGCGACAAAAAATAAAGCTTTGATGTGGCTTGAGCAAGTTTCCGCAGAACAAAACTATATCACCAAAGGATTTGTGAAACTGGGGATTCAAAACAAATCCGCTTTCGATTCGCAGGCATTAATACAAATGAAAAACGAATATTGCAATCAGAAACGTTGCCTCCAATGTGCTGTAGGCAACCTGATTTTAAAAAGCTGACGCCTCTTCAAATACTTACCTATTGGGAGCTTTGTGAATGATATAAAACTTATTATGCGTTAAACTTTAACGAGTTTCTTGCCCTATATAATTTTCATATACTAAATTTTTACCTGCCTTGATGCGCTGTGCAGCTAATCCTGATATAAACACATCTATCTTAAGCCACAACATAGTATTTTTGCATAAATTTACTCCAGTAAAAAAGTATACATGAAGAAAATATTTCTATCGTTGCTTTCTGTTTGTGTTGTATTTACCTGCATGGCCCAGGAGGAAGAAACTAATAAGGTTTCAAAGAAAGCGCAACGTAAGCAACGCATTAATGCAATGTCCAAAAGTGAGGAAGAAGGTGTAATTTCTTACCGGAAACATTTTGTAGTAGGAGGTAAACTTACGAACGATGGTTATGGTGCTTTTGTTGAGGTAGGCAGGGCCCAATCCGTTAGCCGGGGGCTGCTTTTTCAATTAGAAATGACAGAAAGAAAACATCCCAAGGAAGAAAAACAAGCGGTGTCACAGAATGGTTCCCCAATTATCTATGGTAAAATAAATTTCTTTTATCCTGTAAAACTAGGTGTCCAGCAGCAGGTTCTTCTGGGCAATAAAGGAAATAAGAATGGCGTAAGTATCACAGGAAATATTGGTGGTGGACTTATCGTCGGTTTGCTACGGCCATACCTTGTTGAAGTGCAAAAGCAGGGCAACAACCTGGAATTTGTAGGGTATGATGGTGCCGACAGTTCTTATTTTCTGAATGGTCCATTTTATGGCGGCCCGGGTTTAGGAAAAGGCTGGGGGCAAATTACAGTTGTGCCCGGAATTTATGTGAAGCCGGCATTGCGTTTTGATTATGGTAAATACAATGAAATGGTAAATGCCATTGAAGTAGGTCTTACCGGCGAATTTTATAGCAAAAAAATTCCACAAATGGTTTATTCAAAGTATAAACAGTTTTTCTTTGGGGCTTATGTAGCCATTGTTTTTGGAAGAAGAAAATAAATATTGGTCCGTGCTTTAGCACAATAAACATCATCGTTGCCCGCCCGGATACAATATAAATAAAGAGCAAGTGATTTTCCGGTTTGGACGGGCGTTGCCCTCTTATACTTTTATATCTTTGTGCAGCAATAAATTACGTTCTTCAAAAAAAATAAACTCTTATCAGTTTGTAATTTAGCAGTTAAACTAGTCCCGATTGTTATTTGGACTAAACTCCTAAACTATCTAAACACTAAACGATACTATGTCCTGTGGCACACTTGAAATAGCTCCCGTAAAAAAACCAAACTGGCTTCGTGTAAAGCTTCCCATTGGCGAAGAATACAAACATGTTCGTAACCTTGTAGATACTCATAAACTTCATACCATTTGCGAAAGTGGCAACTGCCCAAACATGGGCGAATGCTGGGGTGCAGGCACGGCAACATTTATGATACTTGGAAATATATGCACCCGAAGTTGTGGATTTTGTGCAGTTGCTACAGGTCGCCCAGATGCTGTTGACTGGGATGAACCACAGCGTGTAGCAGAAGCTATTCATCTCATGAAAGTGAAACATGCTGTGATCACATCGGTTGACAGGGACGAATTAAAAGACGGCGGAAGTACAATCTGGTTCAATACTATCAAAGCAGTAAATGCCCTTAATCCCGGAACTACTTTGGAAACACTGATCCCTGATTTCAAAGCAGAAAAAGAAAATATCCAGCGTATTATTGAAGCTGCTCCTGATGTAGTGAGTCATAATATTGAAACCACTGAAAGGCTTACCCGCCAGGTTCGGATACAGGCAAAGTACTGGCAAAGCATGGAGACGCTTAAAATTTTAAAAACAGGAGGTATGAGAACCAAAAGCGGTATCATGCTGGGCCTTGGAGAAGCGAGAACTGAAGTAATACAGACCTTGCAGGATCTTTACAATAGTGGGGTAGATGTTATAACAATTGGTCAGTATCTACAGCCAACAAAAAAACATTTGCCTGTCGATCGTTTTATTCACCCGGATGAATTTGCAGAGTACCGGGAAATAGGCTACCAGCTTGGATTTGACTATGTAGAAAGCGGCCCGCTTGTCCGTTCATCTTACCATAGTGAAAAACATGTGATACAAGGATGGGGCAGAAACAAATGGATGGAAGAAAAAGATTCGCCCGCTGTATAATCCAAATCTAAAATCATGTATAAATATTGCCTGGCCATTTTTTTTATCTTTTCCTTTTCTAATGTTTCTAGCCAGGTCAAATGGAAGAATGTTGACTCGCTTTACCAGCCACTTCCTTCTTCAATGCATGTTTATTTTACCAATGAGAAATTAGACACAGGTGCTTTCAGGGCATATTATTTAGTTGCAGATCTAAAAGATAAGCAGCTTGATTTTACGACAGATACTACTTTTAAAAGAAGATTAACTCCCCAGCAATTCTTTGAGAAAAATAATAAACCTTTATTGGTAATTAACGGTACGTTTTTTTCTTTTGAAACCAACCAGAACCTGAATGTGGTTGTGAAAGACGGGCATTTGCTTGGCTATAATGTGCGACAGGCCAGGTCCAAAACGGATACTACAAAATTTATAAACGAACCAATGACGAGAGGTGTTATTGGAATTGATAAAAAAAGAAACGCAGATATTGCATGGATAAGTGCAGACTCTACCATGAGATTTCCTAATGCATACGAAGCCTTTCCTTCTGCAGATACTACGGTAGCATCTCATAAATGGAAAATGAAGACTGCTATTGGCGGTGGTCCTGTTTTATTACAAAATGGAAATGTTGTTATAACTAATAACCAGGAAAAAATGTTTGCTGGCAAAGCAATCAATGATAAACATCCCCGTACATGCATTGGTTATACTGCTGATCATAAAATAATCATCATGGTTATTGAAGGCCGGAACGAAAAAGGTTCTGGCGCTACGTTAATACAGGAAGCTAAATTGTTGCAGGATCTTAGTTGCATAGAAGGTTTGAATCTTGACGGCGGTGGTAGCAGTTGTATGCTCATAAACGGAAAGCCCACCATAAATGTTTCCGACAAAACTGGTCAACGCCCCGTACCAGCCGTTTTTATAATAAAGCGTAAGTAGTTTTTTTACTATAGGGTTTTTACTTTTTCTCTTTTGTTTTAGAGTGATTTCTCAATTTGGCATGATTTTGTCAAGTAGTGGACCGAACCACAAATTGATACATATATGAAAAAAAACCTCAAGACAATTGGAGCATTATTTTTAGCTGCTTCAATAGGATTTACCTCATGCAGCAAAGACGATAATGCATCTACAACACTCCAGGTAAAAATGACGGATGCACCCGGAGCTTTCACAAAAGTTAATGTAGACATCAGGGAAGTTCTGATCAAGTACACAGACGACACAACATCTGCAGATGGCTGGGTAAAATTGCAAACCAACGCAGGAATTTATGATCTGCTTACTTTGCAAAATAATGTAGACACACTGATTGGAAGTATTACCATTCCACAACAAACCGTAAAACAAATTCGGTTAGTGTTAGGTACAAACAATTCAGTAGAAACTATTGGCCAGGTTTTTCCGCTTACTATTCCAAGTGGCTCGGAGTCAGGTTTAAAGATCAAATTGAATAAAACTTTAAACAGCTCTCTTGAAACCGTAGTAATTGATTTTGATGCAAACGCTTCCATCAAATTAGAAATAGATGGAACCTATAAATTACGTCCTGTGATAACAGTAAGATAGTAACTGTAGTGACAAAAGATAAAGGGCTTCCTCGTTGGAAGCCCTTTTGTTTTATAAACATTGAAGTTTTAACCCTTTTTATCCTTATCTGTTATTTCCCATACTAAAGCACTTGCGCCGAGGATAGCAGCGTCAGATTCTTTCAATTCGCTAAAAATTAATTTTACTTTATTTCTGAAGATAGGAAGTAGATTTTTTTCCATGCTATCACTTACAGGCTTCATCAAAATATCACCTGCTTTTGTAACACCGCCGAATAATATGATTGCCTGCGGTGAAGAGAACATTACAAAATTTGCCAAGGCCTGGCCAAGAATATTGCCTGTGAATTCAAAAACTTTTTTTGCAATTGCATCGCCCTTTACTGCACAATCAAAAATAGTTTTGGCATCTAATTCTTTTTCATCTCTAAGCATGCTTGGCTCTTCAGATTCTTTTAATAGCTCCTTTGCAGTAGTGCACATTCCATTGGCACTTGCATAACTCTCAAGAGAACCATGAAAGCCTGTAGAAGGATGTAATCTTCCATTTGGAATAACAATTACATGACCCAGTTCTCCGGCAAATCCATCATGGCCCAGAATCAATTGTCCATTCGCTACAATGCCACTGCCCACGCCGGTGCCAAGCGTTATCATAATGAAATCTTTCATACCTCTTGCTGCACCATAATTCATTTCTCCTACAGCAGCAGCATTTGCATCATTGGTTATAGCAGCAGGAAAACCAAACTTTTCATTCAGCATTTTTGCCAGGGGAACAATGCCTTTCCATCTTAGGTTTGGAGCATATTCTACATTGCCTGTATAATAGTTTGCATTGGGAGCGCCCACACCAATCCCTTTAATGGCTGCCATGCCACCACTTTCTTGTATCGCTGGTAAAAGAGCGGTGTGTAATGCGTCCAGGAAGGTTTCCGCTGTTTCATAAGCCGAAGTACTTATCACTCCCCGGTATAAAATATCGCCTCTCCGGTTTACGATGCCATACTTGGTATTGGTTCCACCAATATCAACGCCTATAGCATATTCATGTTCTATATTTTTTGCCATAATTAATGTGCGGTTGCGGTTTCTGTAACGTCGTAATTTATTCCCTGCTTTCTCAAAATACCTTTTACTGCAAATGCAAAGAAGGCGAGGTATGCAAAACAAATTGCGGCTACCCAGTAAGATTGGTGAATGCCGGAGCCTTCTACGGTGGAATTGGCCTGCAAGTAATCTGCAAGTTTTCCCTGCAACGGTGGTATGATACCACCCCCAAGAATCATCATAATTAAAAATGCAGAACCTTGAGAAGTATATTTGCCCAGACCTGCCACTGCAAGACTGAAAATACAAGGCCACATAATTGAACAACAAAGGCCGCCACTAAGGATTGCATACACAGCCACTGTGCCGGTAGTTTGAGTTCCAATAACCATGGCAGCTACACCTAATAAACTGAATACAAGTAAAGTTATTGCAGGCCTGTTTTTAGTAACATAAAATGCCACAATTTGTACTGCCACACACAACACATAATAATATAAAGCCTTCATGCTGTAACCAAAAAGTATGTTCACCCCGATAATGATTCCGAAAGCAACTAACGGTACAATAATTTGCAAAATAACTTTGGTATTTTTTGAAAAGTTAAATGCACCTACCGCATAAGCCCAGCGGCCTATCATTAAGCTTCCCCAATACATAGCGATATAAGGCGTAGCTTCCGATGCCTGCAATCCACCAAAATCCTTCTGGCTTAATAATGATCCCAGGTTACTTCCTACAGAAACTTCTACCCCAACATATACAAAGATCGCCAGCATACCAAGAACCAATTGGGGGTATTTCATTGCACCCCAGCCATTGTTGTTTTTTCTTGCACTCATATTGGAAATCAATAATCCAAGCACAACTACCGCCAGTGCTGCAAATAACCATTTCATCCGGTACTCCTCAAGCGGCGTTTTAATAGACACAATTTCATTTGTCTGGGGCATTATTCTTTCCTTTAGAGCATCAATTTTATTGTTATACACAATACTTTCATTGACAGTTGCATTGCGGCTAAGTTGATGCAATGAATCAATTTGCTTACTAACAGGTGCAATCTCTTTTGAAATTACTTCGATTTTTTTTGCATCGTCGCTTTTATAACTTTTGAATATAGGCACAAACATCACCAGCAAAAGGCCCGTCATTATCAGCAATGCATATAAAGCCTTACCAGCTTTTTCCGTTTTTTCCTCTTCCACACCTGCAGGAACCCTTTTAGAAAAATAAAACAATGCAGCTGCACCAATAAAAAGTGCCCCTACACAAGAATATAAAACGATCACCTTGCTTAAACTTAATGAGGCGATCTTTTCATCAGTAATAGCTGCCGTTGTTCCAAACAATGCTATGGCTACAACAATAGGCCCGATGGTGGTACCAAATGAATTAATAGCGCCACCCAGGGTAACCCTGCTGGAACCTGTTGCCGGATCGCCCAGAATAATAGCAAATGGCTGTGCCGCAGTTTGCTGCAATGAAAATCCCAGGGCAACAATGAAAAGCCCTACAAGCATTCCTGCAAACGTGTTCACATTCACGGCAATGATCATTGCTATTGCGCCCAGCGCTGAAAATAATAAACCATACACAATACTTTTTTTATAACCCCATTTGCCCACAAGGTCATGCCCACCAAAAGCGCCATAGGCAAACAATACAAGAGCACCAATATAATATGCAGTGTAAAAAGCAAAATCGATCAACTGGCTTTGAAACTGATCAAGACTAAAATAATGTTTACAAAAAGGAATGAAAACGCTGTTGCCTGCAGCAATAAATCCCCAAAAAAAGAAAACAGTAACCAAGGTGCTTAATGCACCGTAATTGGTGGGGATTGAAGCAGATGGTTTAATTTCAGACAAATGATCGTTAGTGGTTATAGACATGTTAGTAGTAGTTTATTTGCTGAAAATAGGATAAAAATTAATAGGACATCACAGCAATGCCATAAAAGTTAACTATTGAGTTTCATGATTTTGCTGATTTCTATGATATGTGTGCTGTATAATAAAAATAACATCCTTAAATTCAACCCTGATATAAAAAGTAAGTATGGAAATTCTTCACGTAAGCGCTGAGTGTTACCCGGTGGCAAAAGCAGGTGGCCTGGCTGATGTAGCCGGAGCCTTGCCAAAATACCAGCAACGGGCCGGACATATTGCTAAACTGGTGATGCCCATGCACCGCACAAAATTTTTATATGAGAACGAATGGGAAGTTGCGCACAAAGGGAAATTCAGCATGGGCCATTACAATTTTGATTATACCATCATAAAGGAAATAACAAATAAACTCGGCTTTGATCTTTACTGTGTAGACATACACGGCTTACTTGACCGGGAAAATATTTACAATTATGATGATGATACTGAGCGATATGTTGCTTTCCAGATTGCTGTAACAGACTGGTTAAGTAAATGGGAACATCATCCTTCTGTTGTTCATGTACATGATCACCATGCATCGCTTATACCATTTATGATGAAGTATTGTTTTGCTTACAGGCATCTTGCTGGTATTGCAACAGTCCTTACCATTCACAATGCCCAATACCAGGGCTGGATGGGATGGGAGAAAGCTACTTATCTTCCTGCGTGGGACACCTGGAGATGGGGCTTGCTGGATTGGAGTAAAGTAGTCAACTCACTTGCATGCGGAATTAAATGCGCCGACAGAGTGAATACCGTAAGCCCTGGCTATATGCAGGAACTTATGCTTGATGCAAATGGGCTGGAAAGCCTTTTCAAAAGTGAAGCATTCAAATGTTCAGGCATAATAAATGGGATTGATTATGATGTTTGGGACCCGAAGAAGGATACTTTTATCATGAGTAATTTTAATGAAGAAAATATTGAAGAGGGTAAAAAATTAAATAAGAAAAAACTCTGCGATGATTTTAATTTTGATATTGAGCTTCCATTGTTTGTTTTTATCGGAAGGCTTGTAAATGAAAAAGCTGCAGATCTTTTACCGGCAGCATTTGAAAATGGATTGCTTGCACACAAGGGAAAAATTAATATTATTGTGTTGGGCAGTGGCGAAAAAATCATTGAAAGATCGTTACTAAGTTTACAAGAAACCAATGCGGATAATTACAGGGTTGAAATTAGCTATAATGAAAAACTAAGTCACCAGATGTATGCAGGCGCCGATTATTTGCTAATGCCAAGCAGGGTAGAGCCCTGCGGACTTAACCAGTTGTATGCCTTGCGTTATGCAACCATTCCGATCGTTCGTAGTACGGGAGGTCTTAAAGATACTGTAATAGACTTTGGTGAAACCGGTGGTTACGGTATTTGTTTTAATAATGCCAGCATAGATGATATTGCATATTCAATAAAGCGAGCCGTTAAATTATTCAATGATAAAAAAACATTTAAAGCAATAGGTAAAAAAATATTATTGATCGATCATAGCTGGGAGCTTAGTACAAATAAATATCTTGACTTATATTCTTCATCTATAAATAATTAATATATGCATAGCAAAGATGTTGTGGCGGTCATATTAGGCGGCGGAGCCGGTAACAGGCTTTATCCCCTTACTGCTACCAGGAGCAAGCCAGCCGTGCCTATTGCAGGAAAATACCGGCTGGTGGATATTCCCATTTCCAATTGTATAAACAGCAATGTAAACCGCATGTTTGTACTTACACAATATAATTCTGCTTCTCTAAACAAACACATTAAAAACACATACCAGTTCAGTGGCTTTAGCACTGGCTTTGTGGATATACTTGCAGCGGAACAAACACCGGATAATCCTGGTTGGTTCCAGGGTACGGCAGATGCTGTAAGGCAATCTTTGAAACATATCCGTAACGAAGAGTTTGAGTATGTACTTATTCTTAGTGGCGATCAATTGTATCAAATGGATTTTGCCGCCATGATGGATAAGCACACTGAATCGGGTGCAGATATTACCATTGCCACTATACCTGTGGGCGAAAGGGAAGCAACAGAATTTGGAATTTTAAAAGCGGATTCAAATAATAATATCACAAGTTTTATTGAAAAGCCAGGGAAAGAATTACTACAAAACTGGACCAGCAATACCGGTGATGAAATGGACCGGCAGGGAAGGCACTACCTGGCATCTATGGGCATTTATATTTTCAATCGTAAATTAATTTTTGATCTGCTAAATGAAGAAAAAAAAGATGCAACCGATTTTGGAAAAGAAATTATTCCTGATGCAATAAGCAAATACAAGGTGGCTAGTTACCAGTATGAAGGATACTGGACTGATATTGGAAATATTTATTCTTTTTTTGAGGCTAACCTTGCACTTACATTAGAGTTGCCTCCGTTCAATTTATTTGACAATAAAAAAATGGTATATAGCAGGGCGAGGATGTTACCGCCGGCGAAAATAAGTGGCACCACACTTACACAAACCCTCATTGCAGATGGTTCAATCATTCATGCGGCAAGCATAAGCAATAGTGTGATAGGTATTCGCAGCAGGATTGGTATGGGGAGTAATATTGAAAGCTGTTATATAATGGGCAATGATTTTTATGAAACGATAGAAGAGATAGCATATAATTATATTAAGGGTTTGCCAAACGTTGGGATAGGGGATAATTGTGTATTAAAGAACGTAATTGTGGACAAGGATTGCAGAATAGGAAAAAATGTAAAAATAAATGGTGGAACCCATTTACCAGATTCGGATCATTCTTTGTATGCAATAAAAGACGGTATCGTTGTTGTAAAAAAAGCTGCGGTAATCGATGATGGATTTGAAATTTAAAACGTCTCTTTTCATAAATAAACTTTTAACCAAAAACAATCATTATGGATCAATTAATCACTGTAGTAATTACGCTTGTAGTTGTGGGCCTTATCCTCTGGCTCATCAATCGCTACATTCCAATGGCATCGTCCATCAAATCAATTTTGAATATTGTTGTTATCATTGCAGTGATCCTCTGGCTGCTGAAAGTTTTTGGAGTTTGGGGCGGCCATATCGGTACGTAAATTTTTTGACTATAATCTAAAAGCCCCGGCATTTCCGGGGCTTTTTATTTTTTATAATAATGCGTTCCAATACATCTGTTGCACCCATTTCTTTGAATCTTCATCCTCATCATTCGTCCAGTCTTTTGTCCTTTCCTTTAATATATTCTGCATAGAAGTCATGGTGAAAGGCTTCTTTGCTGTGAAAGCTTTAATAGCGCTTTCATTAACAGTAGTTACCATTACTTTAGTGGCAATAAAAGATTGGTACATGCGTGGGATAGTGAGTCCGAGTATCATGCCAGGCAAACCATTGATACTGCATGGACCGCCAGGTATCATTATTTCATCTGTATAAAATGCGAAAATATAAACACTGTCCCTGATCTTGCCAACGGCTTTGCGGCAATTAAAGCCAGCAATAACACGGTTCTCATTAGAAAGGCTCCATTTAATTTGCTGTATGCTGTCATCAACACTGAACACCGCTCCAAAAATTGTTTTCTGCATCTGGAACTTGTTGATGCTATGATCAAAATACCAAACATTGCTTTCATCATCTCTCCTGAGAAAATCAGGGATCTTTACCTGGTCCCAGTGATCAAATTTGTAAATGCTTTTATTATTGGCAAAACTATAATGATAATAACCTGTTTTAAATTGTGGGAGATTTTCTTTAAGCATTTCATCCCAGCGGTTGTTGCCAAGTGTTTTCTTAATATTTGTCTTTACTTCAAATTCTATTTCTGCCTTGCTGATGAATTGTGCAGTTGTCCTTCCAAAAACAAACAGGAGCAGTAGAAAGCTAATATATTTTTTCATACGTTCATTTTAAAGTTAAGTGTATTATGGTTTCTTTGCTGGTGCTGCTGACTTGTTTTTAAAATCCCAGCTAAACCCTACAAGCCAGTATCTGCGTAACCGGTCATTGCGTTCCTCAGTTAATGTATTACCCGAAAACCTTCGGGTAATTCCGATGTTCTGATCAAGTATATCCCTTACTTTAAAAAATGCGGTAAACTCGTTGTTCTTAAAAGTACGTTGCAGCCCTGCATTCCATATCTGGTTGTTTAATGCATCATTGAACTGTGGCGTTTTCTGCCTGTAGAAATAGGTATAGTCCGAAAAAACTGACCATACTTTCTTTATGTATACTGTTGCATTTCCCGTAACCGAATTTGTATAATATTTTATCAGGCCTTGCTGCTGCGATGTTTTATTGCTGTTGTAATTAAGATTATTATTCAGGGAGAAATCATATTTTTTGTCCTTTGATTTGGAAATGTAAATTGAGATGCCCGATGAAAGAGTTTTAGAAACGCTTGTTATGTTATTGATAACATCAGTGGCTTTGGAATAATTTAAATTGGGATTGAAATTGAACCGGGTATCGATTGATTTTAACTTGAAACCGCCGCCTCCCCAAAAACCGACATTGTAATTCCCATTTGTATTTACTGGTTTAGTTATCGTAAGCGCAGAATCTGGATTAATTGTCCTGCTGGTAGTAATAGCGTTAGATGTGGTCCTGAAATTAATGGATTGATACATCCACCGGTCTTTCAGAAAATTATAACTATTGTGCGAAATATTGATAGAATTACTAAAGGAAGGTTTCAGATCCGGGTTACCTATGTATTGGTTATACTTATCATTGTTGTCACGCAAAGGCTGAAGCTGATTAAGGCTTGGCTGCGTGGTGTTTCCATTATAATTTGCCCGTATATTGTGGTTGCTTTTATAAGTGTATGTAAAAGTTGCAGCAGGAAAAAAATTGGTATAATTCCTTACATAATCTTTATTAAAAGTTACGTCTTCCAGGTTAAAATGTGTAAGTCCAAAACCCGAACCGATATTCCATTTTACTTTTTTCTTACTGTAATTTATTTTAAACGAAGGCTTGTTCACGGTAATAGATTGCCTGAAGTCATTTGATAAAGAATCAACCTTAAAATCGTATTTATCATTTGCCGGGCTGTAACTATACGTTTGTTGATTATTGTTTCCGTGGTTATAAGAAATTTCATGGGCAAGCTCAAGAGAGTAAAATGCTGAAAGTGGTTCTGTATAAACTATTCTTGAAGTAAGTGTTTGTGTAAGCCTGTCAGTAATCCTTAGTTGGTCAATATTTTCAGTATTGCTAAGGCTACCATTTAAATAAGATTCGTTAAGAGAATTTGAATAACTATCGCCATTTGTATCCAGCATATTCCAGTCAATATTTGCAGATAGGGTCCTTCTTAATTTTTTGAATTTGTGTTTAAATATGATACCGGATGAAATAGCAGTTTTATCAGATGTGGCTTCCAGTTCCCGGTTGCTTGCATTCTTCATCGAACCTGTTTTGCCAGTGGTGTATGAGTTTCTTACCTCGTTGTTTTCTGTGTGATAAAAATTGCCTTTTAAAGTTATCTTCAAACTATTGTTCGAATCAATTTTAATATCATAAGAGGCACTACTCTTAAAATTGTATCGGTTGATATTACTTAGGGTTGTTGAATATTCGTTCAACACGGAATCACCGATCTGTGTCTGCCTGAAAAGTCCACGGTTGTTATTGTAGATCTGGCTGTTGAATTTTGGCGAAAAATTCAGTGTGTATTTATCGTTCCATTTATTGCTGTATTGTACACCAACATTGTCATTTTTGATGAATCCATTTTCCGTATTTACATAAGGTTCATCATCGCTGCCACCGCCACGCCACATATACATTACGCCACCATCATCATCCATCGACATGGTTACATTGTCCGCTTCGCCACCATACTTTTCACTGTCTTGCCAGCTAAGCCCGTCCTGGCCTGTATTTCCATTCAGATAAAAACCGGTTATTTTTCTTTTGCCTTTAAAACTGCTAAGCAGGATATTATTATTATACCTGTCAGCAATATCATCTTTCAATCCTCCGCTTAAACT
Source organism: Ferruginibacter sp. (assembly GCA_039920245.1). Lineage (GTDB taxonomy): Bacteria > Bacteroidota > Bacteroidia > Chitinophagales > Chitinophagaceae > Ferruginibacter. Next base: position 27,631 of record JBDSEE010000008.1, read on the forward strand.
AATTTTTCCAAAATATCCGGTCTTCTTATCTTCTTTTAATTTTAGGTTAATTGTTTTCTGTGTCTTGCCATCATCAATACCAGTAAATTCAGCCTGCTCAGATTTTTTATCAAATACCTGTACTTCTTTCACGGCATCTGCTCTTAGATTTTTTACAGCCATGCCAGGATCATCCCCAAAAAATTCTTCCCCATCTACCAAAACCTTTTCCACAGTTTCGCCCATGGCTTTTATCTGGCCATTCTTATCCACTTGTATACCTGGTAATTTTTTTAGTAGCTCCTCCACATTTGCATTTGCACTAACTTTAAAACTATCCGCAGTATATATAGTTGTATCACCTTTTATCCTGATAGGGCTGCCGCTCTTAAGAATAACTGCTTCCAGTAATTTACTCTTTGGGGTCATGGAAATAATGCCGGCAGTTTCTGTAGCATTCGTAAGGTTTATATCATCTACATAATCTGCAAATGTTGGATGCATTACCATCAGTATATATTTTCCTGGAGGAATATTTTTCAGCTCGAAGCTGCCATCTTCTTTAGCCCTGGTAAATTTTACAAAAACAGAATCTTTAGGTGTGAGTAATGCAATCACTGCATTTTTGGCTGCGGTTTTCGTTGTGGTATCCATTATTTTACCCGAATATTCAATAGATTGTGCTGTAAGACTGTTGCTTATTATTAGCACAAACAAAAAGGATAATAGTTTGTAAAGCATGGAGTTTGTTTTGGTACAAGAGATGAATGGGAGTAAAAATCATTTTTTTATTCCATTGATGCAAACTAGCTATTCATAAATTTAAGTTAAACGTAATAGTTAGGAACGGTTTCAATCTTATAACAATGGCATACGAAGACGATCATTTTATTGATAGCAATAAGCTCGTATGGAATTATTCTTTTTTTAATGAAGAAGATATTGGATCATTTGCAACAGGGACATTATTTGATGGTTATGAAAAATTTGGTGCTCACTATTTGAATGTATTAAATACAGATGGATATTATTTTTCAGTGTGGGCGCCAAATGCCGCTACAGTTTCTGTGATTGGGGAATTCAATGGTTGGAAAAAAGAATTACATCCACTTTTTCCAAGGCTGGATAAATCAGGTATCTGGGAAGGGTTTATTCCACGGATTGCACAAGGCGTGCTTTACAAATACTTTATAAAAGGAAATAATGGACTGGAATATGAGAAAGCTGATCCTTATGCTTTTTATAGCCAGTTGAGGCCAGCTACAGCTTCTGTAACCTGGAGCTTACAACACCCATGGCATGATGAACATTGGATGAGCAACCGGAAAAAAAACAATTCACTTAATGCACCATGGTCTGTTTATGAAGTTCATCTCGGCAGTTGGATGCGGCCTGATAAAAATAACCATGAGGCATTTAACAGCTACTTAGAAACAGCAGACAGGATGGTGCCTTATGTTAAAGAAATGGGGTTTACACATGTGGAGTTTATGCCGGTGATGGAGCATCCTTTCGACGGAAGTTGGGGTTACCAGGGTACAGGATATTTTGCCCCTACATCCCGCTATGGAAACCCGCAGGAGTTTATGCTATTGATAGAAAGACTTCATCAAAATGACATTGGTGTTATCCTGGATTGGGTGCCATCACATTTTCCGCACGATGCTCATGGGCTTCATGTGTTTGATGGTGCATTCACTTACGAGTATGAAGACATGCGCAAAGGTTATCACCCCGATTGGAACAGTTATATTTTTAATTACAAGAGGGGAGAAGTAAAATCATTTTTATTAAGCAATGCACATTTTTGGTTAAAATATTATCATGCAGATGGATTAAGGGTGGATGCGGTTAACTCTATTATCAGGCTTGATTTTTCACGCAAAGAAGGTGAATGGGAGCCAAATGAATTTGGTGGCAATGAAAACCTGGAAGCCATTGAATTTCTGAAAGAATTGAATGTCTCTTTGTATAAGCATTTTGAAGGCATACAAACGATTGCAGAAGAAGCTTCTGACTGGCCTGGAATTACTACAGCTGTTAAGAAAGATGGATTTGGATTTGGAATGAAGTGGATGATGGGATGGATGCATGATAGTTTCACCTATTTTAAAAAAGATCCCGACAACCGGCATGCATACCAGGATGATCTTAGTTTCAGCATGATGTATTTCTATGATGAGAAATTCATGTTGCCCTTAAGCCATGATGAAGTTGTACATGGCAAAAGCCCGATAATCTATAAAATGCCGGGCAATGAATGGGAGCAATTTGCCAATCTTCGCTTGCTTTATACATACATGTTCACGCACCCCGGAGCTAAGCTTTTATTCATGGGAAATGAATTTGCCCAGACTAATGAATGGAATTTTGGTAGTGAATTGCAATGGGAGCTGTTACAACACCCCCCACATAATGGTATGCAGGAAACGGTTCGCTCCCTGAATTTTTTATATCGTAATGAGCATGCTCTACATGATCTGCAATTTGAAAAAAATGGATTTGAATGGTTATACACCAACTATCGAAAAGATGCATTGTTGGTTTACAGGAGAATGGGAAATCATAAAGCAGACGATCTGGTAATAATTGTTAATATGAGCAGGCACCCACACAGGCGATGGAAAATGGAATTAAAGGGTAAGAATAAATGGACTGAAATATTTAATTCGGACGATAAAAAATACTGGGGAACCGGCAATTATATGAATGATAATATTAGTTGCACTGCTGTTGATAAAAAGAAGCGGATTTATGAAATAATTATAGATGTTCCAGCGTTAGCAGGAGTAGTTTTACGATAGTTAAATTTAAATTTGCTTCTTATATCACATTATGAAAAACCTACTTTATATTTTAAGCATTTTCGCTTCATATACCTTATCTGCCCAAACTCAGGATAGCGCTCAATTTTACTTTAATAAAGGGAAGGAAGAAAAGGATGCCAAAAAATATTTGATGGCAACCAAAGCTTTTGAAACAGCCATAAAATTTAACCCCGCATTTATTGAAGCATACCTTGAAAATGCAAATTCCTATATGCAAATGCGAAAGATAGAATTTGCAAAAACTAATTTTACTAAAGTTTACGACTTACAACCTTCCAATAAAGTAGCCATCCGGGAACTTACTGATCTTTATTATAGCTACAGGCAATACCCAAAGGCAATTGAATTTGCACAAAGATGTAGTGATTGTGAAAATGCCCAACACATTATAGGTATGAGCTATTATCAGCAAGAAGATTATCCATCTGCAGAAAAAGCTTTAAAAGTAGCCCTTGCAAAAAACCCTGCCGATGCTGAGGCTACCTATACATTGGCACGCACTTACCTGGACATGGAAGAATATAAAAAAGCGCTGCCTTATTATGAAAAAGCGGTAAGCATGGAAGGAAGCAAAAACACCTGGATGTACGAATTAGGATTACTTTATTACAATAACAATGATTTTAAAAATGCTGTAACGTCTTTTGATAACGCAGCAAAAAATGGATACACAACCTCTAATGACTTTAATGAGAATTATGGATATGCTGCGCTTTATAGTGGCAATTACGAAAAGGGTGAAAGTATGTTAAATGAGATTTACCGTCGTAAGCCAGGAAATAAAGATGTACTGCGTGATATGGCTGAAATATTTTATAAGCAAAAACAATTTGACAAGTCTTTGCAATATTGCCAGAAGCTGATGGAAATGGACGCAAAGGATGGAAAGGCATTGTACCAGGCTGGTCTATGTTTCCAGAAAAAAGGCCAAAAGGATAGGGGAGAGCAAATGTGTGATAAGGCTATTGAGATGGACCCATCGCTGACTTCCATGAGGCAAAAAAAGGAAATGCCAGGGATGTAAATTTTTTTAAGCGTTACAATCACTTTTTGATTTTTTGTTTTTATAAATTCTGAAAATTTAAACCGATTCCTTTTGGAGTTGGTTTTTTTTTGTGATCTAAATTAAATGCAAATAAAAAAAATCCATAGACAGCCTGCGGGGATGTCTACGGATTGTAAGTAAAAAGAGTCGCCTCCTATTTTTAAAAAAGGCAGTTAGCTTTTATTTTTTTATTCTGAAAGTTTTACCAGAACAAGCGTTTGCTGTTGTGTGCCCTGAAATACTTTTACATAATAAGAACCTGTTTTGTATAGACTTCCTATACTTACTACTGCCCCGGACTTTAGAGAAGAATGGGTTTCCACGGCCCGGCCCTGTGCATCTGTTACCTGCATTTGTATAGGCTTTTTTTCATCATTGCTCCTGATCTTCAGCATAAAGTTTTTGCTGGATGGATTGGGAAATGCAATTACTGACAATGCTTTTGCAACTTCTTCATCGTTTGCCGTTTCATCATGTGCAACTTGTTTTTCCATAGAAGATGTTATGGGCTGGTTGCCCTGCGTACCTTGTATAAAAATGATGCTGTTTGCACCCACTGCCATAGTTGGATTTTCGGCATCACCTGCTCCAGGCTGGTTATCATACATTACCTGCCCGTTATTCTTAAATATTTTAAGGCGTATTTTATCAATGCCGCTTCCATCCAGCGCTCCATCCATTACAGTCATAATAAAATTAAGCCCGCTCTGACCACCGATTATTTTTCCTGTGCCCTTGAACTGTGCTTTGGCTCCCGAAACAACCAGGTATTCAAAATTCAATGCATTGAATTCAAAATTGCCAACTTTAAATTCAAACTGGGTTTCACCTTTGGGCCTTGCGGCGTTGCGGTAATTGATGGCAAAGCCAAAGCTTGCTTTACCTGTTGCAGAAGGATTATCCACTACTGCGCCTGTCGGAGAAGGATACCAACCTCCCCCATAAGTATAGCCGCCATTAGGATCGTAAATAACCACGATCGCATCTAGGTCAGCCTGTGTATTGGCATAAGAAACCACGCCAGTTTGGTCTATCACATTCATCTGTAGTTTATACACACCTGCAGTATTGAATTTGTAGCTACCGGTAACTTTTCCATTTTGATTTGCAGTCGGTTCAACAACAGTCCCGTTAGCGGAGACTACTCCATCCAGCAACCATTTGGCAGTATGCCGGTTAGATAGCTTATCCCAGAACTCTCCCTGGAAATTTACCGTAGAACCTACCACGAAGGGATGGCCGCTATTTGGGATTTTAATGTCGTGTGGCACCCTTACTTCCACAGTCTTTAGGGTAACATTGCCATATGAATCTACCGCCCGTATAGTTATAATATAAATTCTTCCTGTACCATTGGCTGCCCTTTCTGCCCGCAGTTTCACATTATGGTTGTCCACCACTATATAGTCAGGATCCGTATCACCATCACCGGTTCCGTTTATGGGTTCATTGCTGGTAATAGAAAGCGTTGTTACTACATTTGGACAATTATCTGTAGCTGTATAGCTGATGGCCACATCACGCATGAGATGGTTTGGTGGCGACAAAATTACCGTGCTTGCTGCCTCGCCAGTAATAACAGGAAACTGATCATCTACCACCGTAATAGTTTGAATGCATGTTGCTGAATTACCGCTTGCATCTACCGCCGTCCATGTGATCGTTGTTGTGCCAGGAAGAAAATTTGCAGAAAGAGATAATCCATCACTTCTTACGCCCGTAACCGTTACGCTGCAATTATCAGTAGCTGTAGCAGTACCCGCATTCAAACTGGCAGCAGTTGCATAACATACATTAGGGCTGGTGCTTGCCGTTTTACTTGCCGGGCAGTTAGTAAAAACGGGTAATTGATTATCTACAACGGTAATGGTGAATGAACATGTAGCCCCTGTTGCATCAGACGTAGCGGTTACGGTGGTAGTACCAACCGGGAATTCTGAACCTGTATTATGCGAATAAGTAAAGCTGCTACCGCAATCACCTGAGTAAGTAACAGGGTTGAAATTTACAACTGCATTACATTTGCCAGCATCATTGTTCACCGTAATGTTTGGCGGGCAAATAATGTTGCATTGGGAATACCTGATACTGATAAAATCAGCCGGATCGTTACCATCCGGATTAAAGCCGCCGCATACAAAAACATTTGCATTGCTGTTACCAAAGACAGCAATTGAAACCTTGGGATGAAATTGGAAGAAAAAATCCCCTCTTCGATTGTCAAATTCTTTTGTCCAGTGAAGAGCCCCGGTACCGGAATTCAACCGTATCGTTTCAATTTTAGAACCCGAAATATTACCGCCTGCTATGTATACATTATTTTCTACATCTACTGCTATGTCTTCAGGATAGATATCTGTCCTGGAGGTCCAAAATGCTGTTCCGTTAGTATTATACTTAATAGTTACACCCTCATAATGGTCCAGATCTGAGATCACATGACTATTTCCGGTTACATAGATATTGCCAGCCCAATCCACAACTAATGCATTCGCAACATCGTCCTTTTCCTGAAAGCCATTATAAGTTTGAACCCACTGTTGTTCACCATCTGAATTATATTTTAAGGTTACATAGTTTTTGTTATTATTTGCCGCGGTTGTATAACCTGTAACATAAATATTATTGCCGGCATCCAGTGCAATGTCATAGCCAACATCGTCTCCATCTGCAGTTCCATTATAACGCTGCACCCACTGCCTGACACCAGCAGTATTATATTTTATAGTTGCGATATCCAACTTACCATTGAACTGGCTTCTCCCTGTTACATACGTATTCCCGGATGGGTCTGCTACTATTGCATAGGCAAGGTTAGATCCATTTCCCGGATCAGTACCATTATATGTTCGTACCCATTGCTGTTCTCCTTCTAAACCTTCGAGCTTCACAGTAAAATATATTGACACAAGGGTAGTAGGGTCCAGCGACGATTCTGCTGCTTCGTAGCCCGCAACATATACATTGCCTATAGGGTCAACATCCATGTCATATGCTTTCCCATAATGATTGTCTACTACTCCTGAAAATTTTGTTAACCAACGGAAGTGGCCATCTAAATCGTACTTAACGACCTTAAAAACATTGTTTGTTGAAAAGCTGGTGGTTAACAGGTAAACATTATTGTTCTTAACTATTAATTCAACCGGGCGCATATAATAATTCTCATATCCACCACCAAACACATGGTTCCATTTCTCTACCCCATATGCGTCGTACTTAATAATTGTAACATAGTCTTCACCAGATGTTTGATGGCTTATCCCTGCTACATAAACGTTCCCGTACTGATCAACGGCATTTACGTTAGCCGCATCTAAGCTCATGTCGCTATAAGTATGTGGTACCGCCCATACTTCCTGTACCTGGGCTGTCACTACATGACTAATGAATAAACATAAAATAGCAGAAGTTAAAATGTAATAGATTTTTTTCATAAAAACGTTTTATAAAATGAATAATAATATGCCATTGAATTTGCTGTTTTAAATACTTGTAATTTTCTTAAGCCTGTTTAATTGTGTGGAGAGAGTTGTCATATTTTAAGGGGATATTTTGTAAAAGGATTTATCTAAAAAAATATCATTAATAAGAAAGTTTATGATTGTTGATTAAAGCCTGATAAAAAATTTATTAGATCAATAATTTGATCAGTTCCTACACAGCATGATTAAATTCCAGGTCTGTCCGGTTATTGAATTGTGGTAAAAAATATACAAGAGGAAAAGCTGTTTACTGGTTTTGGATGGATATCAATGAAGTAATAAAAATAGTTTTCACAATAGTCACGAAATACCTCAAATGATTTTACGGTGGTTTATTCTGTGTATACGGTGATGTCGTAAAAAAATATTTACCTGCTCTCTTTGGCATATGCAGGGTCAATAACTATTGGCCGCTTTACCGAAAAGATAATCGGCTTAAACCTTTAGCCATAGCTTGCTTATTTATTTTCTTAAGAAGTAAGGGATATTCAAATAGTAAAAGTAGGGCTGTACAATGGGACATCTGCTATATGCTGTCTCGCCCTGAAACTGGCTTACATCATCAGCTACAGGTTTTCTATGATATCTCTGTAACCCCTGCCAATGGGTATAGATACTCCACCCACATCTACCATCTCGGCTGTGTAGGATTCAATTTTACTAATAGAAATTATATAAGAGCGATGAACCCGCCTGAAATGATTTGCTGGCAGCAATTCCTCCATTTCATGCGTACTCATTTTGGATATGTATTCTTTTTTTGTGGTAACGATCTTGATGTATTCCCGCTGGCTTTCGATATAAACAATTTCTGAAAATAAGATTTTCACTTTTTTTCTTTCTGCATTCAGAAATATAAAATTTTTTACTTCAAAGCTTTCGCCCGTTTTTAATTTTTCTCCTGCTGCAGTTTTTACTTTATTTACGGCTATTAAAAAACGCTCAAAATCAAATGGCTTCAGTAAGTAATCTGTTACGTTCATATCAAACCCTTCCACGGCGTATTGATGATACGCAGTCGTTATAATCACTGCAGGAGCATCTATAAGCGTTTTTAAAAAAGCCATCCCTTTTAATTTAGGCAGATGAATATCTAAAAAAATAAGGTCGGTATTATTGTGCCTCAACCAGTCAGTTGCAAGAATAGCATCTTTAAATGTTCCTTGTAATTGCAGGAACGGGACCTGCAATATATAATCAGATAAAACTTTTACTGCTAATGGCTCATCTTCTACTATAATACATTTTATATTAGACATGGCTTGCAAGATTAATTTTTAAAGTAGCAGTAAATTCAGATATGTCTTGCTTAACTGACAGATCATAGTCACTATATAGCAATTCTAATTGCCGTCGTAGGTTTTTAAGACCGATATTTTCTTTTACATTCCCTTCAGCAGGAAATTCTTCAGCAGAATTTTTTACAACAAATGTTAACTTCCTCTGATTAACTGAAAGATGGATTTTTACAAATGGATTATTTCTTGTTTCAGAAACACCATGTTTGAAAGCATTTTCTACTAATGGCAGCAGCAACAGTGGTGGCAATGCTTGTTTCATATCTTCTATATCATAGTTAAAATTAATTCGCAAAGATTCATCGTATCGCAATTTTTCAAGATCTATATAATCGGTGATAATTTTCAATTCCTGTTCTATTGCTATGTAATCTCCGCCGGTTTCATATAACATAAACCGCAATATTTTTGACAAACGCAAAATAGATTCTGGTGCCAGATCGCTCTTATCTCTTGCCAATGAATAGATATTATTTAAAGTATTAAATAAAAAATGCGGATTGGTTTGTGACCGCAGATAGCTTAGTTCTGCCGCCTGTTTTTCAATCCGTAACTGCTGTGCGGCCTGTTTTAATTTTATATAATTATAAATATGTCTAATGATCCCAAAAAAGAAAACAGAGCCCACACTGTATCCCATTTGAGCTGCAAGTGCCTTACCCAATGATACAAATGTTGTTAACCCTGCATAAATATGTAACTGCATACCCAGTCCCCTCCATGCATACATGCCATATGACCATAAAAGACAATAAAGCCAAAATACCGGGATGGCGAGCAGAATATTGTAAATGATGTATCTCCTTTTTCGTAGTACAAAAGGAACTGTATATTCTAAAAAAATAAAATTGACAACAATGAGATAAG
>JBDSEE010000009.1:0-12258 GCA_039920245.1 Ferruginibacter sp.
ATTCCTTCCTCATTGCGTATAATTTGTCCCCTATCATTTATTATGGCATAGGTACCATCATCCCGTAGCATTCTGCATTCAACTTCGTAAAGATCTTTAGCAGGATTTTGTATTTCCTTTTCAGCTAATATTACTTTGTCCAGGTCATCCGGGTGAATCTTGTTATCCCAATCATCTGTTGATATATTATCCATATCAGCATCTGAAGTTCTGAATATTTTTTTCCAACCCTCTTTATTTCTATATACTTTATTAGTGAGAAGATCCCAATCCCAAACCATATCATTGGTGGCTTTACTTACGAGGTTATATCGTTCCTCGCTTAATTTTATTTTATCTGCTGCTTCTCTACTTCCTGATACATCTTTGAAATAAACTGATAGACTCCCATTTTCAGAAGGAAAGGCACTAACCGCAAACCATTTATTAGTGCGTTTTGAAAACGCTTCAAAATGCACTGTTATTTTTTCACGGATTGCCTTTTGGTAATTATCATAGAATTGCATGGAGTCGGGGCGTGCAAACATCTCATGCAAGTTCCTGCCAATCATTTTCTCTCTTTTTTCACCAATAAGAATTTCAGCTCTCCTGTTCCAATAAGTTACCATTGCATTATGATCAATCGCAAAAAAGCCATCATCAATACTATCAAGTATTAAAATTTTTTCGGCGTTTACTTTGGCAATAGCTGCTTCGGCGTTTTTATTATCAGTGATGTCCTGGCAGGTACCAACCGCACGAACCGGAATGCCACTATCATCCCTCACAACTCTCCAGCGCTCCTCTACAAACTTCAACAGCCCAGTATGAGTTATAATCCTGTGCTCAATACTGTTATCAATATTTTTACCTAATGAATATACAAAAGCAGCGTCAACCATAGCTTTGTCTTCCGGATGAACAAATGCTAAAAACGCATTGTGAGAGGCCTCGAAGACATGCGGTGTTGTATCAAAAATTCGGAAGGTCTCATCTGACCATATTACTTGCAGATTTAAGAGATCTGTTTCCCAACTTCCCATCTTTGCTATTTCCTGGGCTTCCATAAGCCTGGCACTGCTTTGTTTAATTTTTTCCTCCGTTAATTTTCGGGCAGTAATATCTCTTATAAATGCACAAAAGAATTCAGCACTCCCCTGGCGGATGGGTACGATCGTTAATTCTATCGGAAATTCTTCGCCACTTCTTTTAAGTGCAGACAATTCAAGTAACTTATTTAAGGCAGGGCCTTTACCAGTTTTTACATACATGGCCATACCTTCATCATGCCGCTGCCGGTATTTTTCAGGAATAATGAAAGTGGAAAGTCGCTTCCCAATCACTTCTGACATCTTCCAACCAAACACTTGCTCTGCCTGCTGATTCCAGAAGCTGATATCTCCATTTATATCTATCCAAATGATTGCATCCAGCGCAGCATTCAACACCAGGCCAAGCATTTCGTTATCATCCGAATATTCTGAAGGATGCTCTTCTTTTTTGGGAACTTTTATACCAGTAATATCAATAGAGAGGGAAGTAGGCTTTATTGCGTTATTGCAAGCGGCATTTCCATTAGGGTTTTTCATGTTAAGTTTGGATATAGATCATTCATATAACTTGGCCGCCAAATGTAACATTAGATAAGCTACCCTCGCATAGTAATTTTACCTCTTATTTTGTAGCGATATTTCTACATTAACCAGGGGTTATTTCATTACACTTTGGTGACCATTCAACCAATACCTGTTTTACCAACCAGCCAACACCCTAACTTTGTTGTATGCGTAAAACGCTTAGCATCTTACGAAATTCATTAAGACTCACTTTCCAGGAATTGAAGGTGAATAAACTACGTACAGCATTGAGCCTGACGGGCGTTGCTTTTGGAATTTTTTGTATCATCGGTGTGCTGGCAACTGTAAACAGCCTGGAACAAAATATTCAGAATGAACTTAAAACCCTGGGAACAAGCACGGTTTATATTGATAAATGGGATTATAGTGGCGGACCAGATAAACCTTTCTGGAAATTGCGGGCCAGGCCAGTTATGAAATATGAAAATGCAGCAGAAGTAAAAGCGAGGACAAGCATGGCAGAAGAGGTTAGTTTCCTGATGCAAACAGCAGGTAATGTTTCTCACCAGAATGATGTAGTGCAAAATGCAATGATCTACTGCATCACCGAAGGGCAAATAATCATTCAACCTATACTCTTTGAAGATGGAAGATATTTTTCAGCAAGTGAGTTTAATAACGGCAGCCCTGTAGGAATAATTGGTTATGTAAATGCCGAAAATCTATTTGGCTCTTCAGAAAGGGCCATGGGAAGACAAGTGGAAATAAAAGGAAAAAAAGTTACCATTGTAGGGGTTATAAAAAAACAAGGTCAAAATATGATCGGCTGGAAGTATGATGAATGCATGATGATTCCTTATACCTATGCCCGTACAATCTTTGATGAAAAATTTACCAACCCTATTTTAATTGCTAAAGGAAAACCCGAAGCAAACACAGGAATTTTTATACAGGAATTAAGAGGAGCAATGCGGCAGGTGCGCAAGCTTAGCCCAACTGACGAAGATAATTTTGCATTGAACAGCGTGGAAGCTTTCAGCAAAGCGATATCTGCTTCTTTTGTTACCATCAATATTGTTGGTTCCATCATAGGTGGTATCAGCCTTATCGTGGGCATGTTTGGTATTGCCAATATTATGTTTGTAACCGTTAAAGAACGAACATCGTTGATAGGGTTAAAAAAAGCGATCGGCGCTAAAAAAAGTACCATCTTGTTTGAGTTTTTAACTGAGGCTGGTATACTTTGCCTTTTAGGTGGAATCATAGGAATCATCTTTGTTTACATTCTTACTTTGATCTTATCCGGCCCCATGCATTTTCCTATTTATATTTCACTTCCTATGCTGGGCTTTACGATTGTGCTTTGTCTTATCGTAGGTATTCTTGCTGGTATCATTCCTGCATCACAGGCTGCTAAAATGGATCCTGTTGTTGCGATAAGGAGTTAATAAAAGATAGTTGACAGTTGAAGGAGTGATAGTTGATTGTTGATAGAATGATAGTTTCTGACTATTTGCAACTTGCTACTTGATATTTACTTCTTGCTACTTGCTACTTTCTTCTTGTCACTTGCTTCTTGCTACTTGCTTCCTGCCTATTAATATATTATCTTCATAGCCTTACTGCTTATTTATGCTTATCCCTGGTTTGCAAGAAAGATTATTTTAATCAACTTAACCAACACTAACATGAGCACTGATCAAACTGCTGGCAGCATTGCCGCACCAGTAGAAAAAAAAGAGAGGATATTATTTCTTGATGCTATAAGAGGAATAGCCTTACTTGGAATATTACTAATGAACAGTATGGCTCAAAGTCAGCCACATTTTTATTATGCCAGTATGAACCTGAGCCAACCCATAACCGGGATGAATTTTTATGCATGGATAGTAGAATGTATGTTTTTTGAAGGCACCATGCGTGGCCTGTTTTCTATTTTATTTGGTGCAGGGACCCTCCTGTTTTTAAGCAGGCTGATAAAACAAATGCCCGGCCTTGCACCTGCAGATATTTTTTACCGCCGCATGCTCTGGTTACTTTTTTTTGGGCTCATCAATGCATTTGTATTTTTATGGCCGGGTGACATTTTGTATCCCTATGCCATTTGCGGGTTATTACTTTTCCCATTCAGGAATTTATCAGTAAACAAACTTTTGATGCTTGCATTGTTCATGCTTGTAATTGGTACATACAGGGAAAACTCAGAACTCCGGGATCAAAAATCAACCATCAGCAAGGGACTGGTAGCACAAAAACTGGAAACAAATAAGCAACCCCTGACAGATGTACAAAAAGCAGACCTGGGAAAATTTACTGCTTTTAAAGAAGGCAATACAAGTGATGGAATAGCTAAGAGAGCCGTAGCGGAAAGTAAGGAGGTAAAAGGTAAAAGTTATGCAACCATTTTCAGTTATCTGAAAACAATAAATATGAAGATTCAAAGCTTTGGTTTTTATAACAGCTATTGGTTTGATATTTTTCTTTGCTTTTTTCTTGGTATGGCATTATTTAAATCCGGGTATCTTCTTGGTAATAAACCTGTGTACCTCTATGCTATCGTTGCAGTTGTTGGTATTGCGTTAGGTATTGGGTTAAACTATTTTATAATGAGAACCCAGTACCGCCTTCGCTTTGATAATTATCTTTTAACTCAGCAAATGGATTTTAGTTATTACCAGATACGCCGGGTTTTTCAAACCACTGGTTATTTAAGTCTTTTCATATTGTTATACAAGGTTGTGCCCTTACGGAAAATATTTCAAATATTTGTTCCTGTAGGCCAGATGGCTTTCACAAATTATTTATCCCAATCCATTATCACCTCAATTATTTTTCATGGTGTTGGTTTGTATGACAGCCTGCAACGCTACCAGGTTTATTATATAGTATTCTCTATCTGGATATTTCAGATCATTTTCAGTGCTATATGGTTGCGTTATTTCCGCTTTGGTCCCTTTGAATGGCTATGGCGTAGCCTTACTTACAAAAAGCGGCAACCTATGCTGAGAAAAGAGGTAGTGGAACAGGATGCACAACAGGATGATAGTTTTATTCCATCTCCTGCAATGACTTAATTAGGAAAATTTTTTTTATAGGAATAGTACTTAAAAACCGGTACGTCTATAACATACCGGTTTTTAAGTATTCGTGACATTCGTGTCTCTAACTTCACCTATTTTTGTTCAATAGCTGCTAAGAAAAAATGATAGCAGTTACCAATTTTGAACGTAATGCGACGCCACTGAAGATGCTTCTTGCACTATCGCTCGTAACCAAAAAAAATATATGACAGACCTGGATCAAAATAAAAATGAAGACAGTATGCGGCTGGCCTGGAGCGGTATAAAACAGCAACTGGAAAAAATCTATGAAGGTGGTGGTAAAAAAGCAGCTGAAAAACAGAAAGAAAAAAACAAACTTACCGCAAGACAAAGAATAGATTATCTCTGCGATAAAGGAAAGCCATTTGTAGAGATCGGTGCATTTGCCGGCTTTGATATGTACCCGGAACAAGGCGGATGCCCTGCTGGCGGTACAGTAGCAGGTGTAGGATACGTGAGTGGCAGGCAATGCGTGATAGTAGCCAATGACCAAACTGTAAAAGCCGGTGCATGGTTCCCGATTACAGGTAAGAAAAACCTGCGCATGCAGGAGATTGCGATGGAGAATAAATTACCTGTTATATACCTGGTGGATAGTGCCGGTGTTTTCCTACCGATGCAGGATGAGATATTCCCTGATAAGGAACATTTTGGTAGAATTTTTCGTAATAATGCCCGCATGAGTGCGATGGGCATTACACAAATTGCAGCAGTGATGGGTGCCTGCGTGGCAGGTGGAGCTTATCTCCCTATTATGAGTGATGAAACGCTTATGGTGGAAGGTGCCGGTTCAATTTATCTGGCAGGCCCTTATTTGGTAAAAGCCGCCATTGGTGAAACCATAGACAATGAAACGCTGGGTGGTGCGGTAACGCATACAGAAATATCTGGTATTGCCGATTATAAATTCAAGACAGAAGAAGAATGCCTTGACCAGGTAAAACGAATCATGGATAAACTGGGGCCGGTAAAACTTGCAGGATTTAACCGGGAAGCACCCATACCGGCGGCTAAAAAACGAGAGACAATCTATAGTTTGATATCGGCTGGAAATAACAAGCCCTATGATGTTCATGAACTGATAGACTGCATCGTAGATGAAGGAAGTTTTGATGGCTTTAAAACAGATTATGGTAAAACCATTGTGTGTGGATATGCACGCATAGAAGGCTGGGCGGTGGGTGTTGTTGCCAACCAAAGACTGATCGTAAAAAACAAAAAAGGTGAGATGCAGCTTGGCGGTGTTATTTACAATGACAGTGCTGATAAAGCTGCGAGATTTATAATGAACTGTAACCAGAAAAAAATACCACTCGTTTTTTTACAGGATGTTACAGGCTTTATGGTGGGTAGCCGTAGTGAACATGCTGGCATTATTAAAGACGGGGCAAAACTTGTGAATGCAGTTGCCAACAGTGTGGTACCAAAAATTACCATTATTGTTGGCAATTCCTATGGTGCTGGAAATTATGCCATGTGTGGTAAAGCTTATGACCCAAGATTTATTTATGGATGGCCGAGCGCCAAGATTGCCGTGATGGGTGGGGAACAGGCGGCTAAGACCATGTTGCAGATTCAGGTTGCTAGTATGAAGGCAAAAGGAGAAGTGGTTAGCACTGAAGAGGAGGAAAAAATATTAAGTACCATCACTGATAATTACACAAGGCAAACGCTGCCACAGTATGCGGCTGCAAGGCTTTGGATTGATGCTATCATCGACCCTGCTCAGACAAGACTTTTGATTGCAGAAGGTATTGCAGCAGCAAATAATAATGCGGAAATGGAAGACTTTAAAATGGGTGTGGTACAAGTTTGATATAGATGGTAAAATTATAATCAATCTTCATTCATCAGTGATCTATCAACTATCAACTAAACTTTGAACATTCAACTTTACACAGACGGCGCTGCACGAGGAAATCCTGGCCCCGGTGGATACGGTGTTGTATTATTGTATGGGCAGCATCGAAAAGAATTAAGCAAAGGATACCGGCGCACTACAAATAACCGCATGGAACTCATGGCAGTGATTGAAGGCTTAAAGGCCATCAGCAAAAAAGAAATGCCGGTCACCATTTATTCTGATAGCAAATATGTAGTGGATTCAGTAAGCAAGGGATGGCTGAAAACATGGATTCAAACTGGTTTTAAAGGAGGAAAGAAAAACCGTGACCTTTGGGAAATCTATCATGAACTTTCCCAGGCAAGGCAAATAAAATTTGTATGGGTAAAGGGTCATGCAGACAATCATCATAATAACCGATGTGATACATTGGCTACAGAAGCCGCAGATGGAACGGGCCTGGAAGCAGATGAGGATTATGAGAACGGAATAAATGACTGATCAGCCCGTGATGGTTTTTTGATCGGTGCTACGTTGCCTTGCCAAGGAATAACCACCAAATAAAATTGCACTAAATACCAGGTCAGTAACTAACCCATTTTTCAGGAATGGAATACCGGCAACGAGGCAATCAATAAATCCACTAAAATTTTTTGCATAATAACCGTTACTGAATATCCATACACTACTATTACTAAGTATGAAAAATATTAAGGAAGATGAGATTGAAAAGGCAGCAATATTCAATGGACTGAACTTTTTAAGATTAAAGCCAAAGATGGTGATAATAGTTAGAATTGAATATCCAACCAGTTGTACCCAGCCGTAAAACCCTGCAGTTATATTAAAGACCTCGAAAAAAAGGTCGCCCAGGAACATTGAAAATAAAGGCAAGACAAAAGCAAATTTTTTATCTTTCATCACTGCACCACTAAATACAGCCAGCCCTATCATAGGACTAAATGAATAGCCCTTGACAAAGGAGAGTACTTTGATCAATGCTGCGATAATAATCAAGGCAGCGGCTATCCAAATCATTTTTTTATCTTGCTTCGTCATCGAAATTTATTTTTGCAAAAATAGGGGATATTTTTTTCTCATCGTTAAGGGCTGACACCTAAGTTTTTTATGGCAAAACATATAACAACAGGGAAGAAAGGGGAAGAACTGGCCGCCAGTTACTTCAAAGAAAGAGGTTATGAAATTATGCATAAGAACTGGAGACATAAACATTGGGAGATAGACATCATTGCCAATAGAAATAACTGCCTTCATATTATAGAAGTAAAAACAAGGGCCTCTACCCTCTTCGGCCATCCTGAAGAAAATATCAGTGAGAAAAAAATAAGATACCTGATGAATGCTGCAGAAGAATTCACCTACCAGTATCCAGAATGGAAAAAGTTACAATTTGATGTACTTTCAATAACACAACTACAAGGGAAACCTGTTGAATATTTTTTGATTGAAGATGTGTATTTGTGAGGGGTTAGTAGCTTAGGTAGTTTAGAGTGTTTAGATAATTTTATGGGAGTTATACTGTCCACTTTAATTACTTTAAATACTTTCTTTAGTTTCTTTACTTTTCATACTAGAATTTCTACCCAAATCTCTCTACCATTTTTTCTACCATTTTTAATGTGGCGGGGCAATAGTCTATATTTTGTTTATGGATATATGCATATTCACTCCAGGTTCTTTTTGACAGGTGTGGAAAACCAGCACAATCCGCCGGGCGCACTTCGTAAATGGAACACATATTTGTCTGCATATCCAAAAACTGGCAGGGCTGGCTTTTGTTCACCATATCCTTATTGCGGTCTTTTTTCAGCCATTGTTTGCTAAACGCTTCAGGAGTTTGATTAAAATGTTTAGATATTCTTTTAATATCTTTTTCTGTAAAAGTAGGCGTCATTTTTTTGCAACAATTTGCACAACTAAGGCAATCAACATTTGCCCACACATGCGGTTGAATAGCAGCACTGAATGCTTCTATTCCCTTCGGTGGAGTTTTTTCTGTCCTGTTTAAAAACTTACGGTAAATTGTTCTGTATAGTGATAATTGCTTTCGGAAAGAGCGAAAATTTACAGGTTGCATATCGGTTGCGATAAATCTTGTTGAAGAGCGAAAATAATGTTTAATTATATTGTACCATAAAATAAGTAGTCAATGTGGGAGCCGTATAAAAAAGGATTTAAAGCATGGTTGCAATTGGAGAAATCACTTTCGCCTAATTCTGTAGAAGCATACCTAAGAGATATTGAAAAACTAACAGATTACCTGCAGCTTATCAACGATAAAAAAGATCCTGCTGACCTTAACCTTAAAGACCTGGAAGGATTTGTAAAATGGATCAACCAGTTAGGTATGACGGCTTCATCGCAGGCAAGGATGATTAGCGGCCTAAGAAGCTTTTATAAATATTGTCAATTGGAACAGATCAGCAATACGGATCCATCCCTGTTACTGGAAGCCCCAAAGCAGCTAAGAAAACTACCAGATGTACTGGCATTTGAAGAAATAGAAAAGATAATAGGGGCCATAGATTTAAGTAGCCCAGAAGGAGAACGAAATCGGGCCATTCTGGAAACGATGTATAGCTGCGGCCTGAGGGTTAGCGAGGTAGTAAATCTTAAGATCAGTTGCCTGTATACAGATGTTGGTTTTATAAAAGTGATCGGGAAGGGCGATAAAGAAAGACTGGTGCCGATAGGCGGACAAGCAATCAAATGCATAGGCATCTACAGAAACCTGGTTCGTACACATACAATCATAAAACAAGGCGAAGAAGACATTCTTTTTTTGAACCGGCGGGGGCACCGGCTCACACGTGTAATGATTTTTCTGATATTAAAATCATTAGCAAAAAAAGCAGGCATCACAAAAAATATTTCGCCACATACATTTCGTCATTCATTTGCAACACACCTGGTGGAAGGCGGTGCCGATCTGAGAGCAGTGCAGGAGATGCTGGGTCATGAAAGTATCACTACAACTGAAATATATACCCATCTTGACAGGGAATTTTTGCGAACAACTTTACAACAATATCACCCTGCATTTAAATAACTACTATGATAAAAATATTGGGGTGTTAGGAATGGCTTTTGTAGATTATTTACCACCATTCAATACTACATCTTTTTGAAAAACGTTGGTAGTTGTATTTTCTGTGCGAGCTACCCGCTTGCGATAATTTTTAAACATACTTTGCCATTTTAGTTCGAGGACACCAAGAATACCTTCCTTTACAATTCCCTTATTCATTTTGCTGGCACCAAGTTTCCTGTCTTTGAAAGTGATGGACACTTCCTCTATCACAAATCCAAGTTTCCAGGCAGCAAATTTCATTTCTATCTGGAAGGCGTAGCCCACAAAAGAAATTTCATCCAGATTTATAGTTTCTAACACTTCTCTTTTATAACATACAAAGCCAGCAGTTGGATCTTTTATGGGCATTCGGGTTATAAGGCGTGTATATAATGACGCACCTTTTGATAAAGCAATCCTGTTTGCAGGCCAGTTTTCTACTGATCCGTCTTTTACATAACGGGAGCCTATGGCAACATCAGCTCCGTTTGCACAGGCTTCATATAATCTGAGCAGGTCTTCAGGATTATGTGAAAAATCTGCATCTATTTCAAAAATAAATTTATACCCTTTCTCAAGAGCCCATTTGAAACCATGGATGTATGCAGTTCCAAGACCGAGTTTCCCTTTGCGTTCTTCTAAGAAAAGCTGGCCAGGATAAGTATCAAAAAGTTTTTTTACAATTTCTGCAGTGCCGTCAGGAGAACCATCATCAATAACAAGGATATGAAATCGGGGTTGTAGCAATGCAATCGCATTCACAATCGCTGCGATATTTTCCTTTTCATTGTATGTAGGTATGATGACGAGTTTTTCCACTAAAAAACGAAATGATGCAATTTCAAATGTACTATTTTATAAGCAGTTGTTTTACAATTAATATATTGAAAGGGTTTAATATTATTTATTTTTTAACAGCGCTCTGTTGAATAATTCGGTAAGCTTTTTCTTTGTGTGTTTTGGAAAATCGCCCTTCATCATCCAGTCGTAATATTGCGGCTCATTCCTGAGAATATCCAGCACCGACTTCCCTTTGTATTTCCCAAAATTAAAAACTTCAACTCCTTTATCATCAAAACAAAAGCGCCGTGCATAATCCACTACTTTATCCTCACCTATAGTATTTAAAATGGAATCAACCGTATTACCCAATTTATCATAGCGCTGTAATTGTGATTCCATTACCTCAATTGTGGCATTGATGTCAACCTCGGCACTATGTGCATTTGCCAGTTCTTTCTGGCAATAGAATTTGTATGCTGCAGTTAGTGTCCGTGGTTCCATGGTGTAAAAGATGTGTTGTACGTCCACCATCCTGCGATCGCTCAAGTCAACATCCAGTTCAGATCTTAAAAACTCCTCCATTAAAACCGGCACATCAAAACGGTTACTATTATATCCACCCAGGTCACAATTCTCAAGGAATTGTTTTATTTCATTAGCTACATGTTTAAATGTTGGGGCGTCTTTAACCATATCATCAGTAATACCATGTATATCGCTTGATTGTTTGGGAATGGGCATTTCCGGATTAAGAATCTTACGTTTTGTCTGTCTTGAACCATCTGGCATTATTTTTACAATAGCAATTTCAACAATCCTGTCATTAGATAAATTAACACCTGTCGTTTCCAGGTCAATAAAGGCTATAGGTCGGGTTAGTTCAAGCATTTTTATAAGTTTAAGTAAAATTTATTTGGGTACAAATGTAAGGGAGCCAATTTAAAGAGTTTACACAACAAAATTAGTATATATACGTTTTCCCACAATTACCATTCATAACTATCTTTGTAAAGAGAAATTAAAAACCAAAAACATGAAAAAGTTCTTACTGGCAGCATTCTTGTTCTCAACTTTAGCAGCAGCAATAAGTAGTTGTGGCAGCATGAGAAAAACTGGTTGCCCGATGACAGAAAAAATTATTCATTAGTAGATTCAGTACCATATGACCTGGTTAAAATTAGAAAATAATTCCACCCTCGAAGAAATTTATAAAAAATCAAAAGAGAAACCACAGGTAATCTTCAAGCATAGTACAAGATGCAGCATTAGCAGCATGGCTAAAAGTCGGCTTGAAAGATCACCAATGGATGAGAATATTGATTTTTATTATCTCGATCTGATTGCCCATAGAGATATCTCCCGAAAGATTGCGGATGAGATGGATGTGTATCATGAGTCCCCACAGGTATTGGTTATTAAGGATGGAATATGTGTATATGACGAAAGTCATAGTGGTATTTCCATGTCGGAAATTATTTCCCACGCCAATTAATTTTTGCAACTCATACTTCATTTTGAAAGTAACCCCCTTAAGCTTTCATTTTATTTTTACAATAAAAGTATAGATCCTTTTTTTTAAACGGATGTAGCGTTCTTGCGGCTAATGCATGCATGTGTTTGTTTTAAAACTCTTTCTTCAGGGTTTAAAATTCTTACCTACCATCCCGATTAATATATCTGTTTTCCTTCCCAATATTTTCAAAAATACTTTTTGTAACAATTACTATAACGCTAAGATGTTTTTTACTGAAGCGTAAATGAATCATGGCATCCTATATGCATTATGGTATATGAATTTTATTCTAACCATAAAAACACCTATTATGAAAGCTTTAATTTTATTAGCTGCAGTTGCTCTTTTTAGTTGTTCAAAATCAGACAATC
>JBDSEE010000010.1:0-5795 GCA_039920245.1 Ferruginibacter sp.
GTCCTTACTACCAAAGAATATCCGCCTGCAGATGTTGGTTTTAAAGAAAAAGTAAAAGAATCCAACAAAGGGTTTGGTGCCGGTGCCAGGGAAATCATTTCATCCATCATACATATGCCATCCACCATGAAGCGCATTGCATTGGTACAATTTTTTACATGGCCGGGCTTATTCTTAATGTGGTTTTACTATTCTTTATCTGTAGCCTATCATGTATTTGGTGCTAAGAGCGATACAGATCCCCTGTTTGGAGAAGGAAAGGATTTTGCCGGGCTCACACTTGCGTTTTACAGTGTGGTGACCTTTGTTTTTTCTTTTATACTTCCAGGAATTGCCAATAAGTTTGGTAGAAAATTAACGCATTCACTCTGCCTGCTTTGTGGTGCAATTGGCCTCATAAGTGTAAGCTGGGTAGAAAATAAATACCTGTTATACCTTTCAATGACAGGCGTAGGAATTGCCTGGGCAAGCATTTTATCTATGCCCTATGCCATGCTGAGCGGCGTATTGCCGGCAGGTAAGGTGGGCATTTTTATGGGCATCTTTAATTTCTTTATTGTACTCCCCGAAATCGTAGCAGCCCTTGGGTATCCATGGATCATGAAACATCTGTTGCATAATAATATGTTGGCAGCAGTACAATCCGGTGGAGCATTAATGATTGTAGCAGCGTTCATTTGTTATTTCTTTATCAAGGAAAAAAAATTAACTCATTTTGATGAAATACTTAGCACTGAATTATCGATTCATGAAAACCGGCCTGTGTAAAAAGAATTTATATTTTGTCACATCGCTTTTGTTGCTGCTGCTGTTTTTTGTTCCAGCTTCAGCACAGGAAAAAATAGAAGAAGTTTATCCTGCAAACTGGTGGGCGGGTATGAAGTGGAATAAATTGCAGTTAATGTTGCATGGGAAAAATATAAGCAGAAGTGGCGCAATAAAGTCAACAACAAATTATCCTGGAATAAAAATAATATCCCTTCAAAAAGTTGAAAATCCCAACTATCTTTTTTTAAATATTGAAATTGCTCCTGCAACAAAAACAGGCATCGCTTCTTTTATTTTAAAAGGTCAGAATAGTGCGCCGCAATCATTTAGTTTTGAAATCAAACAAAGGAGAACCGGTAAAGGAAAGACATACGCACAAGGTGTAAATGCATCTGATCTAATATATTTAATTATGCCTGATCGCTTCAGCAATGGAGATTATACTAATGATAGGATTGCCGGTATGAAAGATCAGAGTCTTAACAGGGATTCAATGTATCACCGCCATGGTGGCGATATACAAGGTGTAATTAATCACCTGGATTACTTACAGGATTTGGGCATTACAGCGTTATGGCTTATGCCGGTTTTGGAAAATGATAGACCACATCGGTCAGAGCATGGATATGCCTTTACCAATCATTATAAGATTGATCCCAGGCTTGGTACTGCCATTACATATAAAAAATTAGGCGAAGCACTGCACCAGCGTAAGATGAAATTAATACAGGATGCAGTTTACAATCATGTAGGGCTTCAACACTTTACGGTTAGAGATAAGCCAATGAAGGATTGGCTGCATGAGTGGCCTTCATTTACACAAACTACTTACAAAGACCAGGTGATTTTCGATCCCTATGCTTCGGCATTTGATATAAAAAAAATGCGTGAAGGTTGGTTTGAAAAAGAAATGCCTGACCTGAACCAGGAAAATCCTTTCGTGGTAAATTATCTTATACAACATGCTTTATGGTGTGTGGAAGAATTTGGTATAGATGGATGGAGGATAGATACTTATGCCTACAACAATCTTGAATTTATGAACCGATGCAACCAGGCATTGTATGATGAATATCCTGCCATTACTATATTTGGAGAAACATGGGTGCATGGTGTGCCTAACCAAAGTTATTTCTGCCAGAATAATTATAATATAAGTTTTAAAAGCAACCTGCAAAATACCACAGACTTTCAGGAATTGTTTTACGGTATACAACCTGCTTTAAATGAAAAATTTGGCTGGACAGAAGGAGTGAATAAATTATATACCACTACTTCACAGGACTTTGTGTATAAGCGTCCATCTACCCAGGTGATCTTTTTAGACAACCATGATCTATCAAGGTTTTATTCTGTTGTAAATGAAGATGTAGACAAATACAAGATGGCTCTCGGGTGGTTATTAACTTTTAGAGGAATTCCTCAAATGTATTATGGAATGGAACATTTAATGACCGGTTATTCAAACCCAGATGGAAAAGTGCGAATGGATTTTAAAGGAGGGTGGAAAGATGATAGCATAAATAAATTTACAGCTGAAGGAAGAACTGATAAAGAAAATGATGTTTACAATTATATCCGTCGCCTTTCAAGTTTTCGTAAAACTTCTCTGGCTATAACTACTGGTAAACTGATGCAGTATGTGCCGGATGATGGTTTATATGTTTATTTCCGGTATAGCAGCGGGCAAACAATCATGTGTATCATGAATACCAGTGAGCATACAAAACAAATAAACATGGATAGCGAGTATATTGAATGTACAAAGGGATTTAGCAAGGCAATAAATATAATTACCGGGAACGAACTGCCGCCACAATTCACTATTGAGCCTAAAAAAATGTTGATTCTGGAATTAAAAAAATAGGATATCTATGGGTTTAAAGTAATTAATTATATACATAGACAAAATATTTTTGATTTAATTAAATGTGTGTATTTTACACATTAAACTCCGTGAGAATGATAAGATATAATTTTTCAACGACGCTTGTTTTATCTTTTTTAAATTAATTCCTAAATTTTATTTAATATATGGAAACCCTTCTTTCAGAAAAAACAACAAGCCGGGTAAAAACACTGAAAAATATTCAGTCAGAAGTACAGCAATCAGAGGGTATGGCAATATCGGTAGACTGTGTAATTTTTGGATTTGATGAAAATAAATTAAAGGTTTTACTTATACGCAGTGACCTTAAAAAATACGTGAGTAAATGGTCATTATTGGGTGACCTTATGAAAATAAATGAAGATCTTGATCATGCGGCTTATAGAATTTTAATTGAAAGAACCGGGCTTACAAATGTTTACCTGGAACAGGTACAAACTTTCGGTCATGTAAAAAGGCATCCCGCCGGCAGGGTAGTTACCGTAGCATACTGCTCGCTTATCAATATCCAGCATCATAAAATAAATATCCTGGAAAATGAATTGCATTGGCATGATGTAAAAACAGTAAGTGACCTCGCTTTTGATCACCAGGAAATTTTTGATACTTGTTATAAAAGATTACAAAAAAGAATACAGGAGCATCCCCTCGGATTTAACCTGCTTCCAAAGAAATTTTCTTTAAGGGAACTTCAAAATCTCTATGAAGCAATCCTGGATTCGAAAATGGACAGGAGGAATTTCAGGAAAAAATTCCTATCGATGGATTTTCTTATCGACCTGGACGAACTTGAAACAGATGTGCCACACAGGCCTGGAAAATTATACCAGTTTAGTTATAAAAAATACGAGAAGAAAGAAAAAAAATGGATAGGTATTGATTTTTAATTTTTATGTTTTACAATCTGTCTAACTTTCTTTAATTGTTTATCAATATTTCTTAACATTTATTTAATTATTGTCAAATTAATTTATATTGTGTAGGTTTTACACATTGCCAACGTGTAAAAAATACACACTTAACGCTTTTATTAATTCTTAACGCTTGCATTTTATGAGAAAACTTTTCAACTTTTCTTTTTGTTTTGTATTAATGCTTCTTTCCGGTTTTACCGGTTGGGCACAGCAAACGATCTCCGGCAAGGTAACCAATGCTAGTGATGGTAAGGGTTTGCCCGCTGTAACTGTGTCGGTAAAAGGGAGCCGCACCACAGTACAAACAAATTCCTCCGGCAACTTTACTATTAAGGCTACGCCGGGAGCTAAATTATTAATCAGCTCTGTAGGTTTTGCCTCGCAGGAGCTAATTATTGCTGCTGACGGAAACGAAATCAACGTACAGCTGTTAGAAGCAACACAAAAACTTGAAGACGTAATTGTGGTCGGCTATGGTACCCAACGCAAGAAAGACCTTACAGGTTCTATTGTAAAAATTGGAGCCGATAAGATTGCGAATGTTCCAGCCCCTAGTTTTGAAAGTGCACTTGCAGGAAAAGCAGCGGGAGTACAAATTACAACCAGCAATGGCCTTGCAGGTTCAGGCGCTATTATTCGCATTAGGGGGATAAGCACTATTAATACCCAAGCTGATCCTTTAATTGTAATTGACGGGCTGCCGATAAATATGGAAGGTGGTATTCTTGGAGGACCAACCCGAAATAGTGTAGCGCAGGACAGAAATCCTTTAGCCAACATTAACCCAAATGATATCGAGTCAGTAGAAATTTTAAAAGATGCATCGGCTGCAGGTATCTATGGTTCAAGAGGTGCTAATGGAGTTATATTAATTACAACCAAAAAGGGCAGGGGAAAAGGAAAACTAACTTTTAGCACAAGGGTAGGTTTAAGCACTCCCTCTCTTAAACCAAAATTTGTAAATAAAGATACCTGGCTGGCAATGCGGCAGGAAGCTTGGGAAGCTGACGGAAATACAGGGCCCCAGCAAAACTTACCAGGAGGACTGACACTTGCACAAGCACAGGCAAATCCTGAAACCGACTGGTGGAAGCTGGCAACACAAACTGGCTTTAGCCACGAGTATAACTTAGCATACTCTAAAGGAAATAAAATTTACAGCGCTTACCTGGCAGGAGTTTTTTCTAAGCAAGAGAGCTATGTAAAATACAATGATTATACACGCCTGGGGCTGAATGGTAATTTTGAATATAAAAAAATAAAAAATCTCATACTTGGTGTAAGGGGAGCTCTGAACAGCGGTGTAAATAATTTATTAAACAATGCATGGAACGGTGGCTTGGGATTATCAATGAGTACTGCGTTGCCTTATTATCCGGTTTATAATGCAGATGGAAGTTATTTTAGGGCGGATGGTCCTACAACCTGGGAGTTTGGAAATTCGGGAAATAATTTCCTGGCCCAACGAGATATAAGTAGGTTTCGTAATACAGATAAGAGGTACATGGTTGGGGGATCAGCTACATATAATATCACAAAAAAAATAACAGCTACAACAACGGCGGGCTATGAGGCAAGCAGTGGACTGTTTACAGGTTATAATAAGTTTGTTACAAAACTGGGAACAAAAGCTACTGTATCTGACAAGGGGAATGCTAACTATAACATCTCTAATTATACAAGCTTCAATTGGGGAGGGACATTAAATTATGTTACACAAATTACTAGAAACATCAAATTTACAGGCTTACTTGGTGCGGAATATCAGGAACAAAAAACGAGGAATCAAAACTTTTTTGTAGACACAACTAATTCACCGCTTTTTGAGGATGGGAAAAATGCTAAATATACAAGCCTGAAAAAAACAACTCCTTTCACTACATCCTTTAATAAACTGTATCAAAGTTATTTTGCAAGAACAAACTTTAATTTCTTTGATGGCAAATATAATTTGCAGGCCTCTTTAAGAAGAGACCAGTCTTCCGTTTTCAGGGATAATAATAAGGTAGCTTATTTCCCTACAGTTTCAGGCGCATGGACCATAAGTGACGCAAGGTTCATGCAAAGTCAAACCTTGTTTAATTTCTTAAAAATAAAAGGGGGCTGGGGCCTGACAGGAAATGACCGCATTCCCTGGGATGCAGGTTATTCAAGATACGATACAAGCCGTAGCAGTGGTAACAATTATGGGGGTAATCCCACCATATTCCAAACAAGCCTAGGTA
>JBDSEE010000011.1:0-3990 GCA_039920245.1 Ferruginibacter sp.
CGGCCAAAAGTGAGTATGCTTGCAAATGCAATTGGGACATCAATATTTATATTTTTTTGAAGCAAGCCTTTGTATGCCGAGATAAGGATGCTTCCAGCACCGTAAAATATAACCGGCAGTGACAGCAAGAATATCAGCCAGGTAAAAGTTGTTTTTAAATAAGCCTGTTCTATAAATCCACCTGAAAAATATTCGGGGAAGCTTAGCATCATTATATTGCTAAAGCAAAATCCGGCAATGCCCAGTCGGTATATTTCCCTACGATTGTGGGTTTGCTTTTTTATACCTTTTGCATCTTCCAGGCTTATGTCCGGTTCGTAACCAATAAATGCAAGAAGTTCCACCAGTTCTCTTAAGGAGATCAGTTCGGGATCATATCTTATAAAGATATCTTTGCGCTGAAAATTTACCCTTGAAGTAATGATACCCCCATTTATCCTATGCATATTTTCAAGAAGGTAAACGCAAGAGGAGCAATGCATTTGGGGAAGCCTGAAATTAATGTTATTTTGTTTTGGACTACAGTAAAGCAGCAACTGCTGGATCGTATTTTCATCATCAAGATATGCGAACCTATTGTCGATGAATTTCCCCTGGGCCTTAATGCCAGGATTTTTTTCCAGGTCATAATAATTGCAAAGATTGTTTTCACTTAAAAATAGATATACTTGCATACAGCCACTGCAGCAGAAAGTTTTATCCTCTGAGTCCACTGGCTTGATACACGGATCTCCGCAGTGATAGCACGCTATGGAAATTGATTTAGAGATATTATTTTGTTAAGGCACAAAACTAATTTCCTGGGGCCTGACCCGAAATGATCATGGGTGTAGTAAAATATGATACTTGTCATTTTTAAGATTAAAATACAAGGCAGTTGAATATAAACTTGTATTTCATGAAATACAAAGCCCCACTATTTCTTGTGAGGCTTCTGTGCACAAGGCACGAAATTGTAACTCTTCCGAAAGAAGAACGGGATGCTCTAAGTCAATTGAGTATTTGCAATTATTTGTTCAATATATTTTCTGGATTTTCTTGACTTTATTTATTTTCCCCTTTTCATAGCGGCAGACTTTTCTGTATATGATTCACTGAATACCATATTCCAGTGATTTAGTTTTCCTGTAAAGCCCTTGTGGTTTGAATTGTGCTTGCGGATTCTTTCGGATATTTCATGTAAAAACTCAGTAATAGGAATTTTTTGGTTATTGAGAAAAATATAGATAACGAATTGCATAAAAATAAAAACCTCACAATTTCTTGTGAGGTTAAAGTGGGAGTTGACGGGGTCGAACCGCCGACCCTCTGCTTGTAAGGCAGATGCTCTAAACCAACTGAGCTAAACTCCCTTTGTTATTTTCGGACGGCAAAGATAAGAGTTATATTTTCCTGACAAAAAAATATAGAATCTTTATGGAATTCATTTCCTTGAAGGATTCAGAGCATACACAACCAGCAATTCATACTCAGGTAATTACCATTCCTGCATTGATTTAAGCCATTTGTACGGATTCCACTTTAGTAATAAATTTCAGCGGCTACTTTTGCAACCATAAAAAAAAATAATATGAATAAGGTTTACATAGTTGCTATTTTAACTGCTCTTTCGTTTTCTCTACAAGCCCAAAAGATATCTGGCATTATTAAAGATGAAACTGGGAAACCAACTTCGGGGGTTACTGTCAGCCTTCTTAGATTGAAAGATTCAATAGCTGCGAAATTTGCAGCAACCAAACCTGATGGACAGTATGTTTTTGTGGGAGTACAACCGGGAAACTACCTTATCAAAGCTACGCATGTTGGCTATTCAGCACTCATATCGGGACCTGTTGCAGTTGGCGATGAAGACGTGGTGGCACCAGCAATTGTACTTAAAAAACTTCCGGCAGAACTTCAGGGAGTAACAGTGACAAGTAAAAAACCAATGGTGGAAGTGAAGGCAGATAAAACAATCCTGAATATTGAAGGAACGATCAATTCCATTGGTAGTGATGGATTGGAACTCCTGCGTAAGGCACCAGGTGTACTGGTAGATAAAGATGATAATTTAAGTCTTGCAGGCAAAAATGGGGTACAGGTATATATTGATGGAAGGAGAACTCCCCTTGCAGGAAAAGACCTTGCAGATTTTCTGAAAACCGTTCAGTCATCTGAAATAGAAGCGATTGAAATTATCACCAATCCTTCCGCAAAATACGAAGCAGCAGGCAATGCTGGTATTATAAATATCAGGCTTAAAAAAAATAAGTCTTTTGGCACGAATGGATCGGTAAATGCAGGTTGGGCTATTGGCATTAAACCTAAATATAACGGGGGCTTTTCATTGAATAACCGTAATAAAAAAACAAACCTTTTCGGAAGTTATAATTACAATCTTGGGAATAACCGGAACAAGATGGATTTTTATCGTACGCTCGCTGATACAATATTTGACCAACATACCCTAATGGATAATAATAATGAAGGGCATAGTTACAAAGCAGGTATGGATGTATTCCTGGATGCAAAAAATACGATAGGCGTAATTGTAAATGGCAACACAAGTGAAAACAGCAATTTAAGCACAAGCAACACAAACATATCTTATCAACCTACTGGCGTATTTGTTAAGCAACTTGTTGCCAATAACAGCAGCACAGGAAACAGGAGCAATATAAATGCAAACTTAAATTATCGCTATGGGGGAAAAACCCGTGAGCTCAATGTAGATGGAGATTACGGATACTATCATATATTCAGTAACCAACTGCAGCCAAATGATTATTATGATCAGAATGGAAATAAAACAAGCAGCGTAAGTTACAATATGATCTCGCCGACCAATATTAAGATTACATCGGTAAAAGCGGATTATGAGCAGGATTTTAAGAAAGGTAAACTCGGCATTGGTGCAAAATCTTCTTTGATAAATACCAACAATGATTTTCAGCGGTATAATATGTTTACTAACAGCAAAGTGCTGGATACTTTACGAAGCAATCGTTTTGATTATGATGAAAACATTAATGCGCTCTATGTGAACTATAATCGTCAATGGAAAGGTTTTGTTTTGCAGGCAGGAGTTCGTGGAGAAAATACAGTTTCAAAAGGACAATCGATAGGGAGCAAATATGTTGCAGGACAATACCAGCAATATGATTCGTCATTCAAAAAGCCATACATTGATTTCTTTCCAAGCATGGCAATAACATTTAATAAAAATCCCAAGAGCCAGTTAGGATTTACTTACAGCAGGCGCATTGACAGACCTGCCTACCAGGACCTGAATCCTTTTGAAATGAAGTTGGATGAATATACTTATTTGAAAGGTAATACACAGTTAAGGCCGCAATACACCAATAGTTTTGGCATAACACATACATATAATTACAAATTAAACACAAGGCTTAATTATAGCCATGTGAAAGATATTTTCAGCCAGTTGATCGATACTGCAGAAATTTCAAAAACGTTTATGTCAAAACGCAATCTTGCTACACAGGATATCATTAGCTTGAACATCAGTTACCCTTACCAATACAAAAAATTCAGTGCCTTCTTTAATACAACTTCAAATTATTCGAAGTATAAAGCAAATTTTGGAAATGGAAGAACGGTAGATCTTGATGCCTTTGCTGTAAATGTATTTACCCAAGCCAGTCTTAAGATAGGCAAAACATGGACAGCAGAAATGAGTGGCTGGTATAACTCGCCTACTATTTGGCAGGGTACATTTAAGAGTAAAGCAATGGGAGCAATGGATATGGGTGTTCAAAAACAAATATTAAAAGGAAAAGGGAATATTAAAGCCAGCTTTACAGATGTTTTCAAAACGATGCACTGGAGTGGTGTAAGTGATTTTGCAGGCCAGGTTTTTAAAGGCTCAGGAAACTTTGAAAGTCAACAACTGCGTGTGAATTTTAGCTACCGTTTCGGTAATAGCCTCGTGAAAGCAGCAAGACAACGAAAAAATGCGCAGGAAGAAGAACCCAAGAGAACGCAGGGTGG
>JBDSEE010000012.1:0-5858 GCA_039920245.1 Ferruginibacter sp.
CATAATGACACGACGGCTGGTACAGCGTCGTCTTTTTTAATTAACCTGACAGCGCAAGTTATTAACCCCGTGTCGGTAGATGTAGAACTTGTTATAGATCGGTCAGGAAGTATGTCGGAGGCTTCAGGATCCAGAATAAAAATAGACACTGCCCTTGATGCAGCGAGATTATTTGTTGAACTTTCAAGACCCGACGTAGAAGACCGGATTGGTCTTGTACGATTTAATAACAGCCCTGAAGTTATTCCATCCTATGGGATCCAATTTATTATTGCTGCAAATCATGCGAGTATAAAAAATCAACTTAATGCAGGAAACTATACGCCTGCAGGAGCAACATCCATTGCGGGTGGTGTTATAGTAGCGGAAAATAATATTGGTGCTAATGCCCGTGCGACTCCTCCACCTGCATTAAATAAAATAATATTGGTGCTAACAGATGGAAAGGATAATAGCCCATATACAAACCCTGCGGATGGGCAAACCTATTCACTTCTTGGTGGGTTTAACTGGTTTCCGCCTTCTGTAACGTTGCCATTACCTGTGCCTACTGATATAAAAATTTATTCAATTGGTATAGGCGATAATATTGATATTGGAAGACTTGCCCAATTGGCCGCATCAACGGGGGGCGCTTTTTTACAGGCAAAAACCTTTTCGGGCAATGATTATTTTAACCTGGAGAAACAATTTACACAAGTGTATATGGAGGCAGTTAATTATGCCCCGATATCTGATCCTGTCTTTACTATTTTAGCCGGTGAAACACATTATTTTGAATTTGAAGTACTGGCCGGAGATAAAAGTGCCATGGTGGTGGTATATGACAGGGAAGGCATAAGATTACCTTTTTGGATAATCAGTCCTTTGGGTGAAATTGTTGATCTATTATCCGTTCCGGCTGGATTTCAAATTAGGCCGGGAACCAGCCCTACCGCGAGGTTTATTGAAATTAATATGCCACAACATGAACCGGAGCGTTATGCAGGTACATGGAAAATTGAGATCAAGCATGAGGGCAGGGCTTGCATTTCGGGGAGGGAAGAAGCCAATAAAGTAATTGCAGGAAATCTCTATGGCAGTGGCTTTCAACCAACGCATTGCAAGCCATTTGATCAGCCCATTATGTATGGCATAGCTATAGGTGTTGGCTCTAACTTTAATATGATATCTTACGTGACGCCTAGCATTGTTAAAACGGGTGAACCCATTTTACTTACTGCCCTGGTATCTGAATTTGGTCTTCC
Organism: Ferruginibacter sp.; assembly: GCA_039920245.1. Classification (GTDB taxonomy): domain Bacteria; phylum Bacteroidota; class Bacteroidia; order Chitinophagales; family Chitinophagaceae; genus Ferruginibacter. The sequence continues at coordinate 1,248 of JBDSEE010000012.1, forward strand.
TGTTAAAGGATGCACCATAAATATTGAAGCCAGACGGCCAGACGGAAACGTTAGTCATCATATTTTATATGATGATGGAAGACACCAGGATGATGATTCCGATGACGGTACATATGCTTTTTCTTATAGCCTTACCAGCCAGGAAGGTATCTATACTTTTAAATTCAATTCTACAGGCAAATCAAGGGATGGAAAAACAATAAGCAGGGAACTTGTACGATCAAAATATGTTGAAGGCAGAATTCCGCTAGTTGAACCTGTACCTGGTTTTTCAGATAGTAAAGATGAATGCTGTAGTGCAACAAGTAAATGGGTTAGGATTGGTATTGTATTGCTGTTTATCATTTTAATTTTTGTTTTCTTAATATGGAAAAGCCTGCGGGGATGATTTTTTATCAGGGGGAGAATATTCCTTGCTGCGAAACCTGTATAACACAAAAAATTAGAATACAGCCTAATTTCGGAGGGTGGGACAGCAACATACAAATAAAATTTGAAGGCCGACTGGTTTCGGTTGGTGAGGACAGCAACAAAAAATTCTTTGGTTAAAGGCCAGTAAGAAATTATCATAAATAAAAATGTATTATTATGGCAATCACACAAATTCTCAAACAAACGAAAACACACCAGAGTACCGGGTGGTTAATACCCGCCTGGGGTACAGATAGTTTTACGATTAGCATCCCGGCGGGTAAAGTTTTACGGAGTGTTACGCTGAAAATCCTTGAGCGTTCCGGAGCTACATCAGCCAATATTTCACAACGACCATTGGAGAATGCCACTGGAAATGGAACCATTAAAGTTTCCTGGTGGGCTGGCCCTTTAAGCAGCATAAAATTAGAGATTTCTGCGAGAGCAGAAGATGTAGCGGATGGCGTTACCCAACTGCAAGCTGCAGGCCCGTCTGGTACAAAATTAAATTTAGCTATCCTTGGGGACGGATTTGCAGCTGGAGATCAAATGGCATACAACAATGCAGTAAAGACTTTGCTTCTAGACGGAGTTTTTAATCATGATTATTTTTACGAGGATAAGCAGGCTTTCAATATTTTCAGAATTAACCTAATTTCAAAAGATTCAGGAGTGAGTACTATGCAGTACAATGAACAGGGCACTCCAGATGATCCCTCAGACGATACTGTTAGCAGCACGACTGTTCACGATACGGCTCTTAACTATATTTTCAGTGGTTCATGGGCACATTGCTGGTTGCAGGGTAGTGCAGATACCAGCAGCCTGGTAACTGAAGCGCTTGATAAATGGGTACCAGAAAGAGACCTCGTAGTAGTGCTGCTTAATAATCCAAACTTTGGGGGCTGTGGCGGTGGAGGGTTCCAAATTGTGCCCCTTGGTGTAGGATGGACAGCTCTTGCGCATGAATTTGGCCATGGAACAGGAGGGCTTGCAGATGAGTATTGTAAAACGAGGGCATATACAGGTGGTGAACCAGGAGCGGTTGACCTGACCACCAATACTAACCGGGCGACTTTAAAATGGAAAAAATTCGTAAACCCTACCACACCATTGCCAACAGGTACGGGTAATTGCTCTGGTTATACTGCGGGCACAAAACCTGCGGGATGGAGTGATAATTATGATGTGGGATTATTTGAAGGTGGAGGTACCAATAGTACGGGTATTTACAGGCCGGTAATCAATTGCCGGATGCGTGGAAATTCACCGGATTTCTGCCCTGTATGTTATACCGAACTTAAGGGGAAATTGCATATTCATACGGGACGCAATTTTGATAAATGCTATTCCGGAGATTTTAACGGGGATGGAAAAAGTGATCTTTTGATTCACAATGATAATTCCATCATGATTTACCGCTCGAACGGACAGCAACTAGATGTTGTGTTTAGTTGCGTTGAAAGCGTACCGGGTTCCTGGCAATTTAAGCCGAACGATCAGTTTTTTATTGGGGATTTTAATGGAGACGGGAAAGATGAAGTAGCTGTTTATAATAGTGTAGACTGGAGCATGGAATATTTGGGATTGCTGGCTGATGATGGAAATAACGGGCTTAAGCTGGTAGCACGTTATGATGATGCGATGCCTGGCTGGCAATTTCAAAAAGAAGATAAATTGTATGTTGCTGATTTTAATGGCGACGGGAAAAAAGACCTGGTGGTATTCAATGGAAAAAACTGGAGCATGCCTTATGTTGGTATGTTGCAATCGAACGGAGCAGGTTTCTATGTGATAAACCGATATGACAGGTCACTTGGGGGGTGGGTCATGAAGCCAAACGACCAGTTGTTCATAGGGGATTTTAATGGTGATGGTAAAGATGATCTTTATGTATTTAATGGTACTGACTGGGCCAATCCTTACCTGGGAATGTTCAGGTCTACCGGAAACGCTTATACGTATCTGCAACTTTATGCAGACAGTTTGCCAGGGTGGCAGATGAGCAAAGGGGACCAGTTTTATGTAGGGGATCTTAACGGAGATGGTAAAGATGATCTTTATATTTTTAATGGTGTTAACTGGGCGATGGCCTATTTGGTCATGCTAAGCAGCACCGGGACTTCCTTACAATATGTAAGGCGATACGATGGAAATGCCCCTGGCTGGCAGATGCGCAAAAATGACCGCTATTTTGTTTGCGATCTTAAGGGTGACGGAAAGGAAGACCTGTTCGTATATAATTGCCTTGACTGGTCGAAAGAATACCTGGGAACAATGATCTCCAATGGCAGTTCCCTGAGTTGCAGTTGGAAGGAAGACTGGGTAGGGGAATGGAACCTTGGCAGAGATGACCATTTTATTGCATGCAATTTTGAAGGTGTAAAAGGGAAAAGAGATCTTTTTGTGCATAACCATAATTGGTTTGGCATGATCAAAGCAACTCCAGGTCTTTCCTTGCAGAAACTTTATTATAAATGGATACATAATTACCGTTATGGTAGAAACTGGTAAAATTTAATTTATGAAAAGAAAAAATATAAAAGGCATTTTTTCAATGCCGATGCAAATTGATGGTGACCCTATTATTGAAAACAAGCAACTGCCCGTCATGGGTGATATACCTCAAAAAAAGGAGGGGCAAATTAATAATCCTCCTAAGGGGACCGGGACGATGGGCGGCAGACTGACGGAAAATAGCAAAGGAAATAAAAAGGCGATTGTTGCAGGGTTTGAAATGGCACCTTTTAATGCAAAAGAAAACCGAAAAGTAAAAATGCCTATTCCTAAACAAGGGTATGAAGAACAGGTAACAAAGGTTAGCCGTTCCAAAGCGGGTGCAGGATATATAATTTTGCGTATGCGGGTTCAAGACGGAGCGCTTATGGTATTAGGTGGAAGTAAGATAGAGGGACCATTACTTATAAACGAAAACTTATTGCAAAACGGGCTCGCATACGAAGTTTTTTTAAACGAGCGGCGCATTGCGCTGGGTTCAGTTGCAGACTATGGAGAGCAACGAAGTTTTGCAAGGCCGGATAAGGATCATAACCATGAGGGGCATTTTATTGCGGTACTACCGAGCTTTGAGTTTAATGTAAAAATTTCCCTTGAATCTCTTGCGCTAAAAGACCTGCCTAATATAGAACTTACCTTATACCGGTTTAAGGAAAACATTCCTGAGGTACAAATTAGTGATCGTCGTTTGCAGGAACAATTTGGAAAGGAATTAAGGGTAGTTGCAGCTATGCATGGGATAGAGCCAGAGCGGCTACAAAAAGGCATTAAAGAAAACCTAAAGCGAATTTTTAAGTGATTGAGCTGGTCATCAAAAATACCCAATGCTTCGTGCATGGTAGGTTGCGTGGAATGAATTTTTACTGGGAGATCAATTCCCCCCTAGGGAGAGGCCCCTGTTCCCAAAGGGGTAAAAGGTTGAACGCTTGTCGAGTGAGTAGTTTAGTAATGAACAAGTTTGATTTGTGGTATTATTGAGGATAGTATATGATGCATAAATAATGCATAAGAATCCTATTTGGGGGTAGGATAATTTTTGTAGTTTGCTGTAAAAAAAATATGGATGCATAAAACCTTTGCCCTAGCCAGTTTAATTTTCTTCCTGGCGCTTTCTGCAGGGCTGCCTCCTAAGAAACGATGCCCCGCTTCGGGTGATGGGATCAGCAAAGAGAAAAAGGCATTCAATACCAAAAAGAACCGGAGCATAACCGTTGCACCGGAGTGGGAAGCAGAATTCCTGCCGCTAAAAAATCTTTTGCCATCCCGGCAGCGTATTGATAAAAACTTATGGTACGAAGGAGCCTATGTTTATACTGAAGGCTATTTAACCTCTGCGGAAGAACAGGGTCCTGAATCCTGTAACTGTAAGCAGGCATCGATAAAAAGCAAGGATGGGGATGTGCATATGTACCTGAGCCTGGTACCTGAAGCACCGAAGAAAAACAGCCTGGTTGTAGAGATGACGCCTGCTTTCAAGAAAAAGCACCTGAATTATGCTGATAACCTTATCCTATACACGAAAGTGCGTGTATATGGATTTTTGTTTTATGATTATGATCATGAAAATGCTTCTTTTACAACTTGTACCAAATGCAGTAATATATGGCGCAAGACCTGCTGGGAGATTCACCCGGTGACAAGTATGGAAGTGATTGAGTGAAAGTTGAATATTCAAGGTTTAAG
>JBDSEE010000013.1:0-11943 GCA_039920245.1 Ferruginibacter sp.
AAGCCATCCGACGGTTATAATTTTAAAGTGGTGATAAAACAATTATCAACAAAGCAAGCTGCAGATATTGCATTTCAGCGCCTTGCCAGTTTTGGGCATAAGTTGGTTTTAATTACAGATGATTCCATCCATTATAAAATTTCCATACCATTTACTACCCCTATTGCAGATACACTACGGGCGAAAGATTCTCTTTCAAGATTTTTCAAGACAAAAACCTACATCGTTTTATAACTGCTTTTTCAGAATATTTTCTGTTCGGCTTTACTTTTGTAGGGTACATTCACCCGGCTTAATTTAATTGCATGGACTATATAGATTATTACAAGGTACTTGGCATTTCCAAAACCGCCACGGCAGAGGAGATCAAGAAAACATACCGGAAACTTGCCCGTCAATTTCACCCCGATGTTAATCCCAATAATGCAAATGCACATAAAAAGTTTCAGCAGATAAATGAAGCTAATGAAGTATTGAGTGATTCTGAAAAAAGAAAGAAATACGATAAGTACGGTAAAGATTGGCAACACGGCGAAGCCCACGAACAGGCACGCCGGCAACAGCATTCACAAGGCTTTGGCGGTGGACAAGGATCTTCAGGAAGTTTTGACAATGATGAATTTTCGGATTTCTTTAGCTCAATGTTTGGAAATGCAGGAAGACAAAGCCGCACAAAATACCGTGGCCAGGATGTAAGCGCAAGCCTTCAGTTGAACCTTAGCAATGTGTTTACCACACACCAGCAAACCTTTACCATAAACGGCAAAAATATTCGCATTACCATACCTGCAGGCGTGGAGAATGGCCAGGTAATAAAACTTAAAGCATATGGCAACCCGGGAATGAATGGTGGACCTGCAGGCGACTTGCTCATAACTTTCCAGGTAAGCAATGATACTGCATTTCGCCGGGCAGGAAACGATCTGCACCTTACAAAAGAAATTGATTTATATACTGCCGTACTTGGCAATGATATTATGCTTGACACACTCCACGGAAAAATAAAATTGAAAATAAAACCCGAAACGCAGAATAACACAAAGATCCGTCTGAAAGGGAAAGGCTTTCCCGTTTATAAATCTGAGGGCGAGTTTGGTGAGTTGTTCATTACCTACCATGTAACACTTCCGCAAAATCTTACTGAAAAAGAAAAAGAACTCTTTACTGAACTTTCAAAATTGCAAAAGAATGGCAACAGCTAAATATATTGCAGCAAAGGAATTTTGCAGGTACCATAATATCAGCCTTGAATTTATTTCCCTATTAAAAGAACATGAACTTATAGAGTTGGTTGTTGAAAAAAAAACAGCCTATATTCCACAAAAACAATTACAACAATTAGAAATCATCATCAGGCTTCACAATGAACTTCAGGTAAATGCAGCAGGCATACCGCTTGTACTTCAACTCATAAATCAATTACAACAAAAAGAGCAGGAAGTACAGCAGTTAAAGAACTTGCTAAATTTTTATAGCAGCAGCATTTAATGAGACAGCAGTTGCAGCCCAATGATTGAAACGATCAATGTACTGATAAAGAATAATCTCCACAATCCCGCTGGCTCATGAAAGAAAATTATTCCCGCCAGTACGGTTGCAACCGCACCCACACCCGTCCATACAGCATAAGCGGTTCCCATGGGCAAAGTTTCACTGGCTTTGTAAAGCAAGTACATACTTATACCAAGGCAAATAGCAAAACCTGCCCACCAGCTTATGGCTTCGTTTCCACTGCTCATTCTGGCTTTCACAATACATGCAGCAAACCCAGCTTCAAAAAATCCGGCAATAATTAAAATCATCCAATTCATGTGAGCATATTTTTATTACACTATAAAATTATTGATAATTATTCTGGCTTTCAGCTAGATACCTTCATGCATCAGTGGTCCGGGCCGTTACAGGCTACGCTTCGCTCCGGCCCTGCCTATTGCAGGGCTTCCCCTGCACGTCCCGCAGCTCGTCAGCAATTTCACTTTACTCAGCAGTAAAATATTTTTTTAAAAAATATTAAACGGTTGTTTAAATAAACTAAACAATTGTTTAACTTTGCAAATTCAATCATGAACGAACCCAATAACAAGAAGGACCATATCCTTAAAACAGCCGAAGAGCTCTTTGCTACAAAAGGCTACGAAGCTGCCACAGTAAGGGATATAGCAGATGCCGCCGGGGTAAACCTGGCAATGATCTCCTACTATTTCGGGAGTAAGGAAAAACTAATGGAGAGCCTTTTCCACGAAAGAATGGAAGCATCCCGGATGAAGGTGGAATCATTATTAAACGACAAGACGATGCATCCTTTTCAAAAAGTGGAAGTGATACTCGATGATTATATAAAAAAAGTAATTCACAAACAATCCTTTTATAAAATACTTCTTTGCGAACAAGTGATGAAAAAAAATCCCGTTGTCATAAAACTTATCAGGGAACTTAAGCTCAGTTACGCTGCTATGTTTACCCAGTTGATAAAAGAAGGGCAGAAGAAAAAAATATTCAAAAAAAATATTGACGTTGTACTGGCGCTTACCACAATGACGGGAACAGTTACACAAATGATCGTGAACAAAGATTATTATATCGAATTCAATGAGCATAAGAAACTATCCGAACCAGAGATTAATACAATGCTTATAGAAAAACTTAGCAGCCACCTGAAAAATATTTTTAAAAAAATACTTGGATATGAAGAATAGATTAATGGCAGGTATGATATTGTCCTTTGTTATGATGGCCCTTGGTGTTCAGGCACAAACTCCTCAGAAGATTTCTTTGCAGGATGCAATTGACATGAGTATAAAAAACAGCAGCAGGCTTAGGGTCTCAGATGCACGAATACTGCAGGCTACTGCTGCGGTAAGAGAAGCCAGGGACAGGCAGCTACCAGATGTGGCTGCCAGCGCCAGTTATGTAAGACTTAGCAGTGCAAAGATTGACCTTAAAAATGCACAACCAGGCAGCACAAACAATACTCCCAAAATAAGCCAGGCATTGTATGGCATTGTGAATGTCTCCATGCCATTGTATGCAGGAGGAAGAATAAAATATGGAATAGAATCCGCAAAATACCTTGAGCAAGCGGCAAGGCTTTCTGCAGAGAACGATAAAGAAGGCGTGATCTTTAATACCATCCAGGCATATACAAATTTGTATAAAGCTTCGCAGGCCATTGTGGTAATTCACGAGAATCTTTCCGCATCTGTGCAAAGGGATTCCACATTTTCACGTCTTGAAAAAAATGGATTACTGGCAAGAAACGATCTGTTGAAAGCGCAATTACAAACGTCTAATATTGAATTGAATTTATTAGATGCTGAAAATAACCTCGCCATCTCAAATGTAAACATGGCACTGATGCTGGGCCTGCCCGAGAATTTGGTAATTGATATTGATACCAGTTTTGTGATGGCATCAAAGCCGATGCAGCCATTTGCAGACCTTGAAAATTTAGCATTGAAGAATAGGAAAGATATACAGGCGATTGGTTTTCAAACAGAGGCAGCAGCTACTGATATCAAAGTAGCTAAAGCTGCAGCCTTTCCTACGCTGGCACTTACAGGTGGTTATATTGCTGCCGACATTCCGAAGTTCATTACCATAACCAATGCGGTGAATGTGGGCATTGGCCTGCAGTACAATCTTGCATCATTATGGAAGACAAACACAAAACTTCAACAGGCAAGAAGCAAGGAATCTGAATTGCTGGCAACTTCACAAATGCTCAATGACGCCACCCGGCTCCAGGTAAATAAAGACTTCCAGGATTATTTGCACCAGCAAAAGAAAATAGAGGTTTACCAGAAAGCTGTAGCCCAGGCTTCAGAAAATTTCAGGATCACTAAAAACAAATATGACAACAGCCTTGTTACCATAACAGAATTGCTGGATGCCGACGTATCTCTTTTACAGGCTCAACTTAATGCAGCCGTAGCAAAAGCTGATGCGGCACTTGCTTACAACAAACTATTATTAACAACAGGGAATTTATCCAAATAAAAAAGAGTACAAATGTCAATGACATCAACAACACAAACAACAACACAGGCGGTATCCAAAAAAAGAAGTCCTGTTTTTATAATTGTACTTATACTGCTGGTGGGAGGAGGGGCCTGGTTTGGCCTTTCTAAATATTTTCATAACAAGCATCATGAAGAAACCGATGATGCACAGGTAGAAGCCAATATAAGCCCGGTTATTTCCCGCATTTCAGGATACGTTTTAAAAGTTAACGTAAACGACAACCAGCATGTAAATAAAGGCGATACGCTTATGGTGCTTGATCCAAGGGACTTGCAAATTGCATTGCAGCAAACTGAAGCAGCACTTTCTACAGCAAAAAGTAACTATGCCGCAGCCATTGCAAACAGCAGCGCTGCCAGTAAGAATATCAACACTACACAAGCTGCAGTGACCACAGCCAGTGCACAAATTGAAGCCGCAAAAGTAAATGTATGGCGCACACAGGAAGACCTGAAACGCTATGAAAATCTTATTAAAGATCATTCTATTACTCAACAACAATATGAGCAGGCATTAGCAGCAAAACAAATTTCTGAAAAACAACTGCAGATCTTGATAGACCAGAAAAACCAGGCATCGGTACAGACAGGCGTTGTCTCTTCGCAAAGTAATGCTACAGCCCAACAGGCAACAGTAGCCGCTTCTGTAATTAAACAAAGAGAAGTGGATGTAGAGAATGCAAAGCTTAATCTTTCTTATGCGGTGATCACGGCACCGGAATCAGGAATAGTTTCAAAGGTTCCCGTGCAGGAAGGACAATTTTTACAGGCTGGTGCTTCTGTATTCAGCGTGGTGTTAAGCAATGACAAATGGATAGTAGCCAATTTTAAAGAAACACAATATAACAAAATGGTAGAGGGACAAAAAGTAACCATCCATGTGGATGCGATTCCCAATCATAATTTTGAAGCAGTATTGAGTTCCTTTTCACCCGCCACGGGTGCTAAGTTTGCCTTGCTGCCTCCGGACAATGCAAGTGGCAACTTTGTAAAAGTTGTGCAAAGGCTTCCGGTAAAAATAGACTTCATCAATAAATCAGATTCAATGATAAACAGGCTGCGCCCCGGAATGAATGTAAATGTAGATGTTCATCTGGATTAGAGATTGAATCAAAAGAAATACAAACAACTAATTTTCAAATCACTTAGATGTTGCAGGAATCATTGGTAGAATACGGGGCAAAGCGGGCCATCATCACACTCACAGCAATACTTTGTGCACTGCTTGAGATCGTTGATACCACCATTGTAAACGTAGCATTGAATGATATGCGGGGAAACCTTGGAGCAACGCTTTCTGAAGTGGGATGGGTTATCACTGCATATGCTATAGGTAATGTGATCATTGTTCCTATGACTTCCTGGCTTTCCCAGCAATTTGGAAGAAGGAATTATTTTGCAGCATCAATTATCATTTTTACAATTTGTTCATATCTCTGCGGTAATGCTACAAGTATATGGGAATTGGTAGCATTTCGTTTTTTACAAGGCCTTGGCGGGGGAGCATTATTAGTTACTTCACAAACGATCATTACAGAATCTTATCCCGTAGAAAAAAGGGGAATGGCACAGGCGATTTATGGTCTCGGTGTTATCATCGGCCCTACACTGGGTCCACCGTTAGGAGGCTATATCGTTGACCATTTCAGCTGGCCTTATATTTTTTATATCAATATCCCCATTGGCGTTATCGCCACATTGCTTACACTACAATTTATACGCAGTCCCAAATATGCTGAGAAAAAAGCACCCCATGAAATAGACTGGCTGGGCATTGCATTGCTTGCCATCACTGTTGGTTCTTTACAATACGTACTGGAACGAGGGCACGAAGAAGATTGGTTTGAAAGCAGCACTATTATATTTTTGGTAACTGCATCGATACTGGGTCTTTTCTTTTTTATCTGGCGAGAACTGAGGTGCAAAAATCCAATAGTGGAGTTGAGGGTTTTAAAAAATGGAAACTTACGCATCGGTACCATCATGTCATTTATTCTCGGCTTTGGCTTGTACGGTTCTACTTTTATCCTCCCCCTGTATACCCAAAGCACGCTTGGATGGACAGCGCAGCAATCAGGTGCATTAATGATACCGGCAGCACTCACGACAGCTGTTATGATGCCCATCATTGGTAAATTATTGACAAAAGGTGTGAAGCAACAATACCTTGTTGCATTGGGCCTGTTTATCTTTTTTATTTACAGCTACTGGGGATATAAGGCCATAACGCCCGATACGGGAAAGGATGCCTTTTTCTGGATGCTGATAGCAAGGGGTGTAGGATTGGGTCTACTGTTTATCCCGATAACGGCGTTAGCGCTTTCTTCCCTGCGTGGGCAGCAAATAGGCCAGGGTGCTGCATTCACAGGAATGATGCGGCAGCTTGGTGGATCTTTTGGCGTAGCCGTAATTACAACATTTCTCGCACGGCAAAATATGGTTTACAGGAATGATCTCGTAGGAAAATTAAATGTAAATGATCTCAACGTTCAGCAACGAGTTACCGCTATGCAACATTCTTTTATGAGCAAGGGAATGGCACCAGATGTTGCACTGAAGGCATCGTATAAGGTTCTTGATTTCTCGGTAACAAAACAAGCAGCAGTACTTTCATACATGGATGTGTTCCTTTATCTCGGTATTATGTTTCTTATCTGCATTCCATTTATTCTGCTGGTGAGGCAAAAAAAATCTGCACAAAAAATTGATTTGAGTGAAGCAATGCATTAGTGAACAAAAACTAATTACTCTGGAATTGTTGTCTTAATAAATGTTGGTGCCGTCCTTTTGTTGGACGCCTGTTCATAAGCATAAGCAAGATTGATAAGAGATGCTTCTGTGTAAGCGCCAGAAATGAAAGAAAAACCTACCGGCAACTCATGCACCCTGCCCATAGGAACCGTTATATGAGGATAACCAGCCATAGCGGCCGGACCTGCAAAATAAAAACCCGTTCCATAATTTCCATTGATAACATCGATCGCATTTGCAAATCCACTACTCACCGCTACAATTGCATGGAGATTATTTTTCGCCATCATATCGTCAATAATTTTGCGTGAGCTTAGCGTTTTTATTAATGCATCCTTGTATTCTTTTTCATCAAGCGCTCCTTTCGCATCACTTGATTCGAGTATATCCTGTTTAAAATAGGGCATTGCTTTAGGTTCATTTTGTTTGTCAAAAACAATCACATCAGCAAGCGTTTTTACCGAAGCGCCGGCATTTGAAAGATATTTATTCAGGCCATCTTTAAATTCAAATTGCAGCACCGGAAACTGTCCTGCACCAGCATCTTTCATAGCATTTATTAATTCTACTTCTATTATTTCTGCGCTCTGCTTTTTTAAAACTTCAATCGCCTGGTTATACAAACTGACAACATCAGGATGACCTGTAAGAAACGATTTTTCAATACCAATACGTTTATTTTTTAAAGCATTCTTATCCAGGCCCTTTGAATAATCGTTTTGAGACCTGTCCTTGCTCTCGCTCGTCACGGCATCCTTTTCATCTATACCCACAAGTGCGGATAAAAATATAGCTGCATCTTTAACTGTTCTCGCAATAGGTCCGGCAGTATCCTGTGTTTTTGAAATAGGAATAATGCCGCTCCTGCTTAATAATCCTACCGTCGGTTTTATACCAACGACGCCGCAGTAAGATGCTGGTGATATAATGGAACCATTCGTTTCGGTACCAATAGCCACTGCACATAGATTCGCTGAAACTGCCACCGCAGAACCTGAACTGGAGCCACTTGGGCTACGGTCAAGTACGAAAGGATTTTTTGTTTGCCCTCCCCTGCTACTCCATCCACTCGATGAACGGCTTGACCGAAAGTTTGCCCACTCACTCAGGTTCGTTTTTCCTAACAACACGGCACCCGATAGCCGCAATTGTTTTACAATGAATGCATCATTCGCCGCTTTATGACCAAGCAAAGCAAGTGATCCCGCAGTTGTCATCATCTTATCGCCTGTGTCAATATTATCTTTAATTAAAACAGGAATTCCATGCATCGGTCCCCGGAGTTTTCCTGCTCTTCTTTCCCTGTCCATTTCATCTGCAATGTAAAGCGCATCCGGGTTTACTTCTAAGACAGCATGTAACCTGGGCCCTTTTTTATCTATTGCAGCAATACGGGATAAATACATTTCTGTAATTTTCCTGGACGTAAAAATACCAGATGACATCTTTTGCTGAAGTGCTTCAATACTAACCTCATTTAAAGGAAAATCATCGCTACCCCAATCAGACAATTCAGTATTGTTCTTATTGGTTGCAGCAGATAACGATGCAAGTGAAGACAAAGGGCTGATAACAATACCTGCAAGCGAGCTATTTTGTAGGAATTTTCTCCTGTTCATAAATTGAAAGTATTAGGAAATGTATTCAATGAAAAATTACTAAACCAAATCTATTCAATTGTTACAATGATTCCTAATGAAGGATTTATAATTAAAAAAAAGTGGATTATAACGGACTAAGGGCTCCTTCGGCTTGGCCTGCTTTTAACAGGTTACCAATGGCATTATCATAAGCATTCCTAAATTCATGAATACTTCCCCAGTTTTCTCCTCCTATTTTTATTTGGGCTGATGTTACTTTACCTAATTCACTAAAGCTAGTTTGTTGCGTATTGATAAAATTTTTGAAAGCTTCATAATGTTGCGGGGAAATAGAAATTACTACCCTGCTCTGCGCTTCACCAAACCAATAAGCGTCGGTGCGAAGTCCTGCATCAGTTTGATTTATTTCAAACCCTAAATTATTTACAAATGCACTTTCAAAAATTGTTGTTATTAATCCCCCCTCACTTACATCATGAGCCGAAGAGATGAGTTTATTTTTTATGAGCAGTTGAATTGTTTGTTGCATCGTAAATTCTTCTTCAATGTCAAAATGCGGACAAGGACTTCTTTCTATACCAACAATTTTGTGCAGGTATTCCGAACAATTGAGGTCATTCCGGCTTTCACCAACCAGGAAAATTTTATCTCCTTCGTTTTTAAAACCAAGTGTCATCATATCAGTAATCGATTCCAACAAGCCTACCATGCCGATCGTTGGCGTGGGATATACGGGGCCGTCAGGAGATTGATTATAAAAACTTACGTTGCCACCAGTGACCGGTGTGTTGAACCGGCGACAAGCCTCACCCATTCCTTTAATGGCCTGGCTGAACTGGTAGTAAACTTCAGGATCGTAAGGATTTCCAAAATTCAGGCAATTCGTTACACCCAGTGGCTCAGCACCGCTGCATACAATATTACGGGCTGCTTCGGCTACTGCTATCATTGCGCCTTTGTATGGATCTGCAAAAACATAGCGGCTATTACAATCGGTAGTTAGCGCAAGTGCTTTATTGGTTGGCTTTGCCACTACGATTGCGGCATCGCTCGGTTGATTGGTAGAAGCATTTCCAGTTCCCACCATGCTGTCATACTGTTCATACACCCATCGTTTGCTAGCAATATTCGGCAGTTGCAATAATGCAAGTGTTACAGATCTCAGATCGGTTGGCTCTGAAACATCATCAATATTAAACAATTGAAGTTCTTTCAAATAATCAGGTTCTTTTGTAGCCCGCTCATATTGCGGTGCGCCTCCACCAAGTACAAGTTCTTCTGCAGGCAATACCGCTTCCAATTTTCCGTGCATATAAAAATGAAGAAGTCCATCATTAGTTACTTCACCAATCTCACTGCAAGGCAGATCCCATTTTTCAAAAACATCTAATACTAATTGTTCTTTACCTTTCTCCACAACCATCAGCATACGTTCCTGGCTTTCGCTCAAAAGTAGTTCCCAGGCTTTCATGCTTGTCCCACCAGTTGCGGGGTTAGTTTGCCTGGTCGGTACTTTATCCAAATCTATACGCATTCCCGACTGACCCTTTGCACTCATTTCTGCCGTAGAGCAAATGATACCTGCCGCACCCATATCCTGCATGCCAACAACAGCTCCTGTTTGTATCACTTCAAGACAAGCTTCTAATAATTTTTTTTCCTGGAAGGGATCGCCTACCTGAACTGCGGGTAGATCTTCCGCACTGTCTGCTGTAATTTCTGCACTGGCAAAGGATGCGCCGCCTATTCCATCTTTCCCAGTTGCACTTCCCACAAAAAAAACTGGGTTGCCCACACCCTCAGCTGTCGCCGAAACGGTCTCGCCATTTTTTACAATTCCCACACTCATAGCATTCACCAATGGATTTGTATGATAGCAATCCTCAAAATAAATTTCGCCTCCCACTGTAGGCACACCAAAGCAATTACCGTAATGGCCAATACCATGCACTACGCCTGCAAGCAAGTGCTGAGTTTTGGCATCTTTTAAATTTCCAAAGCGTAAAGAATTTAAAGAAGCAATAGGTCTTGCACCCATGGTAAAAATATCCCTGTTAATTCCACCTACACCTGTTGCTGCTCCCTGAAATGGCTCTATTGCCGAAGGATGATTATGCGATTCAATTTTAAAAACAACACCATAACCTTCACCAATATCCATTAGCCCGGCATTTTCATCACCGGCTTTCACCAGCATTTTCTCACCATCCCTGGGCAGGGTTTTTAAAAGTTTAATTGAATTCTTGTAACTACAATGCTCGCTCCACATGCCACTGAAGGCACAGAGTTCCGTAAAATTCGGAGTACGCCCTATCTTCTTTTTTATGAGTTCAAATTCTTCTTCTGTTATCCTGAGTTTGGCGGCGGTTGCTGCTGTAATTTCCATGAAAAAGATGGTTGTTGTAAGAAGCGCAAAGGTAGGAGGAGCTAAGAAGGAATGAGCAGGGCGAAACAATTTTTTTAAGAACAATTATTACAATTGATAATTAGCTAAGTGTATAATGATTTATCGTTAAGAGAGAATGGCTTTTTAATTATCTTCCCCTTCTAAATTATTGAATGCTTTATTTACTTTTTTTTATTTACCTGGCATTCGCCTGTTTTATTGGAACCAGGGTTTCTTTTCTAAAGAACAGCGGCCTTACTAACAGGCTCTTACTTATATTATTTTTTATAAAAGTTGCGGCCGGGCTGGTCCTTGGCTATATCAGTATTCATTATTATCCGGGCAATGATTATGAAGCACTGAATTATTATGGCCAGGAAGAATATAAGCTTTTAATGAAAAGCCCATCGGATTTTCTTACCTCTACTTTTACATCCTTATATCCTGATAAATATGGGCATTTATTTAGTGCCACTGGCTCTTTCTGGAATGACCTGGAAGACACGTTGCTAAGTAAGCTCCTCGCTATATTTAATATTTTCAGCAGGGGGAATTATTATATCAATAGTTTGTTTTTTAACTGCATCGGATTCTTTGCGCCAGTGGCATTGTTCAGGATGTTTGACAATATTTATACTCAGAAAAAAGATCTGCTGATCCTTGGATGCTTTTTAATTCCTTCAACACTTTACTTTAGTTCAGGCCTGCATAAGGATGCGATAATATTTACGGCAATGGCATTTTATTTATATAGCTTTTATTTTTCTGTTTATAAAAAATTTACTACCCGCCGGGTCATCTTACTGATCATTTCTTTTATAGTGATCCTTCTACTGCGCAATTTTATTGGTCTTATATTATTACCGCTTTCCGTTCTCTTCATCGTTACACAAAGAATGAAATGGAAACCACTGCTTTCGTTCGGGATTTTTTTTGGAATAGTCGTTTTAGTTTTAATTCTACTGCCTTCTGAAACTAACCCGTTAAGCATTTTGGTACGAAGAAGAGCAGATTTTGAAGCAATTAGTACTGCAAACTCGGCTTTACCGGTTATGCATTTAGAGCCATCTGTTTTAAGTATGCTGAAAAATTTTCCAGCTGCAGTCAGCCATGTTTTTCTTTTGCCCTATCCCTGGTCATTACAAACGATATGGCTACTGCCATTTGTTTTAGAAATGCTGGCCAT
>JBDSEE010000014.1:0-27564 GCA_039920245.1 Ferruginibacter sp.
AGAGAAATAGATTAATAGAAAAACTTTGTAAAAGATTTTTTTACCATCCTTATTCACAATGTTCTTTAAATGAGAAATCCTGCAACGAATGCAGGATTTCCCATAAAAACTTATTTATCTCTATCACGCTGCTATCCGGTCTTTTTTTCTTTTTATCTGATTAATAACAGCATCCAATGCAATGTCAAAACTCTCTTCAAATGACTTTGAACTTTGTTTTACAAAAAATTCATGTCTGGGTATATGCACCTTTATTTCTGCAATTTTATCTTTTATATTATGAACAATATTGTCAAGTTTCAGGTATACATCAATCTTTGTTATCCTGTCGTGAAACTGTGTTAGCTTCTCTACTTTCTTTTCAATGTGGGAAAGCAATTTTACATCTGCATCAAAATGTACAGTTTGAATGTTTACGTTCATAGCACTCTATTTTAAATGGGTGAAACAATAAAAATAATCCATGTAGTATTTTAAGCATAGGCACTCACTATTGCAAAGGCGAAGTAGCTTTTTTGTAACATTGAAGTTAGCACATACCAGCTTGAATTCAAAAAAAAAATATTAATAGATGGGCTTAAATCAGGCTCGGGGATGGGCCTTCTTAAACACATCTTTTAGCTTTTCGATACTATTGTGAGTATATACCTGGGTAGATGCCAGGCTACTATGTCCCAACAATTCTTTTACTGCATTAAGATCAGCGCCATTATTAGTTAGGTGTGTTGCAAAACTATGCCGTAGTATGTGTGGACTTTTCTTATCGATAGTAGTGACAAGGGAAAGATATTTTCTAACTATAGTATAAACCTGCCTGGCGTATAATTTTTTTCCTTTATCACTTATTAATAGATATTCATCATCCTTTATTAAAGGCAATTTACTCTTTTGTTCTATATAATTTTTGGCATCTGCCATTAATTGATTGCTAACCGGTATAATGCGCTCTTTTCCGCCTTTACCAAAAACTTTTATCGTACAATTATGCATATCTACATGGCCCTGCTTTATATTTATTAATTCTGCCTGGCGGATACCAGTATTATAAAGAATTTGCATTATCAGTCTTTCCGTAAAACCCATAAAATCATCCGTGAATTCAACAAAGTCAAATAGCGTTTCAATGTCTTTTTTTTCTACGTACTGGGGCAGCCTTTTATTCATCTTTGGTGTGATGATAGTACTCATTGGAGTAATAATAATATTCCCTTGCCGTAGCTGGTATTTAAAAAAAGATTTAAGACTTGATATCTTCCGGCTTATTGTTTTCGAAGTAAGATCATCTTCCTTTAGCCCTGCCAGCCAAGTCCTGATATAGGTAGGTTTTATTTCTGCCAGTGCAGGTGCATCAAATTGAGATTGAAGAAAGCTAAAGAAAACTTCCAGGTCATGTTGGTAAGAAATGATAGTATGCCTACTATACCTTTTTTGGAAACTAAGGTAATTCAAAAATGTTTCTATGGATAGTCTATAGGATTCAGGCATAAAAAAACTGGTAACCAAAGTTAGCAATAACCTGTTACCAGTAAAATATTATTAAAGCTGAGGATTTATTTCTCGTACTTACCCGCTTCTACCTGTTGTTTGTAAACCGCTTTCAGCACTTCCATGCGACGGCGAACAGACGGCTTCATAAAAGCTTGCCTTTCCCTTAATTGCAGTAGCACACGGCTTTTCTCAAATTTCTTTTTGTACTTTTTAAGCGCCTTGTCTATGTTCTCGCAATCTTTAGAATCGATAATTAACATTATATACCTCCTTTAGGTGAAAAATTCTGTCATTTCTTCGGACAGGGCGGCAAAGATAGCAGATTATTTTTCAAAAAATAAAATTTGAAGATAGTTTTTACTGAATTTCGCAAAATGTTTACAGGAATAATTGAGAACATGGGGATAATTACTTCAGTCCACCCAAACGGGACCAATAAAACATTTAAAATTAGCTCAGAAATATCTTCCCTTTTACATGTGGATCAAAGTGTATCTCATGATGGGGTATGCCTGACAGTAGAATCAGTAAACGACCATAAACACACAGTTACTGCGATACAGGAGACATTAATCAAAACCAACTTAGCAGACTGGCAGGAAGGCAAAATTGTGAATCTTGAAAGATGTATGCAATTGAATGGCCGCCTTGATGGCCATATTGTTCAAGGTCATGTGGATACCATAGCAAACTGCACACACACTGAAACTAAAGATGGTAGTTGGGAATTTACGTTTGAGATTGATCCAGCATATGCAAGTCTTATCATTGAAAAAGGATCTTTAAGCCTTAATGGGATTAGTCTTACCATTTTTAATGTTGCAGAAACCAAATTCTCAGTTGGAATTATTCCATATACCTACAAGCACACTAACCTTAAGCAACTACAAAAAGGAGATATTGTAAATATTGAATTTGATATGATCGGTAAGTATGTAAACCGTTTCATGAAACTAAGTAAATAACTGGTATCTTATAATCTTCCGAATGAGTGAATATGCTTTTAAAGTTTCCTATTTTAAAAACCTGGATGCATTTCGCTTCTTCTCATTCCTAAGTGTTTTTTTTGGTCATACTTTAATGTTGGGCACACCGTCCAACCTCGTGATTGGTTTTTTAAGAACATTCATCACAATGCCTTTCCTGGTAGTTCCATTTTTCTTTACGCTTTCCAGCTTTCTTATAACATACCGGCTGCTGATAGAAAAAGGCAAGAACAGCAGGATAGATATTTTGAAATTTTATAAGAACCGCATTTTAAGAATATGGCCTGCATACTACTTATTGATAATAATCTGTTTCGTGATATTACCTTTAACTGCATACTTAATTAATATACCTCCTCCAACCTTGCCTTCTATTCTACCATTCCTGTTATTCTATGCAAACTTTTATATGATTGAAAATGGTGTAGCCTTTACTTTTGCATTAACCATATTATGGTCAATATCAATAGAAGAGCAATTTTACCTGGTGTGGGTATGGGTCTTAAAACTGTTCTCAAAAAAAATACTTCCCTGGCTGATCATTTTACTTTTTATCTGCAGTATTGCTTTTAGTTATTATTACCTGATTGAACTTCACAAGTCTGCCAACAATCTTGTTATACACAGTTTCTATGTTTTGCAGAACTTTTGTACAGGTGCCTTGATGGCTGTTATTTGCTTTCAAAAACAAAAGGTTTTTAAATTTTTGAATAAGCTGCATCCAGCTACATTATTTTCTGTTTATCTCATTTTGCCAGTTGCATATTTTTTTATACAGGATATAGTTCTATTAAATATTATAAAAAGCCTCTGCTACAGTTTTATTATTTATGATCAATGCTTTAATGAACGACGTTTTTTTAATGCAGGAAAATTTGCTTTCCTCAATTACCTTGGAAAAATATCTTATGGCTTATATCTATATCATGCACTCGTATTCGTTATACTTCAAAAGCAATTTGATTTTTTTAAAAATCAACCCACTACCTGGACCAATCTTTTCCAGGTTTTGACCTGTTTTATTTTCACCTTTATTGTCGCCCACCTCAGTTACCGGTACATAGAATCAAAGTTTCTTGCTTTGAAATCAACCAGGCATTCATTGCCATAACGGTTTCCTTAACTCAATCACCTCATTTTTTAAAATTTAGTTATACTTTTATTATCTAAAGTAACTAACTGTTTATTTAAAGTGGATCTACTCAGTATCATCATACCGGTTTACAACGAGGAAGATAATATCCAGCTTATTTGCGAACAAATAGATCTCCAGGTAAAAGATAATTATGAAATTATTTTTGTTGATGACGGAAGTACCGATAGTACCTTTTATGTAATTGAAGAACAATCCGTAAGGGATCACCGGGTAAAATGTATTTCCTTAAGTCGCAACTTCGGACACCAGAATGCCCTGATGGCAGGGATGAAAAATGCAGCAGGTGAGATTATCATTCTCATGGACGGTGACCTGCAACATCCACCTTCATTAATCCCTTCCATGATAGGATCAATAAACGATGGGTTTGATCTTGTACATACCTTTCGTCGGAAAAATAAAAACGGTTCTGCGATAAAAACAATAACCGGAAGATTATTTTACAAATTCATAAACAGTATTTCTGATACGAGGATCGAACCCAACGTAGCAGATTTCAAAGCATTTAACCGAAAAGTATTAAACAGCATTTTAAAATTTAAAGAAAAAGAACTTTTCCTCCGCGGTATTTTTAGCTGGATTGGTTTCAAAAGCACTACCCTTTCTTTTAACGCACCGCCCCGCTTGCATGGACAAACAAAATATTCATTTGGCAAAATGATGCGCCTGGCATTAAAAGGAACAACTTCATTTGGTTTTAAACCATTAAGGATTGCGTTATTACTGGGTATGTTTATTTCCATCACTGCTTTTGCTTTCGCAGTGTTTGCATTAGTGGCCTATTTCAAGGGTGAAACGGTTCCCGGCTGGGCATCATTAATTATTGGTATCATGTTATTAGGGGGAACTCAATTATTAGCCATCGGCTTGATAGGAGAATATATCGCAAGCCTATTTATAGAAGTAAAGGATAGGCCAGTTTACCTAATTGACAAAACTGTAAATATTGAGCCGGAGCATTAGTTTGTTTTTTCTGCAATAAAAAAATACTGCCCACCCAATGGCAGCCATTGAAGATATTTTTCCAGGAAAATAAATTTTGAAAGCAATCCTTTTCGTGGGAAAAATATGATGAAATTTTTCTTAACTAACCTGAAGCCATTTTTTTTCAACATTCTTCCTGTGTATCCAGCCATGAGCAATTTTGCATTTTTATCAAAGTCACAGGTATTTACCAGATAACGTGTAAGAGGATTCAATGGATTATGTTCAAATAAGAATAATTGACCGCCGGGTTTTAAAACCTTTAAAATTTCCCTAATAATTGCAGCATGCAGGTCATAATTTATATGGTGTAAGACACCTGCGATAAAAATAATATCAAACTGGTTTTCTCCAAAGGGAATTTTATTGCCGTCATAAAAATGAAATCCAGCATTAGGCAAGCTTCTCTGTTTAGCCGCTTCAATACTTTTGAAAGAAGTATCAATACCCTCAACTTTCCAAAATGGAAAATATTTCATCATGAATATTTCTGTGGCTCCATCACCACATCCCACATCTAAAACCCGGAGCGTTTCATTCTTAACGTAACCCTGCAGTAACTTAACTTTAAATTCCGCAAAATAAAAACTATCAGCGCCAGATAATTTTATGTTTTTAGAATGGATAGAACGATAATCTTCTGCATAATCATCAAACCCATCAAATGTTCTTTTGGGCATAAGTATAAAAATGTAATTTTAGCCGATGCAAGTTTACGGTAATTCAAAAGGGTTGTCAAATAAAACTATACTGTTTTTTGTGATTATGGTTTTAGTTGCTTTTTTGCCTGTGAGCAGTTTCTTATTTTTTTTAAAGAATGATGCATTTGCGGGATATTTCCCCCCAAAGTTCTTTATGAGTGAAAGCCTGCACAATGGAACACTACCGTTGTGGAATCCGTACATAAATTTTGGCATTCCACAATATGGCGATATGAGCAGTGGCTTCTGGAGCCCAATCACCTGGCTGATTTCCAGTACTGTTGGCTACACTCCATACAGTTTTACCATAGAAGTTTTACTCTATCTTTTTATTGCAGGTACTGGTATGTATATCCTTTGCAGGCAATCCAGTTTTAATAAAATTGTTTGCCTGATCGCAGGTGCATCATTCATGTGCAGTGGATATATGATTGGGCATATGCAACATTTCAACTGGATCTCCGGCGCTGCATTTTTACCATGGTGCCTTTGGTCATACAAAAAAATAATACAAGACTTTTCAGCGAAAAATGTGATCGAAGCCAGTCTTGTATTTTACCTGTTGATTTCTTCCGCACATCCTGGAATTACAATAGGTGCTTTTTATTTTTTTGCAGCTTATGCAATCTTTGATTTGTTTTCTGGTAAACAAAAAACCGTTTCACAAAAAATCCCGGGGTTTTTAAAAACTAATCTTGCATTTATTGTTGGACTGTTAGTGCTTTGTACAGGATTGATCATGGGCTATGCAGATATCCTTCCACATTTTTCCCGGGCAGAAAAGCCTGTAATGGAAGCCGTTGTCAATCCAACTAATTTTAAAACCTGGATCTCTTTCTTATTTCCCATGTCTATAACAAAGAACGAGAACTGGTTTGCAACAGATGTCAGCATGCGTAACCTGTATATGGGAATCTCTTTGCTGTTGTTTTTTGTTTTTGCCCTACTAAGTAAGAAAACAAGAGAACAGCTATTTTTTCTCTTTGTTGGTTTATTTTTTTTATTGATTGCTGCAGGGGGAAGGCTTACCCAATTATTATATCAACTTCCATTATTAGGCTATGTTAGATTACCGGGTGAGTATAGCGTTTTTGCATTGTTTGCTTTTATACTTGTAGGAGCATTTTCATTAAACAATTTTATTCAAAATGAAAGCCACCGGGCAAGACTCGCATTACTTACCAGGTCTTTTTTTGTTCTAATTGCTGCTGCAAGTAGTTGGGCATTTATTAAAATTCTGACAAGTCATGATTCCCTGGTGTACAAGTCTTCTTTAGTAAACAGCACTGGTCCTATTGCGGGGAAAATGAAATTGATCATAGACAACATTAGTTTTTATGATGCACTTTTTTTACAAGGAATAATTCAGCTTATTATGCTTGCCTTTATTGCACAAGCAACAAGCAAGAAAAATTTTAAAAAGCTTTTATACATTGTAGTGGCAGATCTTATAATTGCAACTTTATTAAACCTGCCATTCACTGCAGTGGGTCAATCCTCTGTAAAAAATGTGCAACAAGTATTGCTAACCTCGCCGAGGGGCATCATATTACCTTTATTACAACCCATCACATCCAATGATACCGGAACCATTTCTAAAACTTCACTTGTAGGAAACTGGAGCTTTTATAATAAACAACCTGGTGTTACGAAAGAAGTTGCCTATCCCATTAAATTGAATACCACTAAGAATATTTTTTCTGCTTCAAACAAAGAGAATTTTTCTAAGGCTTTGATATTTTCAGTTAGTGAAAAATCTATTGTTACCATAAAAAAATTCACTGGCAAACAAATAATCGTTGCTACCAATTCTGAAACTGCTGATACAATCGTATTGCAGCAAAATTTCTATCCTCATTGGAAAATTTTTATTGATAACCATCCTGCTCCATTAATTGCATATAAAGGGATCTACCTCGCCAGTCTCGTGCCAGCCGGAAACCATACAATTGATTTTATATTTCAACCAAACAAAATAAAAGCAGCCATGCTGTTCAGTGCCCTTTTATGGATCAGCGCTTTAATATATCTTTTGTTCAAATGGATTTCCCCTTCATTGCAGCGGAAACAGCCTGGTCCATAATGCGCTCGGCATATGGCCTTGAGATATCATTAAGCAATTCATGCTTTGTTTGAATCAGGTCTTTATCTTCCATAGTAATAGCCATCTGCAATGCCTGCATAGCATTTGCAGTTTCCAATATTTCTTCTTTACTTAAAAGTGTAGTATTTTTTTGCAAAAATCTTTCGGTAGTTTTTAATAACTGTTCGCCTTCCGCCCTTGCTTCTGCCAAAGCTCTTGCTGACACATCATCTTTTGCATGCGTGATAGAATCTAATAGCATTTGCTCTACTTCCGAATCGGATAATCCGTATTGTGGTTTTACTTCTATCTCCTGTTCTACGCCACTTCTCAGTTCTTTGGCACTCACTGTAAGAATACCATCTGCATTTATCATAAAACTCACTTCCACTTTTGGCAATCCTGCCGGCATGCCCGGAATTCCCGTAAGATTAAATTCTCCGAGCTTACGATTGTCTTTTACAAGGTCTCTTTCGCCCTGGTAAATACTTATTCGCATACCGGGCTGTCCATCTACCTGGGTTGTGTATTGCCGTGAGGTCTTATTTGGAATTTTAGCATTGCGTGGTATAAGGACATCCATAAGCCCCCCGGAAGTTTCTATCCCAAGACTTAAGGCCGTTATATCAAGCAATAAAACATCTTTATTATTTCCAGCAAGAATATCTGCCTGGATGGCTGCTCCCAAAGCAACTACTTCATCAGGGTTAACAGTGTCATTTACTTCCCTGCCAAAAAATTTACTAATGCTTTGTTTTATCAGCGGTACACGGGTGCTTCCTCCAACCATAACAACGGCGTCAATTTCTTTTGTTGAAAGTCCTGCATCTTTTAATGCAGCTTTGCAACTTGCAATTGTCCGATAAACAACTGGCCCGATCAGATCTTCAAATTCATTCCTGGTTAATGTAAAATTGTATTGCCCATGATTTCCTGAATAGCTTTCATGTTCTGACAAATATTTTTTTGCCTCTTCTGCCATTAACCTTATTGATTGTGAAAATGATTTGTCAGTGTTCAACAGGTTGCTATCAATGTTGTGTTTTTTTATCCAGTTTGAGGCAATTAATTTATCCAGGTCGTCACCACCAAGATAAGTATCACCATTAGTGGAGAGCACTTCAAATATTCCACCTGATAATTGCAGGATAGATACGTCGAAAGTGCCACCACCCAGGTCATATACCGCAATCGTTTTATTTTCACCTGCTTTCATTCCTATGCCATAGGCAAGGCTTGCAGCCGTAGGTTCATTTATGATGCGAAGTACATCAAGACCCGCAAGTTTTCCTGCGTCCCTGGTAGCTTGCCTCTGGCTATCGTTGAAATAAGCTGGCACCGTGATCACTGCCCTGTTTACAGAAGTTTTTAAAATATGCTCTGCTCTTTGCTTCAACTCCTTCAGGATAAAAGAAGACAGATCAACCGGGGAATAAAATTTTTCACCTACCTGTACTTTTACAAGTCCTTCTTTTTTATCATCAATGATTTTATAAGAAAAATAATTGCTGTGAGATTCCACATCTCCATAGCTTTTTCCCATCAATCTTTTTGCAGAGAAAATAGTACGATGTGGCGCTGTTATAAGAAAGTCTTTTGCTTCATCGCCAACAACGATGTTTCCTGTCTCATTAAAATAAATAACAGAGGGCACGAGTGTAAGGCCATCATGTTCTCTAAGTGCGATTGGTTTCTTAGTTTCAGGATGTATTACCGCAACCAGGCTATTAGTTGTTCCAAGGTCAATACCAACAATGATCTCCTCCTGTTGTAAACTTCCTGTTGCTATGTTGATGCCTATTTTGGCCATTGTTATTTTAATTTGCTTTAATTGTCTACTTTTATTACAACCGTGTGTGCAAAGCTAATGCTTGAGCCGGATATTAGTTTTTTAAACCAATTTAATGCTTTTCAATTCGATAGCCTTTGTAATATTTTTTCCCGTTGTTACAATTCTTTTTTTTCTTTTGCCTCACCGATTCCGGTGGATGCTACTACTTATTGCAAGTTGTTTTTTTTATTGCTTTTTCATCCCGGTTTACCTCCTGATACTTTTTGCAATAATACTTATTGATTATACTGCCGGATTACTAATAGAGAAAAATAATGGCTATAAAAAAATATGGCTTTTAGCAAGTATAACTGCTAACCTTAGTGTGCTTGGCATTTTCAAATACTATAATTTTTTTATCAGTAACATTAATGATGTATCCGGAACACATTTTACATTACTAAACTTTATCCTGCCTATTGGCTTATCCTTCCATACGTTCCAGGCGATGAGTTACACAATAGAAGTGTATAAGGGAAAATTTCCAGCAGAACGACATTTGGGGATTTATGCCTTGTATGTTATGTTTTATCCGCAGCTTGTAGCAGGCCCGATAGAAAGGCCGCAGCATATGTTTCCACAATTTAAAAAGCAGCAACATTTCAACTGGCAAAATATTCTGGATGGCGTTCGCCTGATGTTGTGGGGATTTTTTAAAAAGCTTGTTATTGCAGACAGAATTAGCAGTTATGTGGCTGCAATATTTAATTCTCCTGAAAAATATGCACCAGTAAATGTTTGTATTGGAATCGTATTGTTTTCTGTTCAGATCTATTGCGATTTTTCCGGCTATTCAGATATTGCGATTGGCTCAGCAAAAACTATGGGATTTAACCTGATGCTTAATTTCAACAGGCCATACCATTCATCAAACCTTCGCCAGTTCTGGCAACGATGGCATATTTCACTTTCATCCTGGTTCCGGGACTATGTTTTTATTCCACTAGGCGGAAGCCACAAGGCATTTATATTTACAGCAATTAATTTACTTATTGTTTTTTTTCTAAGCGGTTTATGGCATGGTGCAGGATGGAATTTTATTGTATGGGGTTTGTTACATGGTATAGGGCTAATTGTTTATAATTTAATTTCAGGGCGCAACAGAAAAGATAATTTTTCATTCATTGGATGGTTTGTTACTATGCTGTTTGTTTTTTTTTCCTGGGTTTTTTTCCGGGCAAACAGTTTTCAAAATGCGATGCTAGTAATTGATGTTGCAAAAAATATAGTACACGATCAAACTTACATTCAGAGTTTCAGTTACCAGAATTTTATGTACGGAAATACGAACCTGCTGTTTGTATCGATTTGTATTGGAGGAATGTTTTTATTTGAGAAATATACAGACCCGCTATTATTAAAAATGAATAAATATAAACTGGGAGACATTCTATTTTGTTGCTTTACTATTTTCCTGATTTTATTCTTTGGTGTTATGAGTAATCAAAGCTTTATCTATTTTCAATTTTAATGAATCCACTAAGAAAAATATTATTCATTTGCCTTGCAAGCATGCTCTTGCTGATCTTTGCATCTTTTGTTTTTGATCGTGGGTACCGTAATTTCTGGAAACCTTTTTATGACAAAACTGATGTAGCGTTTTTAGGTAAAACCAATTATGAAGTGTTGTTCTTCGGCAATTCAACAGTACATTTCGGTATCAATCCATACTATGTCGATAGTGTCAGCAAACTAAGCAGCTATAATCTTGGAATAGGCGGAGCCAACATCACAGTGATGAATGCATTGCTGATGGGTTACCTGGAAAATCATCTTCCTCCAAAGATCATTTTTTATTCTATGAATTATTCCACTTTTGGCAAAGCAGACAATTCAAACTATTTTCTCTTTTTTGATTACCTGGAAAATAAATATGCGGCAACATACCTCCGGCAAAAAAAAGTAAATGTTGGTTTGATAAAAGTTTTCCCTTTTTTAAAATGGAGTTACTTTGATGATTACAACAGGGCAAATATAATAGCTGGTTTTGCTGGTTCGCCTTTTATAAAAAATGCAATTATTTACAATGGTTTTATCAATAATACAAACGACAGTATAAGAAAATTTGATTTTAATACGGTTATGATGGCATCTGGAAGCCAGATCGAAGAACAAAACGTGGCGTTATTGAATGACATTATAAGTACCTGCAAAAAGAAAAGAATAAAACTGGTATTTCTTTTTGCACCAGAAATAAAAGATGCTTCTGATTTTACCCAGGAGAATTTAAGAGTTGATTCATTTATCAATAAAACAAGTATTGTAAATAACATTCGGTATAAGCGTTTTGACGATTCTACTTTTTTCCCGTTATACCAGTTTCATGATAAATGGCATTTGAATAAATCAGGCACTGAACTTTACTCTATTATGCTGGGGAGTTTTGTAAATGAGATATTGAAAGAAAAATAAAGACCACTAAAAAGTGGCCTTCATTTTTAAAAGATATTTTTAAATTCAACTATCGCATCAGGTACATTTTGCCATAACCTTTATTAAAAAACTTATCGGTATTATCTCCCTCAGCACGGTATTTATCAAGCGATTTTCCGTTAAGGTTTGTAAGCACCCGATAGATGTAAACTCCGTTCGCTAATTTTTGTCCATACATATCAGTTCCATCCCATTTAAAATCTGTTATGTTTCTTCCTATATGCAGAGGACCCAATTCATCTATTGTTACTTCTCTTACAATCTTACCCGTAATGGTAAGAATTTGTATACGCATGTTCTGTGGTACCTGGCTTCCGGTTATTGTAAATACAAATGCAGTTGAACTTGTAAATGGATTCGGATAATTCAGCAGGTTTGATATCATTGGCTTATTAATAACAGTGAAAGCAATATGATATTCAAGATTACCAGCCGTATTCCCGTTTACATCTTTTCCTGAAACGATCAATTCATAATCTCCATCCTCAGGAAAGTATGGTAAGAAATCGATTGTAGCAACATTAGTTCCACCTGAAATATTTGCAGGCGTAAAGCGCATGGTATCGCCAAAATAATAAGGGTGTAAACTGTTATCAGGAAATCTTACCTGCACCTTAAGTAACGAAGTATCTTTCAGTAACAAGAATTTACTTTCATCTGTAAGCTTTACTAAAATGTGCGGCTTGGATGCCACAATATCTTTATTAAGAATATGCACTCCATCAAAAGTCACATCCAGCAAAGGATTGAACCTGTCTTCTTTTACAAAGAAATCTTTAAAGAGAACATTGTTGTAATGATATTGCTCCGGCTGGTCGTTATCAGGATTGAAGTCAACAGCAAGCGTATTATTTCCGGGATAATTTCTGGTGTCGATGTCGTAGCTCAATATCAACGTGTCACCGGCAGGTAGTGATTTGCGTTTGGGTATATCAATAATATGAGGAACATTATTGCGATCAGTGACTATGATCTTTGCTTTCAACAAACTATCAAACTTTGTAGGGCTGATATTTTTAAAAGCAATTTTTACATTTAGGATATCTCCCTGTGTAACCGAATCCTGCATAGAGAAAACAAGATTTGGCGCTACTGCACCTTCAGGAACATAATCAGCATTTACCCTAAGATACCTCAGTTGGTTTGGAGTGATATATTGAATATCAGAGCTAATCACTTTCAATCGAACATAGGGATAAATTCTTGCGTCAACAAAAGCAAGACTGGTATCCTGGGAAGGTGCTACTGTCGCAAGCAACGTTGCGTTGCCATTATACTGCACTCCATATACCGCCACTTTTACTGTATCTCCTGGTCCGGGATCATTGGAAGAACCACGCCAATGCATTGCATTCCATTTTAATGAAGGGCCATAAGTAACCGATTCTATAGTTCCTGTAGTAGCTGTCGTGGGCATTGTAAATGCTTGACTGATATATGATGAATCTCCAGGGCCTATCACCTGAGTAGGAGTAAAGCTGCTGTTTCCTTTGCGGAAAAAATAGAGGAACGGGAGGTTATGATAGAAACTATCGATTTGGGTAAAGCCAATACTTTTTAATTTATGATATAGTGAATTGCCCGAACCTAATGTTGCAGTATCCGATTTCCAGTCATTAATAAAACTTGTGTTAGTACTCGTAAATCCAAGATTGGTTATAGATACATACATACCATTGGGTATACTATCAAAAAAGTCAATTGCATTTTTGCGAAATGCCGGATCAGTATAAGGGAACTCAAAAAACTTACGGGGATCTCTAAAACAAATCGGATAGCTTCCAAATCTTGCATTGGTAGCGGAAACATTATGGTTTTCCCATGGTAGCAAAGTAGTACTATCATATACATAAAACTGCAAGCTATTATAACGGCAACCATAATTATCCAACAGGTCAAAGTCACGATAAACATTTATTTTATCTGATCCATAAAAAGGATAAAGCCCGGTATTTATGGTCAACGTTCGGGGTACAATGCTAAAACTAAATTGCCTGTTGGCATTCAGATTAATATTGGTGTAGGTACTTTTTAAATGCTGGTAATAGTGCGACTGGTTAAAGCCTGTACCGCCATTAGGCAAAAAGATAAATGAAAACGAATTCCAGATAAATTGATTAGAGCCAGTAGGAACCATCGCAACCCTCCAATAATAAACGGTGCTATCCGCAAAAGTTAAATTGGTCGGTAAGAAATCTACAATACCACCAGCTCCTGCTTTGTTATATGTTTTCTTAAAAGTTGAATTGAATAATTCCGTCGTGTCTATTTCCATAACGTACTGCCGGTTCACACTCAAAGGATTGGCAGTATTGGCATAAAAAGTTATGTTCTGGTTATTTACGATGGAGAAATTAGCCGGGTAAGATGGCCTGAGTTCATCCTCGAAAATATAAAAGTCTTTCGTTATGGTATTGTTTGTTTCAAAGATCTCATTTACCCTGTTGGTTGCATCCAGTGTTATGATAAGTTGGTTCAGTCCCTTATCCGTAACGGGATTGATAGGAACGGTAAGATTTAAAGAATCTATATTTCGAATGCCTTTTATAAGCTGATTAAATAAGACCCTGACAGTATCATTAGGCAGTTTTCTTTTTACAGTAACAACAATAGAATCACTTACTGCTTTACCAATATTCTGCATCAGGATCTTTACATTGAAGTTATTATCCGCAACAGTAATAATAGTGGGACTGATCCTCACCAACTGATCTTCTATAACATAATCGGGTTTTGGGAAATTATTTAATTTGATTGCAGGATCGCCATGAAGATTAACTTCCTCCAAATGTATTCTTGTATAATAATCAATGTTTGGATTTGTACCTCCTAAATTCTGCAACACTTGTTTAATCTGGTTACCCACTGAATTTCCATACATGGATTTTGAAAAATTTGAGTAGAGGTTAACATTGTAAAAATTCAAAAATGGTGGAATACCAAAATGACTATCGGCCAGGAAACCTATACTACCATGTTGTGACGAAAGAACATATTTTTCAGACAAGGTAAGATTACCGCTCAACCGCTGCGGATCGAAAATATAAAAGTTGCCTGCACTGCAACCGCTTACATTGAAGAAAGGATATTTACCCTGGTTATTATACAATTCAGGGTTACTTAAATTAAACTCAAAGACGTTTGCAGAGGAGTGACCAAAGTAACCAATGAAACCAAGGCCTTCTGATAACAACTGTTCAATACGCTGGCTGCTGGCCTGTTGCACAGCACCGGTAGAAGACTTGGCAAAGGTTTCTACCCTGCCTCCATATAAGGTATCTTCTGCAATGACTTTATATGCATTCATATATGTTTTGAACTGATCACTCTCAAGGCTATCTTTTCCTCCTGCCACATGTAACATACTTTTCATCCAGCCTTTATCAGCAATGTAAGGGCTCACTGTTTGCTGCGCCTGTTCATACTGTCTTACTTTTTCATAATAATTACCTACTTCTGTTCCTGTTACTGCAGCAAGCCTTCCTACCGGTATCAATGGAAGAATAGTCCCTGGTTCAGACGTAAGTAACATATCAGATGGGGGCCATCCAAAAGTTGGTATTATACCTAATTTCGGTGTAAGAATATTACTTTCATTAGCACGGTAGTCTGTATAAGCCATTCCCCTCCCCATAAGGAAAATATATTGCGGATTGGAAAAATTTTGCTTTGCAAACCTCACGAAATCCCGTATCCCGGCAGGATGCTCTTTTATTCCAAAAGCAAACTGGTCGGAGAGTTCATCCATGTTGTAAATTTTGGAATTAAAACTTCCCCCTGCTGAAGAATTCCGATACTGGCGATAGAGGTCCACATAGTTCACACCATTGCCATCATTATATAACATCGGATGGCTTACTATCAGGTAATTGCCCTGGTTTGCTGCCTGGGTTACATTCAAAAATGTTTTAGAAGTAACTCCATCAATTGTATAATAATTATTATTTTCCTGTGATACCAACATGAACTTACGGACTGCAACGGTTGATGCTGGCAACACGAATTTTACTTTGCCGGGGGTAGAAGCTATTTCACCAGTATACCTTTTGCCTTCAGACATATCGTATAAAACAGGTGCAACAGTACCGTAAGCAAAATTATCAATCACAAGATAATTACCGGTGGCAGATGCCGCCAGGTCAAAATAAAAGTTCCTTTGTGCATTGAAATTAAATGTGGCGGGATAAGTAAGACCAACACTAGCTACTACAATCCTGTCCGTTGACAAAGTAGAATTGCCATTCACAACCATTGGGAGGTATGACACGTTTTGCAATAAGCTCAAGGGCTGATTTGTGAGGCTTACTTTGTTAAAAGTATAAAATGGCATGGGCGCATTATATACCTGGTTATTAAATAATCTTACAGTAAGGTTTCGGGTATTTGGTCCATTGCCTGCTGCATTCACTCTTATAGAAACACTATTGGCCGGGCCGGCTGTATATACATTTAAATTAAAAAATTCATAGGTTAAAGCACAGCAAGGGAAAACGTCATTACTTGTCCATCCTTCTCCCCTGTCATAGGTGGAAGAATATAAAGCTTCCCCTACAAAATTTGCTTCACCTCTGTTGATCTGGTTTTTAAAATACTGATCCACTGTACGCATAAAATATGCATCTGGAGTAACTGCACTGGGTGCAGAATTAGTTGCATTGTTATATCGAAGATTGTTTCCTGTAGTGTTGACTGCAAGAAAATAAGTTGCGGTATCTGTTTCTAAACTATAGCGGTCGTTCAATTGCGAATTCAGATCCTTATACAATGCTTTGTCAGGTTTACCATCATTCATCTCTCCCCAGAATTCAATGTAACCACCTGCTGATAATGGTGCATTAATACTTGTTGTATATAGTCTTACCTCCTGGCCATTTCTCCAAAGCTGGAAATGATCTGCATTGGTTGCACTAAGACCTGCTGCTGCAAGTGTTGCTTGCGGTATGCGACAAAGCGTATCCTTTGCAAGCTTGAATTTAAAATGGGTTTTACTATAATCTATCCAGCTATTGTTAAGCTGTGCCTTAACAGCAAAGCCGCTGAAAATTAATATTGCTAAAAGTATTTTTTTCATCATGTAGGGAGATTATTTTTTAGTTATCTTCTTTTTTACCCAGGTTTATGCGTAAAGAAAATACGTGTGTATATAGGGGATTAGATTGATTAGCAAGATTAGAAAATGCATAGTCGAGCATTACATTGTTTATTTTAAATCCTGCACCTGCACTTGGTTGATAAATCCATACTTTTTTCTGGTTAAGTGTATCTCCATCAGCCAGTGCCCGTTGAAAATTAGTGATGCCGGCTCTTACAAAAAATACTTCCTTAATGGCAGCTTCAATACCAAGATGCGGATCAACACTAAAAGCGCTGCTGCTGAATACAGTATTTCTTTTTCCATCGAAAGTTAAATCCACATTTGCTTCTGCCAGCAGGTTAACAAAATTTCCTATCCGGAAATTATAACCACCACCCAAAACAAGCCTGGGAGCAGTAAGCTCAGTTGATTTTACCGGTATATCATTATTGGTGAGATAAAGAACCTCTTTCTCTTTTTCAGTGAATTTGAATGACCAGGCATTGAACGTTGTGGTAATATCTTTTGCAACAGCTCCCAAATGCCAGCGTTCTCCATGCCAGCGTACACCAGCATCAAGCCCAAATCCCCAGGCGGTAGCAAACTTTCCCACTTTACGATAGATGATTTTTGCATTGGCACCAACACTCAGGTTGCTGTTTTCATCGTCCTTTAGGTTCTGGGCAAATGAGAACAGGAATGCGTAATCTGCTGAAGAGAAAGTTTGAATGTTATTGTAATTAATGCTTCCATCAGGTTCTACAAGGAATAGTGTGTTTGGAATATCATCAACTGCAAACCTTAACAATGAGAATCCAAGGGTGCGTTTATTATCCTGAACAGGAATGGCGAGGGATGCATAGTCATACTTAGCAATACCAGAAAAATATTCAGCGTGCATGATGCCCGCATTCGGAATGTCTTTTACCCCGGTTAGCCCGGCAGGGTTCCAGTATCCGGCAGTAGCGTCACTGGCACTTGCCACCTGGGCATTGCCCATAGCGAGGCCACGTGCGCCTGCACCAATATTTAAAAATTCATTTGAATATTTGCGGAATTGTGAAAATCCATGATAAGGTATAGCAATAATTAGTATTAATAAAGCAGCATAGCTTTGTTTCATTTCTGGATAAGTTTATGGATAGAAGGCTGGATAATAAGTAAAAACGCTGTTTCGATAAACAAATTGTGCCTGTTGAGGGTTGTTTTTACTGCGAAATTCCTTCAAAAATACGTTATTAGGCCTGAATTGCATTCATGATTAGATCATTTAACCTTTTTAATCCACACCTATAATTTTTGCGGCTGTTACCTGTTCTATTTTTAGATTTATTAAAAAAATCACCCATTTTTGCAGCCTTTAAAGGAAGCATATGAACCCACTTATAGAAGAACTGCGCTGGAGAGGAATGATACAGGATATTATGCCTGGCACAGAAGAACAGCTGAACAAAGAAATGACCACTGCTTATATTGGCTTTGATCCTACTTCAGACAGCCTGCATATTGGAAGTATGGTGCCCATTTTCTTATTGATGCATTTACAGAAAGCTGGCCATAAACCAGTGGCGCTTGTTGGTGGGGCAACCGGCTTGGTCGGCGACCCCAGTGGCAAAAGTGAAGAAAGGAACATGCTGGATGAATCCGTTTTAAACGCAAATATGGAAGGAATAAAAAGACAACTAAGCCACTTTCTTGATTTTAATGGAAATAGCGCAAATGCAGCACTGATGGTGAATAATTATGACTGGTTTAAAAACATTTCATTTTTAGATTTTATAAGAGATACGGGAAAGCATATAACAGTGAATTATATGATGTCGAAAGACAGTGTGCGAAAAAGACTGGACGGAGAAACTGGGATGTCTTTCACAGAATTTACTTACCAGTTAGTGCAGGGATATGATTTTTACTGGCTCCATAATAACCTTAATTGCAAATTGCAGATGGGCGGAAGCGATCAATGGGGAAATATTGTTACCGGTACCGAACTTATAAGAAGAAAAGGAGGAGGTGAAGCTTTTGCTTTTACCTGCCCCCTGATCACTAAAGCTGATGGAGGAAAATTTGGAAAATCAGAAAGCGGAAATGTGTGGCTTGATGCCGAAAAGACCAGTCCATACCAATTTTTCCAGTTCTGGCTTAATGCTTCCGATACAGATGCAGAAAAATGGATCAAAATATTTACATTTTTATCTAAGGAAGATATTGATAGTATTATTGAAGACCATTATAAAAATCCAGCAGAAAGATTGCTTCAAAAAACTTTAGCAGCGGAAATAACAAGTCTTGTTCATAGCAAAGTAGCATTAGATAGCGCCCTGGCTACCACTGAAAAATTATTTTCACAATCGGATGCCCCAGCCGAAAGCCTGAGTGAAGAAGACCTGAATGCA
This sequence comes from Ferruginibacter sp., assembly GCA_039920245.1. Classification (GTDB taxonomy): domain Bacteria; phylum Bacteroidota; class Bacteroidia; order Chitinophagales; family Chitinophagaceae; genus Ferruginibacter. The sequence goes on from JBDSEE010000014.1 coordinate 19,133, forward strand.
ATTGAAGGAATTTTAAAGATCGATGTCTTTTCAGAAAAAATAAATGCAGGATACGATATTGTATCATTCCTTGCAGAAACCGGCATTTTAAGTAGCAAAGGTGAAGCAAGAAAAATGCTGCAGAATGGAGGTATAAGTATTAACCGTAAAAAAGCAGAAGCCAGTTTAGTTGTAAATACAGGAATGCTGTTGCATGATAAATTTTTGTTGATACAAAAAGGAAAGAAAAATTATTACCTCGTCTCTGTAAACTAACTTCTTATATCGTTACCACATTAAAAAACCGCCCATAAAAAGAGGGCGGTTTTTTTAGTATGGGCCAATCATTAATTTTTTATGATCTTTTCGCTGTAAATGATCTTCCCCTGGGCATTTATAATTTTTACTGTGTAAATACCGCCAGAGAGTTTTTGCATATTGAGAGTAGTGATCATATCAGTAACAGGTTGTCTGTAGATAACTTTTCCACTTGCATCATACATCATAAGATTCTTTGGAGCATTATCACTCAACACATAAATATTCAGTTTATCCTTTACGGGGTTAGGGAATATTTTCACAGATATCGTAGGATCCGCCACGATCTCCGTAATCGTTGCTGTGCCCAATTGAACTTTTACTGTGTAGCATGAACTTGCATTACTTGCATTTTGTGAGCTATAAACTTGTGCATAATATGTCCCCGCTGAAGCATTGAAGCTTATAGATTCATTGTTGGCTCCTCCTTTTTTTGAGATCGCTAATTGACTTCCCGCACTGTTCAGCAATTTCAGATCGTAATTCGCCGGAAGATTTGTCAGCGAAATGGTTGCAGTTCCTTGAGTAGTTATTACAAATTTAAAATTATCAATATCACCACTTGGATTTATAAGGCCGGTTATATCTGTATTGAATGGAATAGTTGCCGCACCAGTGATCACATTGTTTGTTGTGTTATCATATGTACTCTGGCAGCTTAATGAAACTGTAGTAAACTGGCCTAGTGAGTAAGCTCCCGTAGCACCGCTACAATTTGCCCTGACTCTCCAATCATATATAGTACCGCTTGCTAACCCAGCCAATGAAAGGGAAGTATTAGCAGTTGCAGTGGCAGCATTAGTCCAGGTAGAAGCTGTATTTAATTTGTAATCTGCATCATAGGTATTTGCACCACTCAATACAGACCAGTTAAGTGTAGCTGAATTTGTTGAAATTGCTGTTTGCCCTAATCCTGTCACATTACCGCAGTTTGGTGCTGCTGCCGTGGTAAATTGACCGGATGAATATAGACTTGCACCTTCTGAACAATTTGCTCTTACTCTCCAATCATAATCTGTACTACTGCTTAATGCATTTACTGAAATTGTTGTTGCAGAAGTAGCAGTTGCAGCGCTGATCCAGGTTGATGAAGTTGATACTTTATAGTCTATATCATAACTGGTTGAACCGCTTAATGCAGACCAGTTAAGCGTTGCATCTGAATAAGTAATACCTGTAGTTGATAATCCACTTACACTTCCACATGCTATTACAACATCGGTTGTAAACTGTGCTTGAGTGTATGAACCCGTCGCACCTGTACAATTTGCCCTTACTCTCCAATCATACAATGAGCCAGGTGTTAATCCACTTAAATTAATTGAAGTACTTGTTGTAGATGTTGCTGCATTTACCCAGTTCGATGAAGAATTTAATTTATAATCTACATCATAGTCATTAGCCCCACTAAGTGCATCAAAGCTTAAAGTTGCGCTACTGCTGGTGATTGCCGATGAAATTAAACCTGTAACAGTTCCACAGGTTGGTGTTGCAGTAGTAGCAAACTGATCAGCCGTATAGGAACCTGTTGCTCCAGAGCAATTTGCTCTCACTCTCCAATCATACAATGTGCCCGATGATAAACCTGAAATTGTTACCGATAAATTTGTTGTTGCAGATGCAGCATTTGTCCAGCTACCGGAAGTGGTTAGTTTATAATCTACATCATAACTGATTGCACCACTTAATGCAGCCCAGTTTACTGTAGCTCCTGTTGTTGTAATGGAAGAAGAAACAAGGCTAGTAACTGAACCACAGCTAGCTACTGCATTCAGGGTCGTTGTAAATAATCCTCTGCCATGGGTTGCGGCAGAAAGTGTTTGATCACTTTCACGATATTGAAGCATATCAACCCTTACATTTGGAAACCCGGTTTCAGGGTCCCATAAAGTAGAAGCACCATTAATAAGGTCAGTTTTCCAAACACCTGTCTCTGTGGCAATGATTGCCTTAGTATTGTCGCCGGGATAAAATAGTGCCCAGCGTACAGGCATATCCGGGAGGTTACCATCAATTGCAGTCCACGAAGTACCGCCATTAGCAGTAACCCAAATATTATTGATGCCATAATTAGAGAAAACTACTATAATATTCTGATCATTTGAACCAACTTCAATACAGGAAATATTTGCACTTGCAGTTAACATTCCGGAACCGATAATGCTGGTTAAAGTAGGTGTGCCATTAGCATTTATTGCTTTTATAAGTGAAGGTGTTATTCCACTTCCACCACCTGAAAAATAAACGGTGTTGCTTGTATAAGGCGATACCTTGATAGCAGAAACTTTACCAGAGTTTAATCCACTCATTGTTACCGATGTGAATGTACTACCAGTCTGAGCATTACTCCATCTTAAATATGTATTCGCAATTCCGGCACAATACATAACGTTGTTTGCATCATCATAATCTGTAGGGTTAATAAACCTTCCAGCCGAGCTCGAATAATTTACAGAGGTCCATGTACTTCCACTATTGGTACTTCGGCGGTATTGATTATATACATAAGCACCCCACTGGTATTGCGGTTGATCCTGGTCAATGTGTACAAATGCACCGTCTCCACCTGTAACCTCTACTGACGCTCCAAGACCAGCACTTGTTAACTGGTGTGTACCATTATCCTGCGCTCCTGCAATAAAATAATTTGTTGTTGTCGGGTGATGTGCAACAGAATAAAATTGCTTTATACGCAAGCCCTGGTTCCTGTCTGTAATTGTTGTACCACCATTCGATGAATAGTGAATACCCCCATCACTGGAAATCAAAACCTGGTTGTTACTTCTCCAGGTCATCGCCTGTTGATCAGCATGAACATATTGACCTGCTGTACCAACCCACTCACTAATTTTTGTCCAGCTTCCACCGCCATTTGTTGATTTGTAACAATCAAGTGCACCTACAATGACATTATTTGCATTTGTTGGATCTACTGCTACTGCCATATTATACCAGGATTGCCCACTTGTAAAAACAGGAGTTGCAGTAGTTGCTGCCCAATTAACACCACCATTAGTTGATTTATAAATGGTAGGTACTTCCCATGCTGAATTTGATGGCAGGGCGTATAGCGTATTCCCATTACTGGCAAGGTCAACATTATATTGCGTTGGAAAAGTTGTTGCAGGGCTGCTCCAGGTAGCAGATGAAACTGTAGCTGGGTTATCTGTGTACCGGTAACCGGAACTTGCTGCTGGTGTATTATAATAACCGCATGTGATATGTAATCTGCCCATGCTGCTTAGTTCTATGTCAGTTACCCTGGTATCCAAACCGGAAGGGGTTATGGATGTCCAGGTCCCTGTAGATTTTGTATAGCGCTGCATGCCAACAGAACCTGATAAAGAATTATTCCCCAGATATAAATTACCGCTGGCATCGCAAATTATTTTACTTACGTTATAAAACCCAGATGTATTTGACATCACTGCCCATGTAACACCATGATCAGTGCTACGCCAAACGCCTGCTCCTCTTATAGCATCGGCATTGATTGCTTTTTCACCTGTTCCAAAATACATAATATTTACATCAGTAGGATCCTGGCAAATGCTGGAGACAGCCAGGTTTCCAAAGAAATCATTTATGGGAGTCCAAGTGGCTGGATTTACTGTTATATCATTTGTTTTCCATAAACCTCCGTCAATACCGCCAACCCATACGGTTTTGCCTGTAGCATCAGCAAGATCTTCCCAAATAGCCCTTATACGGCCGGAAGTTTTTCCGTTTCCAGCTCTTGTATTTCCGTTGCTGGTACCCGTAACATCACTATTTGGCCCACGCTCTACCCAAGAAAAAGCAGGCGATTGCATTGAAGAATTGATTCGGCTAAGTTTCTCCTGTCTTACCTCGTAAGCATTCACTAAGCGGTATTGGGGAACATATCCTAATGCAGGATCTTTAGTGTTATCAATCTCAAATTGGAGACGTTCGGAAATTCCCTTTTGATTTTCTGTAACCCTTGCCACCTGTGCAAAGGAAAGCGCATTGGTAAGACAAAATGTTAGCGCTAAAATAAGTTTGCATTTCATAAAAAGATTGGTTGATTTTTAATTGTTTATTTGAGAGGGTTCAAATATAAAGGGAGAATTGAAAACATGTTGTAGAATAATTGCTACAATTTGACTTCAAAAAAAATTTAGGAAGCTTTTGAAATAAACAACCTCATGCTAAGTGTAGAATCAAAGTGAGGCTTACTCAACATTTACCTGTTTTTTCACGACTGCCCCTTCATCTACTTCGGGAAGAAAAATGCGTTCAACAGCCATGTATCCGTTTCCTTTTTCGCAAAAATGTACTTTCAGGTTTTCAATACTTATAGGATTTCCATCAGGAATGTCCGCAATATTACTATGGCGTATATCATGGCCATCAACGATGATTACCAAGCCACTACCTATTGCTTCCATCTTATTACCATTCGTTATAAGCATGCCGGTATCTTCACCCAAGCCTATTCCAATACATTGCGGATTGCTTGCAACAGCCTGCGCCAGCCGACCAAAGCGGCCACGTTTTTCAAAATGAGAATCAAATATCACATCGTCCATAAAACCTAATCCTGTTGTAATTTTCACTTCGCCTTTCAGATGGGCACGGGTGGCATTACCCTCATAGATCATGGTATTGCTCATAGCCATCGCCCCCGCCGATGTACCGGCTACCAAAAAACTTTCATCATCATGATAACGCTGTAAAAGTATCTTCAAGAATTGTGTGCCACCGAATGTACTCGTAAGCCTTAGCTGGTTACCACCGCTAAACATTACAGCATCACAATGGCGAATCCTTTCGAGGTATTCTTCATTTAATGCATCTGCCCGGTTGCGAATGTGCAAAACACCCACATCGGTGCAGCCGATTTTCCCAAAAGCGTTCAGGTAATTATCCCCCACTTCATAGGGTATCATACTGGCAGTAGTCACTACTTCTATGCGGCTATTTGTTCCACCAGTTTCTTCTACTATTCTTCGAAGAATACCCAGTTCAAAAAAGTTAAGATTATTTCTAAAAACATCCCCGGTCTCCAGGTCAGTGCCTTTATCTTCTGCACCGCCTATAGCCAGCAATTTTCCTTTAGCAAATTGCATGTAAGCATTTTTGATACTAACGCAAAATTAAGGCAAATCAGGTGGCTGTTTAATTCATTAGTTATACAGTAATGTGAATTTTGTTTAACCGAAGATCCTGCATCGAAATCATTTGCAAATTTTTCTTTTGCTAACCAATATGCTTTCGTTAATTTCCTTGCCTGATAAAATATATAAAAGCTGTTTATGAAAATAGTAGAAATTAAAATATTACGTGGTCCAAACTACTGGAGCATTCGACGTACAAAGCTGATACAAATGAAGCTGGACCTGGAGGAGATGGAACAGCAACCTACTAATACGATTGACGGCTTCCTGGAAAGACTACAAGCCCTGATGCCAAGCCTTTATGAACACCGATGTAGCGAAGGCATACCAGGTGGTTTTTTTGAAAGAGTAAAAGAAGGTACGTGGTTGGGTCATGTGCTTGAACATATTGCATTGGAATTGCAAACGTTGGCTGGAATGGATACAGGTTTTGGCCGCACAAGAGGTACAGGAAAGGAAGGTGAATATCATGTCGTTTTTGATTATATAGAAGAAGATGCAGGTGTAATGGCTGCAAAAAGATCATTTGCAATTATACAATCCCTAATAAAAAATGAAAGCCATGATCTTGAAACAGATATCCAGGACCTGAGAGTAATAAGAGAAGCTACCAGGCTAGGACCTTCTACAGGATGTATTGTAGAAGAAGCAGCGAAAAAAGGAATTCCATTTATAAGGCTAAACAAACAAAGCCTGGTACAATTAGGATACGGTGTAAACCAGCAACGCATACGGGCAACTATTGCCGGCACCACAAGTTGTATTGCCGTAGATATTGCAGGAGATAAAGAGGATACAAAAAACCTGCTGGAAGCAGCACAGATACCGGTTCCATCAGGAACTATTATCCGCAATGAAGAAGAACTTAAAACAGCCATTGATAAAATTGATTACCCATGTGTATTGAAACCAATTAATGGAAATCATGGTAAAGGTGCTACTACAAATATCCTGACCTGGGATCATGCATTGAAAGCGCTGGAGGATGCACAGAAATATGGGCGCCAGGTAATATGTGAAAAATTCATCTCTGGTTTTGATTTCCGGTTGTTGGTGATTGACTATAAATTTATTTGTGCTGCATTGAGAACGCCTGCGGCAGTTACAGGCGATGGAATAAACAGCATTCAATGGTTGGTGGACGAAACAAATAAAGATCCACGGCGTGGATATGGTCATGAAAAAGTTCTCACCAGTATTAAGATTGACGGATTTACTATGAAAATGCTGGAAGAAAAAGGTTATACATTAGAAAGTATTCCATCAAAAGGTGAACTGGTCTTGCTCAAGCCCACTGCGAATCTTTCTACAGGCGGCACTTCCACAGATGTTACAGATGAAGTACATCCCAACAACATTTTCATGGCAGAACGCATAGCCAAAATAATTGGCCTGGATATATGTGGCATAGATATAATGGCACCAAACCTGAAAGTTCCGATAAATGAAAATGCTGGTGCAGTGCTGGAAGTGAATGCAGCACCGGGCTTCCGCATGCATATCGATCCATCAGAAGGTATCGCCCGTAACGTAGCTGAGCCGGTGATAGATATGTTGTTTCCGAAAGGAAGCAATGGCAGAATTCCTATTATTGCCATTACAGGAACCAATGGGAAAACAACTACCACAAGGCTTACAGCACATATTGCAAAAACTGCTGGCTATAAAGTTGGATATACAACAAGCGATGGAGTATATATTCAAAACCAGCTAATGATGAAAGGAGATTGCACCGGTCCGGTGAGTGCACAGTTTGTCTTGAAAGATCCTACCGTGGATTTTGCCGTGCTTGAAAGTGCTCGTGGTGGTATTTTAAAAAATGGCCTTGCTTTCAGGAATTGTGATATCGCAATAGTAACCAATGTTACGGCCGATCATATGGGACTTGGTGGTATTGATAATATAGAACAAATGGCAAAGGTGAAAGCAGTAGTGGCAGAAACCGTTTTCAAGCACGGATATGCTATCTTAAATGCTGAAGACGATCTTGTATATGCAATGAAAAAAGAGCTGAGCTGTAATATTGCTTTATTTAGCATGGATGAAAATAATCCCCGCATTAAAAGGCATTGTAAAAACGGAGGTCTTGCTTCTGTTTTCGAAAACGGTTATGTAACCATAATGAAAGGCACCTGGAAAATAAGGGTGCAGAAAGTATCAGACATTCCAATAACTTATGCAGGTAAAGCATTGCATAATGTAATGAATTGCCTGCCCGCCGTGCTTGCTGCGTATCTTTATCGCAATATTAAAGTTGCAGATATTAAGCTCGCATTGGAAACCTTTATTCCATCTCCTACCCAGGCACCCGGAAGATTAAATTTATTCCAGTTCAAGCATTTCCAGTTCCTGGCAGATTTTGCACATAACCCTGCCGGATTACAATTGCTATGTGATTTTGTAAGTAAACTGGATGGAACGCCAAAAGTGGGAATTATAAGCGGAACCGGCGACAGGAGAGACGAAGACATTAAAGACCTTGGCAGGATATCGGCCAAATATTTTGATGAGATCATCATACGCCAGGATAAACATTTGCGTGGCCGCACAGCAGAAAATATTGTGAATCTTTTGGTAGAGGGTATAAATGAGAATAAAGACAAAGACATTCCCATCACTATCATTTACAATGAAAAGGAAGCCATTATGCATGCGTATAATACCGCCAAGCCCGGTTCTCTTATCACTATTATGTGCGATGTGGTTGCAGAAGCATTGGATCTCATCAAAACACTCAAAGAAAAAGAAGATGAAGAATAAAAGCTGCAATCAGTAATGTAACAACTTTGTTTGTAACAATTTTGTTTGTAACAACTTTGTTATATTTGTAAAAATCATTTTTTATGGTAAGGCCTTTTAACTATGGCAAGCTTGCGGAAGAAAATTATTTTACTAACCGTAACAAAGAAGTCAAATGGCTGGAAACCCAGGTGAATGCAGGCATTAACTGCATGCTAATATCTCCACGCCGATGGGGAAAGTCATCATTAATACAAC
>JBDSEE010000015.1:0-11193 GCA_039920245.1 Ferruginibacter sp.
TTGTAATGCATTGCCTTCCTGTAAGAAGAAATGTAGAACTTGCAGATGAAGTTCTTGACGGACCAAATAGCCTTGTTACACAAGAGGCCGCCAATCGTGTGTGGGCAGCGCAGGCAGTGCTGGCATCTATACTGGACACTTAAAAACAATGCTTCAACTTGCAAAAAGAAAAATTAATTATTGTAAAAGTTGGTGGCAACATCATTGATGCTGAAGACAAGCTGCAAACATTCCTGGAAGCTTTTGCTGCAATCAGGGCAAATAAAATTTTAGTGCATGGCGGTGGAAAAATGGCAACAGCGCTGGCAACTAAAATGGGTATAGAGCAGCAAATGATCGAAGGCAGAAGGATCACAGATGCTGAAACACTTAAGATAGTGACCATGGTATATGCAGGCTTTATAAATAAAAATATCGTAGCCGGTCTGCAGGCCTATGGCTGCAATGCGCTTGGGCTATGCGGTGCCGATGGAAATATCATTGCTGCACATAAGCGGGTTAATGATACTATAGATTATGGTTTTGCAGGAGACATTGATTTGATTGATAGCGAAATGATTGGGTATTTTTTAAGCGGAAATCTTACGCCTGTTATTGCGCCTATAACACATGATGCAAAGGGGCAATTGCTGAACACGAATGCTGATACCATTGCACAGGCGCTGGCAACGGCTATGGCCAAAAAATATGAAGTAGATTTATTGTATTGTTTTGAAAAAAGAGGTGTATTAAAAGACATCTCTGATGAAGCCTCTGTGGTGAATAAAATTACACCATCAATTTACGAAGCGATGAAAAAGCAGGAATTGATTTCCGCAGGGATGACTCCTAAACTGGACAATGCTTTTGCGGCTATCGATTCCGGGGTAAATAAAGTGGTGATAGGTGACGCAGCAGAAATAGAAAAATTAATTGCAGGAACATCAGGTACAAGCATTGCTCGTGAATAAAATGAAGGACCATAATTTAATTGCAGATGCAATTGTCTTGTTGGAAACACTTATCAGTATTCCATCACCAAGCAGGCATGAAGATAAAACTGCTGATGCTATACAGGTTTTTTTTCAGCAAAGAAAAATTGCGGTAAGGCGAAGCCAGAATAATATCTGGTGCAGCAATAAATTCTTTAATGCGTCATTACCTTCTTTACTACTTAACTCTCATCATGATACCGTCGCTCCCAATGCACAATACAAGAATAATCCTTACCAGCCAATACAGAAAGATGGAAAACTCTTTGGCCTGGGAAGTACAGATGCCGGAGCATCGCTGGTAAGTTTGCTGGCAGCTTTTTTAAAATATTATGATGCAGAAAACCTGCCTTATAATATTGTGTTTGCTGCAACTGCCGAAGAAGAGATCAGTGGTGTAAACGGTATCAGTTCGTTGTTGGAAATAGAAGAATTTAAAAATTATTTTATTCATAAAGACAGTGTTGCCATCATAGGCGAACCAACCGAACTTGAGCTTGCTATTGCAGAGAAAGGCTTACTGGTGCTTGATTGCATCGTTCATGGAAAGCCTGGACATGCAGCGAGGGATGATGGTGAAAATGCTATTTATAAAGCTATCAAAGCAATTGATTGGTTCAGGCATTATGTCTTTGAAAAAAAATCGGAATGGCTCGGAGAAGTAAAGATGACTGTTACATCCATCAGCACAGAAAATATTACTCATAATATTATTCCGGCATCCTGCAATTTTGTTGTGGATATAAGAGTAACGGATGTTTATACACATGAAGAGATACTCCAAACCATAAAGGAACATGTTGATGCTGAAATAAAACCGAGAAGCATGCGGCTTCGTTCATCATTGATTAACGAAAGTCATCCTTTAGTACATCCAGGAATTACTCTAGGGAAAAAATGTTATGGTTCACCTACATCTTCAGACAAAGGTCTTATACCTTTACCAGCACTTAAATGTGGCCCTGGAAGCAGTGTGCAAAGCCATAGTGCAGATGAATTTATTTTAATAAAAGATATAGAAGCGGGTATACTTTTTTACATTGAATTAATGAATGCTTTTTTTAATACTGAATTATAACTTAAGGCAAATCTAAAGTACCACAATTTTATTTTCTGTAAATTTGGGTTATGAAAACCTTGACAATAGAAATACCGGATTCTCTTGAACTGAATGAGCAGGAAACAAAAAGTTTTCTTGCAGCTAAACTTTATGAAAGAGGTTCTTTATCCTTAGGACAGGCAGCAGAATTAGCTGGCTTTTCCAAACAAGGCTTTATGGAAATCCTGGGCAATTTTAATGTTTCCATTTTTAATTTGGATGAAAAAGATTTAAAAAATGATATATTGAATGCAAAAAATTATAGTCTCTGATACAAGCTGTTTAATTCTGCTGGATAAAATTGGGGAACTAAGTTTATTGAATAAATTATTCGGAAGCATTATAACTACCCCAGAGGTAGCAAGTGAATTTGGAAAACCTCTCCCAGAATGGATCACAATTCAAAAGGCAACTAACAAAGACCTCCAAACTATAATGGAATCCAAAGTGGATAAAGGTGAAGCAAGTGCAATAACACTTGCCATGGAGATGCCTGATTGTGTGTTGATAATTGATGAAATTAAAGGTAGAAGAATTGCTGAAAACTTAGGTTTAAATATCACAGGAACAATAGGTATTTTGATCCAGGCTAATAATGCCGGCATTGGTATCTCCTTAAAATCAATTCTCGAAAAAATTAAAAAAACTAATTTCCGAATTTCAGAAAACCTTGAACGATTAATTAGAAATGAAATACCTGAATAAAATAAAATACCTTCTCATTTAATTCTACTTTTCTAATGAAGCTCTGGCAAAAAGATATTGATGTAAATACTGCAGTAGAAAAATTTACGGTTGGTAATGACCGCAATTTTGATACGATGCTTGCACCCTTTGATGTGTTGGGAAATATTGCCCATGCTATAATGCTGGCTAAAGTTGGGCTGCTTACTAAAACCGAAAAAAATGAACTGGTTGCTGAATTGAAAAATATTTATAAAACTGTTTCTGCCGAAGACTTTCAATTAAGGGATGATATGGAAGACATCCATTCGCAGGTAGAATTTATGCTAACACAAAAGCTTGGCGATACCGGCAAAAAAATTCACGCCGCCCGCAGCCGTAATGACCAGGTGCTGTGGATATAAAATTATTCCTTCGCAATAGTATTGAAGAACTTGTGAAAGACGTGGAAAGTTTGTTCCAGCTTTTCCAGCAAAAAAGCGAAGCTTATAAAGATAATTTGTTACCCGGTTACACACATTTGCAAATGGCCATGCCTTCTTCGTTTGGGTTATGGTTTGGAGCTTATGCCGAAAGCCTGGTTGATGATGTTCTTAGCATGCAGCATGCGTATCGTATCATCGATAAAAACCCTTTGGGCAGTGCAGCAGGTTATGGATCATCTTTCCCCATTGATCGTTCGTTAACTACATCTTTGCTGGGTTTTGAAACTATGAATTTTAACGTAGTGTATGCACAGATGGGAAGAGGCAAAGCAGAACGTATAACTGCACAGGCACTTGCAAACCTGGCCGATACACTTTCTAAAATGAGTATGGATGCAACTTTATATCTCAACCAGCAATTCAATTTTATTTCTTTCCCACCTGAATTAACCACCGGCAGCAGCATTATGCCGCACAAAAAAAACCCTGATGTTTTTGAACTCATACGAGCGCATTGCAACCGTATCAAAGCACTGCCAAATGAAATTACGCTACTCACAACCAATTTGCCGTCAGGTTATCACCGTGACCTGCAATTGCTCAAAGAACAATTGTTCCCAGCGTTTGACACACTTCACAATTGCATAAACATGATGATGCTTATGATGCAACATATCACTGTAAAAGAAAATATACTCGCCGATGAGCAGTATAAATTTTTATTTAGTGTAGAAGAAGTGAATAAATTGGTGATACAAGGAATGCCCTTCCGGGATGCTTATAAAAAAGTGGGTGCCGATATTGAGTTCGGCAATTTTAAACCTAATACCAGCCTGCATCATACTCATGAAGGATCCATACATAACCTGCAGAACGAGGCAATAGCATCCCTCATGCGATCTGCCATCGACAGCTTCAATTTTAGTAATGCAGATAAGGCTTTGCAAAAATTATTAGCGTAAATTGCCGCTTTCCCAAGAATTTCTTTTTTTAAAAAAGAAAAATTGAGGTGAGAAAGGTTTTCTAATTTAAAATGTTCAGATGTCAGAAGGACAAAAAAAACGAATTGCTATTTTTGGATCCACAGGAAGTATTGGTACACAGGCATTGGATGTCATCCGTGCAAACCCCGGTACAATGCAGGCAGAAATCCTCACTGCACAAACCAATGATGCTTTATTAATTAAGCAGGCACTTGAATTTAATCCCAATGCGGTTGTTATCGGTGATGAAAAAAAATATGAGGCTGTAAAGTCTGCACTTGCATCTACTGATATAAAAGTTTTTACAGGCGAGGCGGCTTTAGAAGAAGTTGCAGCCTTTGATAATTACGACCTGATGATTGCAGCCATTGTGGGTTTTGCCGGTTTAAAACCTACCATGAAAGCCATAAGTAAAGGAAAGGTGATTGCTTTGGCAAACAAAGAAACACTTGTAGTAGCCGGCGATATTGTGATGAAGCAGGCAGTAGAGAACAGGGCGCCCATTATTCCCGTGGACAGCGAACACTCTGCAATCTTTCAGTGCCTGGTAGGTGAGGCAAGAAACCCGATAGAAAAAATTATACTTACGGCAAGTGGCGGCCCATTCCTTGGGAAGAAGCCTAACTTTCTTGTAAACGTAAAACGTGATCATGCCCTGCAACATCCTAATTGGAACATGGGCGCAAAGATCACTATCGATTCAGCAACGCTTATGAACAAGGGCCTTGAGATGATCGAAGCAAAGTGGTTGTTCAACCTTCAGCCTTCACAGATCGAGGTGGTCATTCACCAGCAAAGTGTTATTCATAGCATGGTGCAATTTGAAGATGGTAGCATAAAAGCGCAGATGGGTTTGCCCGATATGAAATTACCGATACAGTATGCAATCGGTTTCCCGCAACGTATAAAAAATGATTTTCCAAGACTTAACCTGCGTAAATATCCAAATTTGAACTTTGAAGAGCCTGATTATAAAACATTCCGTAATCTTGGTCTTTGCATTGAGGCGCTGAAAGCTGGCGGTAATAAGGCTTGTGTGCTGAACGCTGCCAATGAAATTGCTGTATGGGCCTTTCTTAAGAATCGCATTGGGTTTCTTGATATTACAGCCGTGGTGGAAAAGACAATGGAAAAAATCACCTTTATTGAAAAGCCAACACTGGACGAATATTTTGAAAGCGATGGTGAGGCACGTAACTTTGCCGCTTCATTAATGAAACTGTAATAATTTGAAAATTTATCAATTTGAAAATTTGAAAATGAAAAACATAATCGTTAATATTTTTATTCAACCAGCATAAAATCATAAAGCATCATTGTTGTGTCACTCACTTGTACTGCATACCATCAATCAACTATAAAAACTGATTTGAAAAATTTAGTAACCCTTAACCCATTTTCACATTTTCAAATCTTCAAATTTTCACATTAAAATATTTATGGAATTACTTTTTATCAACTGGCCCAGTGTAGGATTGAAAGCAGCGCAATTATTATTATCCCTTTCCATATTGGTAGTGCTTCACGAATTCGGGCATTACATTACCGCAAAATGGTTCAAGTGCAGGGTAGAAAAATTTTATCTTTTTTTCGATCCATGGTTTTCACTTTTCAAGAAAAAAATTGGTGATACAGTTTATGGAATTGGCTGGTTACCTCTTGGCGGGTATGTAAAAATTTCCGGCATGGTGGACGAGAGTATGGACAAAGAACAAATGAAACTGCCACCACAGCCATGGGAGTTTCGTAGCAAGCCAGCCTGGCAGCGATTGATCATTATGCTTGGTGGGGTTACCGTAAATATCATTCTTGCCTTTTTGATCTATGCAATGATCCTGATGGTATGGGGCGAAAAAAAGATCTATAACAATTCCCTTAAGTATGGTATCGCTGTAGAAGACAGCCTTATGTTGGATGTAGGTTTTAGGGATGGAGATATTATTTCTCATATTAAAGGCGAGCCTGTAGAGAACTTTTTCGACGTGGTGCCCAAGCTCATTCTCAGCAGGACAGTTACTGTACTTCGCAACGGCAAGGATACAACCATCAACCTTCCAAAAAACCTGGTAGGGAAACTTGTTGAAAAGAAGAGAAGGGATATTCCATTGATTGGTATTCGTTATCCATTTTGGGTTGGTGGCAAGCCAGATACAGGCGCTGCGGTTTCTTTAGATATGCAGCGATGGGATAAAGTTATCATGGTAGATTCTGTTGCTACACCATATTTTAATGATGTATTAAAATTGTTTGAAAAGAAAAAAAACAGTTCAACCCTTGTAACCATACAGAGAGGCGATAAGCAATTAACCACTACCTGGAATCTCGATAGCAATGGGCTGGTGCCAGGTATGAAGTATATCGGAAAATTTGAATCTTTGGATAGTATTGGCGTACTAAAATACGAGGTGAAAAAATATTCATTCTTTGCTGCGTTTCCTGCCGGTGTTCGCCTGGCTGGCGAAAAACTAAAATGGTATATCGATCAATTCAAATTAATACTTTCTCCGGGTACTGAAGGATATAAAGCAGTGGGCGGCTTCAAAGCTATGGGCTCTGTTTTCTCCGGTGATACCTGGGACTGGGAACATTTCTGGACAATCACCGCTTTCTTTTCCATCGTACTTGCATTTATGAATTTACTTCCTATTCCTGCTTTGGATGGAGGCCATGTAATGTTCACTTTATATGAAATGATAAGCGGTCGCAAACCGAGTGAGAAATTCCTGGAGTATGCACAAATAGTGGGGATGGTTTTATTACTTGGTCTCATGTTGTATGCAAATGGAAATGATTGGTTTGGCTGGGGTAGAGGGAAATAAGAAATGTCTCAATGTGAAAATAACTCAATGTGAAAATGGTTGTATTGCATTGAGCCATTTTCAAATTTTCAAATTTGCTTTATGCGCTTTTATTCCCGTTTTGTTTTTATTTGCAATGCATGTTTTATTATCGCTGCCATCCTGAGGCTTGTAGAAATGGGCCGTCGAACAAGAGGAAATTTTGATGGCGCTATTGGTTTTCAGCCTTTGGAAGCATCGCTGGTCGTATTGGGATATAGCGCCGTTTTTTTTAGTGCCGCTTTTGTGCTCGTGATGCTTTTTGCAATAGTGCAGAAAAAAAAATATACTATTCCTCGCTGGTTGCTTTGGTTTAATATGATGATGTTTCCAATTGAGGTATATTACCTTCTATTTACTTAGAAAAATTTTTCCATGCTGCCAAATATTCTCAAAGACAAACCCACAAAACTCTTTGTGATCTTCACTGCTTTTTTTGTTGCAAATGCTTTGATCGCAGAATGCATTGGTACAAAAATTTTTTCTCTTGAAAAACTATTTGGCGCCACACCTATAAGTTTTTCTTTGCTCGGCGAGCCTGGTCTGGCTATAAGCCTTACCTGTGGTGTATTGCTTTGGCCCCTGGAGTTTGTAATGACTGATATTGTAAATGAATATTATGGCCCTAAAGCAGTGAGGCGCATTTCATTTATCGCTGTTGGGTTGATCTTATATGCTTTCCTTATGTTTTATATGGCTATGCGTGTGCCTGCCGCAGATTTCTGGTATGGCACAGGTGCAAACGATGGCGTACCTGACATGAGTAAGGCTTTTAATTCTATTTTTGGTCAGGGCATGTGGATCATTGCCGGAAGTATCATAGCTTTTTTGGTAAGCCAGATCGTTGACGTGACGGTATTTCATCGCATTAAAAGAGCGACAGGTGAAAAAAAGAAATGGTTGCGTGCAACAGGATCAACACTTATTTCCCAACTGGTAGATAGTTTCATTGTACTTTATATTGCCTTTCATGTAGGAAAAGACTGGAGTATGCAAAGGGTATTGGCAATCGGGTTGGTTAATTATATTTATAAATTTACGGTTGCTATTATTTTAACTCCCTTGATCTATTTTGTAAGCCATCGCATTGATAATTATGTAGGAGCTGAAACGGCGCATAAAATGAAAATGTCTGCTATGGGTAAAGAGGCAGTATAATTGCAGACTAATCATTGGTGTTTGTTTGAGAGACCAGTTATTATCTTTGCCACGATTTAAAAAACCAGAAACGATAAATGCCAAAGACGCTTTTAATTTCTTTGCTTGCCTGTTTTATAATCGCAGTTTTTTCACCTCATGCCTATGCCCAGGAAGCTGAGGATAGTTTTTTCCTTTCAAAAAAAAGGGGCCTGTTGGGCAGGCTTGGTAAAAGTGTTTCCATAAGTGGGAAGGAGATACAACCGGTAAAGCTCGTAAACCGGTACAAACGTTTTAGTGGCATGATCGTTCGCAATATTATTATCGTCCCGCTGGGCTTTGGTAAAACAGATGAATCAGATTCATCTAAACTTACATTTCCGGAAAAAGTTGCTCACTCCTTGCATCGCAACAGCATATCCCATCTCATAAATAATAACCTGTTTTTTTCGAGAGGCGAAATCCTTTCGCCATTATTGATAGCAGATAATGAACGTTACCTGCGTGACCTTCCTTATTTGCAGGATGCCAGGATTGAAGTGAGGCAGGAGCGGGGAACAGACTCAGTAGACATCCTGGTTGTTACGCATGATGTATTTTCCATTGGCGGTTCAGTAAGCGCCAGTTCCAGCAGATTACGATTAGAATTGAAAGAAGAGAACCTGGCAGGCCGGGGTAATAAACTTTCAGTAAGCACAATTATTGATAAAAACAGGTCTCCCGGAGGAGGTTTTGGGGCAGAGTTTATAAAAAGAAATATCAAGGGCCGCTTTATAAATTTTACAGCAGGATTCAGCAGTTTCAATAATACTTTCAACACCGGCAGGTACGAGGAGAATACCGTTTATACTCTGTTGGAAAAACCAATGATCACTCGTTATACACAGTGGACTGGAGCTGCAGAACTTTCTTACAATAAAAGTTTTAATGGGTACGCTGATACATTATACGAATCAGATTTTAAGTATCGATACATCAGGACGGATTTCTGGGCAGGTTATAATATTGGTTACAAAAGCGGCCGGTTAAAAGATTCCGAGCAACGCCTGAGACATTTTGTGGCAGCCAGGAAATTATACAATCATTTTTATGATGTACCCGCCAAATTTGAAACTGTTTATAATTATAATTATGCTGATCTTAATGCAACACTTTTTTCATACTCACTTTACAGGCAAAATTTTTACCGAACCAATTTTATCTATGGCTTTGGTCGCTACGAGGATGTGCCGGAAGGAGTTAACGCCAGTGTTGTCGCCGGCTTCACCAACAAACAGGAAATAAAACGGGCTTATTACGGGCTGGATATTGATTTTAGCAGCTATAACAAGCGTGATCATTTTAGCGCTTATACTTTTAAGGTGGGTGGTTTTGTAAACAAGAGAACCTGGCAGGATGTTGATATCCTTCTTGGTGTAAACCGAATAACGAGATTACGTTCCTTAAGCAATTGGTGGCTTAACAGGAACTTTGTAAACATTGCTATTGCAGGTCAGCTAAAGCCTTTTTTGAATACCCCTTTATTACTTGAGAGCAATTTTGGTTTACCCTATTTTAAAAATGGTACCAATGAAGCTGATTTTAGGGCTACCGCTAAATTGGAATCTGTATTCTTTCACCTTAGAACATTTTTGGGCTTTCGATTTGCGCCATTCATATTTTCGGATGTAACCCTGTTGAAACCTATTCATGAATCCCTGGCAAAATCAAACGGGTACAGCGCCCTTGGAGCTGGTGTAAGGACAAGGAATGAAAACCTTGTTTTTGGAACGATAGAATTAAAAGGCTATGTGTTCCCCAGAGTTACACCCGGCATGCAAAACTGGAAAGTAGAAATAAGCACGAATGTTCGGTTTAAATACAATAGTAGTTTTATACGCCGGCCAGATTTCATTTTGGTAAATTAGTCTATGTACTCAAAGGACGAAGTCTCCCGCATGAAAAGCCGCTTCTGGACAAGCTTCGGGCAATACATGTCTCCTATACCATCTGCTTCGGGAGAAAAGATAAATTGGGTAAATTATAAAGCCACAGTTAAAAATATTTTCTTCCGGATGGAATCAGGTAAAAAAGAAGCCATTATTAGCATTGAACTTACGCATAGCGATGAACAAAAAAGGATAAACAGTTTTGAGCAGTTTATTTCAGTAAAAAAAATATTGGAAATATATTTGGATGAAAGCTGGACCTGGGAGCAGTCTTCAACAGACTCCAATGGGAAAACTGTGAGCCGCATTTATAAATCCATACGTGGAGTGAATCTATTTAATGAACAGGATTGGCCGGCAATTATTAGTTTTTTTAAACCAAGGCTCATTAAGCTTGACGAGTTCTGGAATGAATACAAAGAAATTTTTTCCTTAGAGGAATAAAAAGATTGATTTATTTTTGGACATCTCATTATCACGGTTGTTTCATTTAAAAAATACATGTATGAATATTTTTACTGCATTGATCCTTACTTCAACGGTTTGCTTTATGACTGCTTGTTCAGATAATAAAAGTGAAAAAAAGGACGAAATAAAAACAGAAAATAAAATGAATATAAAAGAAGAAGCAGTAAACTATTCAATGGACAGTGTTACATTGGATGGGTTTGTTGCTTATAATGATGCAGATAGCTCCAGAAGGCCCGTTGTGTTGGTAGTACCTGAGTGGTGGGGAATGACTGATTATCCTAAAACCCGTGCTAAGCAACTTGCAGAACTTGGCTACCTGGCCATGGCAGTGGATATGTATGGCAATGGTAAAACTGCTGATGATCCTAAAACTGCAGGCGAACTTGCAGGCCCTTTTTATCAAGACTTTGCAATGGCAAAGTCACGCTTTGATGCAGCATTGGCAAAAATAAAAACATATCCACAAGCAGATACCAGCAGGATAGCAGCGATAGGATATTGCTTTGGCGGGGCAATGGTACTTAATATGGCGAGGTTAGGTAAACCATTAAAAGGTGTTGTCAGTTTTCACGGAAACCTAATAGGCGCTCCGGCTGATAAAAATTTATTGAAGGCTGATATATTGGTTTGTCATGGGGAAGCAGATGCATTCGTACCG
>JBDSEE010000016.1:0-6394 GCA_039920245.1 Ferruginibacter sp.
CTGATGGATCAAAGCTTGGATTTATTTCGGAGCGTGGTGTAGGCCGCAGTGCTGATATCTGGTTTGTATGGCTGAAAAAAGAAGACTGGGAAAAAGAAGCACCGGACTGGCAGGACAGGGAAATGCCCGCAGCAGATGCAGGCACCGATAAAAAAGAAAAGAAAAGCGTAAAGCCCTTAAAGATCGATTTTGATAAAATCTATGAGCGTACGGTACAGGTAACCAGCTTTGCAGGAGACGAGAGCGACCTGTCTATTTCTAAGGATGGGGAAACATTTTATTATACTACCGCCACAAGCACTGCAAAAGGGAGAGACCTCTACAGTATAAAGTGGGATGGTAAGGACCTGAAAGAAATTACCAAGGGTGGTACGAACCCCGGCAATGTAAAAATGGACAGGGATGGAAAATATTTGTATTATACAAAGACGGGCTCACTGGGAAGGATAGACCTCAAAAGCAGTACCGCTGAATCATTGCCCTACGTGGCAAAAATGAAAATAGATTATACGGCAGAGCGCACACAGGTTTTTGAAGAAGCCTGGCGTACCATCCGGGATGGATATTATGATCCTAAGTTTCATGGCAATGATTGGGGAAAGCTGCATGACAAATACAAAGAACGTACAGTGAATGCTAGCACCAGCAATGATTTTGCATACATGTTCAACTTATTACTTGGCGAATTGAACAGCAGCCATATGGCGCTGACCGCACCTGATCGTGCGGAAACACAAAAAGAAGCTACCGGTTTGTTAGGTGCTGAATTATATCCATCCGGCAATGGTATGTTAGTGAACCATGTGATACCGGCCTCGCAATCGGACAAGGCTGGTAACGAACTAAAAGAAGGCGATATCATTACAGCCGTGAACGGCGAAGTAGTAACAGCAGACGAGAATTTTTATAATTTACTGAGTGGGCTTAGCGGCGAAAAAGTATTACTTAATGTAAAGAATAAAGAAGAGCAAAACCGTGAGGTTGTGATACGCCCTACTGCATCACTCACCAACAAATTATATGATGAATGGGTTGCCAACAGGAAAAAATTGGTAGACAAATATTCAAATGGCAGGTTGGGATATATTCATATCCGCAGCATGGACTTTGCCAGCTTTGAAGTGGTGGAAAGAGAATTTACCCTGGCAGGTTATGGCAAGGAAGGCCTGGTGATTGATGTGCGTTATAACGGCGGTGGCTCCACGACAGATTACCTGATGACGATACTAAATTATAAGCAGCATGCTTATACCATACCAAGGGGTGCCAGCAACGACCTAGAAAAAGACAAAAAGAAGTTCAGGGAATATTACCCGATAGGGGAGCGCCTGGTGTATGCAGCATGGACCAAGCCTTCCATTGCCCTTTGTAACGAGGGCAGCTATAGCAATGCAGAAATCTTCTCGCATGCATATAAACAATTAGGTATCGGTAAGCTGGTAGGGGTGCCCACAAATGGTTCGGTCATCTCTACCGGCGGTAAAACATTGATGGATGGCTCCTTTGTACGACTGCCCGGCAGGGGGTGGTTTGTAAAAGCTACTGATAAGAATGAAGAGCTGGGGCCTGCGGTTCCGGACATTATCGTGGAGAACCAGCCGGACTGGATTGCACGGGGAACGGATAACCAGTTGAAAGTAGCTTCGGAAGAACTGCTGAAGGAGATTGACGTAAAGAAATAACCCTGCAAGTTTTTATAATACCAGTTAGTATAAATGCTTCTGGATTTTTTTAGCTGGAAAAAATTTAATATACTATGTAATTATTTGCGGCTAACTGCCAGGCCATGGAAGATTTTGATTATTCTGTGGTTATTAAAGTTACCGCCTAACTTAAAAGATTTATGAAGCGACCCCATTTAATAAAAGACCCTGAGAAACGTAAACGGGTAGCCCATTTTGCGGCGGGTGCCACCATTCTTTTACATGCTTATGAAAATTATGAATCCGGGCATCATTCCTTTACACTGTTTGCCATAGCTGGAACTATCTTTCTTGTCCTCGCTTTATTTCATCATCTCATAGAAAAGAAACTTCCCTGGATAGATGGGGTTTTCTTTGTCATAGAAGGTATACTGTCGCTTGTTGTTGCTTTTGATATGTTTAGTTATGGCAAGAAGGCATTACCAACGACGTACATCCTGCTTGGTATATTCCAGTTCTTTATGGCTGTAAAAAAAGGAAAGAAAGGGATACATGCACACCGGTCAAAACTGCATGGGTAAAAATGCAGTATCAGTACAAAAGCAAACATTAGCCATTTAATAAAAGCATTGCGCTATAGGAATGATAGTAGATTTGGCTGGCGGACATAAACAATAATAAAAGTCTGCAATTGTGCCTTTTCGGGTCTTTTGTTGATAACCAAGCATTTGTGTTTTTCATACTCTCTTCATACTCTCACTATGCTTTCACCATACTATTAGCATAGACCCCAGACCTCATTCTACTTTACTTTCTACGAAGGAGGAAAGAGAAGTGTTTTATCGCTTTATTAAACATCTATTCTTCCATAGCCACTGCATTAACTTAATCAACTACCTAACGGCAGGCAGGTTTTAAAAATAAAAAACCTCCTAAAAAGGAGGCTTTAAATTTCTTACTGCTCGTGCAGATTCTAGAGGTAATGATCTTTGTTTAGGATATTGGTTGTTGGTCTTTTGGTTTGGATATTTGGAAGTTGATGATGTAAAAGTAGCTCATCTTTTCTTTTCAAACTGTAGATATCGGGCGGAGTTGTTGTAGTATTTTTTCTAAAAAACCTTGTGGTAACCTTTGTATCCTGGGGACATGTGCATCCATAATCCATGCCTCGTTCTGCGTTAGTCAACAATGGTTGTGAAAATAA
Organism: Ferruginibacter sp.; assembly: GCA_039920245.1. Lineage (GTDB taxonomy): Bacteria > Bacteroidota > Bacteroidia > Chitinophagales > Chitinophagaceae > Ferruginibacter. The sequence continues at coordinate 2,848 of JBDSEE010000016.1, forward strand.
TTATATATTTTTACCTGGTACACTGGTGTAAATATGTCTTCCAGGGTACTTCCATAGCATAACAAAAAGTACGTGAATCGCAAGCGTATTTTAAATGTGAGGCAAGAGAAAATTGCAGCAGTTCTGATTAATTATCTTTGTTGTAAGTTCAAAAATTAGTTGTATTTTTTTAATGAGAGAATTGCTGAAATAACTTGTTACGAAGTAGTAACCTGGTGAAAATTTATAACACCGGGTAGTTGAAAACGCTCCCCGGTTTTTTCTGGTGCAGTCTATATGAGCTGTGCACAGACTTCTCCTCCGCCCGAATTGTTGTTGACCTACTTTTCTCAACAAAATTCTCAGCATACAAACATGGTAGTTTGAGATACGCTGCTAAGAAATATTTTTTTCTTTTTATTAAAAGATCTTTTTTTTAAAAATATGAAATGGGTTTTTAGCTTTAATTTTAATGTTCAAATAATTAACCAAATGCCTGCTCTTAAACACACAAATTCGCTTACAATTATGAAACAATTTCTCCTTTTATTACCGCTAGCAAGCCTGCAATTGTCAGCTCAAAATGTTGGCGTAAATGTTACTAATCCCACGGCAACATTTGAAATTAAGGGCAACACTAACGTCAATGCAAATGCCCTGATGATAAAAACAAATGCAGGTGATACGGTCTTGCAGGTGCAGAATAGTTCCATAATAGTGGCCGGGAGTAAAACTTCAACTTTTGGACAGTTAAGGATACTAAATGATGGAAAAACAGAACCCCATCTTAAGTTATTCGGGTTGAACTCGACTGGCAATTCCGGAAGGTTTCATTCGGATCTCCGGTTTTCAAACGAGGATGAGTCCCAGTTCTGGTCCGTTCACTCCCTTATTTATGGACCTGATGCAGGAGCATTGAACCTGAGAAAAAATAATTCTCTCAATTTTAATACCGATAGCCTCACAGGTGTTTTTAAATTAACGGGTAATGGACGAGCATCGTTTAACAATGCCAGTAACATTGGTTTTTTAAATATCACTGGCGACTGGCAGAATGATCCTTCACCATACAACCTAACGCCGCATATAAACATGACAGGTACGGGTGTGGGAGAAAGGAGTTATATCACTTTTTCCAATGCAGCCGCTTCTCATTACTGGCGTATCCTGGGCTCACATTCCCCCGGTAACCCGCTTAACTCTGCATTTCATATTGGTATGGATGAAGAAATAGAACCCCGATTTACCATTAGTGGTAATGGAGATGTGATCATCGGAAACGGCACTTCTGGAGGCAAGCTAACCGTAAACCAAACGGCAGGGCAAACTACCCCAACCTTATATTTAAACAATTTTTCGGATGCTGCAAATCCTTCCACATTGCAATTTAGAAACGGCGTAGGCACCACTTCCTGGCTCATGAAAGGTTTTACCGACCAAGCCAACAATGTAAACTCCCGTCTTAAATTTACCAACAGTGTCTCAGGAGATGCCTTGAGCATTTCAGGCGATGGCAAAGTAGGGATTGGCACTCTTGCACCATCAGAACAATTAGAAATAAATGGCAGGGTTAAAATTACCGGTGGAACACCGGGGGCAGGAAAAGTTTTGACTTCGGATGCAGTTGGTGTAGGCACCTGGTCATTGGTACCCGGCACTATTGCTTATTCAAATTTTGCACAGGGATTTGTGATAACGCCTACCGCTACCCCAGCATTTATTTCTGCTACTGCAGGTTTTGTTATCACATCCAGCAGCCAGAAAGTAGTCATCATGGCACAGGTGGCAATGGGATCTACATTAGGTGCTACCGGGCTGGATATTTTTCCCGCTTACAAGCTTTCTACAGGGGTACTCAATAATATTGGTTCAGGTATTTTTGGGCTTACAGTTGCTGCAAACCAACGTACCGTATTTTCTATCAGCGGAACTGTTACGGGTCTTGCACCAGGCAGCTACAGCTTTGGCATGTCTGGCAGCAGCTCAAGCGCTAACTGGAATAATAATGAATTCTCCTATGTTACCATAATGGTTATTAATTAATGGAAGCATGAGTTGTTATAGTGCTTTTACCGCCATCCCTATACAAGGCAGCATGGTAATGGATTGTGCCTCTTTATTGCGAAGCAGATATGCTTAATGATGGGCTACGAAAAAAGATTAATTTTTTGTGTTTTTATCTTTCCTGATAGAAAAATACATTACCACTGCCAACAGTGCTGCAGTAATGATAGTTGATAATCCCCGGCTAAAAGCCAGGCCACCGTTTGCCAGGGGTTTTGTAAGAAAGTCGCCAAACGTTGCGCCGAAGGGACGGGTAAAAATAAAGGCAATCCAGAAAAGTAACATATGATTGATCTTAGAATAATAATGTAACAGCACAACGATAATGATGATACCAGCGGTGATAGCTGCGCCAGTTAAATAGCTTAGCCCAAGGTTGTCACTCAAATAATCTCCAAAGGCTGTTCCCAAACTATTTGATATCAATATGGCAATCCAGTAATAAACTTCCACGCTTCTCTCTGTAATAGGATAGACTACTATTTTACCTTTATTCTTATGCCAAAAAAACAACACAAGCATAAGGCAAATAAAAAGGATCAACGATCCCCATGCATATCCCACACCAAGTGTCCTATCCATCAGGTCTGAAATTTCTGTTCCTACTGTGGTTGTTCCCACGATGACCAGCCAATACACCGGTGCCTTGAAGGCCTGTTGTTTCATTTGAATAAAAAAAACTATGAGCAGCATGACAGTGGTGATGCAGAGACTAATTATATAACCCAGGTTCAGCGTGAAGGAAAAATAATCTCCAAAAACTTCACCCAATGTAGTGGCCAGCACTTTCATAATCCAGAAAAAGACTGTGATTTTTGCTACTTTATTCAATTGCTCATTATTACGATCCATGCGCTTGATTTTTAGTTTAAGTTTAATACAAAGCAAATGCTATTCCATTGCCGGGCGGCATTTTTATAAGATCTAAAAAGATATTTTACAAATGATGCATTACCGCAACTCCTGCCTCTGCAACATTTAACGCCCCCGGATAGTTAACTTGCACAGGTGAAAATCCCAAAAACATAAAAATGAAAACATATTTTGTAGATTCATTTACTAATGAAAAATTTAAGGGAAACCCTGCTGCGGTTTGTATTGATGAAAACAATTTAGTTGATAAAACAATGCAGGAAATTGCAACCGAAATAGGCTTTTCGGAAACGGCATTTTTAAAAAAACTCTCTGACAAAACTTATAGTATCAGGTTTTTTACTCCAAAAATGGAAATATCCTTATGCGGCCATGCCACCTTAGCTTCTTCTAAAATTATTTTTGACACAACCTCTTTAAACAGCATTATTTTTATAAATATCAACCATGTTGAATTATTTATTGAAAAATCAGGAAGAAAGATCAAAATGCAGTTTCCTGTTTATGAAACAGAAGATACAGAAGTGCCACAGGAAATGCTTAATGCACTTGGTATCAGTGAAATTGTAAATAAAAGATACAGTCCCAACAATAAAATAATTTTAATTGAAATAAGGGATACAAAACTGTT
>JBDSEE010000017.1:0-10022 GCA_039920245.1 Ferruginibacter sp.
GTTTCACTTTCATAACCGTGATCGCTATGGTACCCCAAATGCCAAAGGGTACTCGCTTTCCACCTTGTTTGCGCAAACATAAATTCACCATCGCTGCCGTTGGTTTCTAATCCAATTCTGCCCATTGGATGGAATTTTCTATCATCAGAATTTAAGCCACGCTTAGCAACTTTGGGGTCTGTTATGTCGGTTTTGTCTATTAACGTATTATCATAACTGAGAACCCTTCCCATTCCACTCATCATATGGTATAAAATATGACAATGAAAAAACCAATCGCCCCCTGCTTCACCGGCATAGAACTCAATAGTATCTTTTTCCATTGGCATGATGTCTATAATGTTTTTCATAGGTGCAAATTCGCCTTGTCCATTTAGTAACCTGAAGTCATGACCATGCAAATGCATGGGATGCCTCATCATGCTGTTATTAAACAAAACGATTCTTAATCTTTCCCCTTTCTTTATCAGGATCTTATCCGTCTCAGAAACTACTTTATTATCAAGGCTCCAAACATAACGGTTCATGTTTCCGGTTAAATCAAATTTTAAATCATGCCATGGACCCTCCGGCAAAGTTGTTTTTTCCGCCGCTTTCAGCATAGTATAATTTAATGTTACTATATCCGAGTTATCATCCCCCATATTCATACCTGCCATACTATTGGTATCTGGCATTTGCATATTATGCCCGTGCATATTGTTTTGTTTAGGTTTATTCATTTCCATGCCCTGCATTTTATCCAGCTTCATGTCTTGAATATTTTGACCCTGAGGCATTGAATCTTTTTTCATTTTGTCCGGCTGCATGTTTTTCATGTCATTCATATTCATTTCATCCCCCGGCTTTTCCGGGCCGGTTATCTCAGGATACATAACTGTGTTCATATCCATTATCTGGTTAGCCATTTGCATACCTTCCATTTCTATCATATTGCCGTTCATGTCCATCATGTCATTCATCATCTTCATGCCGGCAAAATATTTTAGCTTGGGTAATCTTGTTGCAGGTACCCTTTCTCCTTTTCCTAACCAGAGTGATGCCGACTTGGTGCGGTCTTCAGGTGTTACTAAAAATTCATAACTTTTATTTTCAGGAATTGTAACAATCAAATCATATGTTTCAGAAACTGCTATTATTAACCTGTCCACTTCTACCGGTTCTACATCATTACCATCTGTTGCCACTACTGTTATTTTTCCTCCTGAATATGTGAGCCAGAAATAGTCTGATGCCCCGCCATTTGCTATTCTTAGTCTTACTTTATCACCTGCTTTGAATTGCGGCTGTTCATTTTGATTTTTACCGTTGATTAAAAAATTGTCGTAGTACACATCGCTTACATCCATTGCATTCATCCGCTTCCACTCATTTGTTAGTTTTGTTTTTAAATGTCCTGTTCTAATAGCCTCTGCATAACTTTGTGTAGTGCCTTTTTTAATAGCAAACCAATCGGTGGCACTTCTCAAACTGCGATGTACTTCTTCGGGTTTCATATCTGTCCATTCACTCAAGACAATAGGGATGGTTGGTATATCCCATTCTTTTCTTTTGTTCATAATGAAAGTACCATACATACCTATCTGTTCCTGTAACCCGCTGTGACTGTGATACCAATGGGTACCGTGCTGAATGATGGGGTATTTGTACAAATATGTAGCCCCAGGTTTGATAGGCATTTGCGTTAGGAAAGGGACGCCATCCATTTTGTTGGGTAAAAACAAGCCATGCCAGTGCAGAGATGTTACTTCATTTAATTCATTATGTACATAAATTTCTGCTGTATCACCTTCAGTAAACGTAAGCGTTGGCATTGGTATTTGGCCATTTACTGCAATAGCTCTTTTAGGTTTTTTGCCATAAGTAACAATAGTATCCCTGATGTATAAATCGTAACGCACTGTTCGTGGCTTTAAGCTGCTTGTAATATATTTTAAAGGCCCTAAATTCGTTTTTGCTAATTCTGTTGCTCCCGATTGATCTGACATGCCGCTCATGTTCATGTTATCCATCTTATCCATGTTCTGATGACTCATATTCATGTTGCCCATGTCAAGTTGCTTATCCATCGGTTTATCTTTAGTCATTTGCATATTATCATGATTCATCATTGCAGGATTTGAAATGGCTTTAGGTTTCTCCTTTACCAGTTTCATTCCACACTTTGGACAATTGCCGGGTTTTGAAGAATGAATTTCCTGATGCATAGGGCAGGTAAAAGTTGTTGGCTGGCTTTGCTGCATATCCATCTGGTGAATCTGCGATGCCTTAGGTTTTTCTTTTACCAATCTCATTCCGCACTTGGGACAGTTTCCGGGTTTAGAGGAATGAATCTCAGGATGCATAGGGCATGTATAAGTTACAGGCTGCTCATTAATCTTATTACCTACGCCTGAAGGCTGGGGGGGCATTTCCATACCCTCCATGTTATCATGATTTACGGCCGTATCTTTTTTGATAGGCATTTCCATGTTCATCTTATTCATGTCATGACCAGGCATTGTATCTATTGGCATTGGCATATCATGTTTTTGAGAAGCAGGTTTTGTAGTGGTAACTTTTATTGTCTTTTTCACCAGTGTCATTCCACATATCGGACAACTTCCCGGCTTGGTCTTTTGCACCTGTGGGTGCATTGGGCAGGTATAAATTACTTTGGTTGCTGTAGATTTTGCAGTTGTCTTTTTAGCAACTACTTTTTTAACTTCTTTTTTTGCCATTGGCATTTTCATGCCGGGCATGTTATTCATATCATGCTGTGCAAATGCGGATCCCTGCCATGCAACTAATATTATTATTAAAATCTTTTTCATTGTTAACTGTTTTAATTTTTTCCCCGAGGTGTTTACCACCTACTTATCTAACTGTTTTAATTTTGCTTTCATCTGTGCAATTTCTTCCTGTTGTGCATTTATAATATTCTGACCCAGCTTTATTATTTCCGGGTCTGTTAGGGTTGCTTTTTTAACCATTAAAATTGCTGCTGCATGGTGGGGTATCATTGACTTTAAAAACTGTTTATCACCAACAGCAGCCTGTTGCCTGATGCCAAAATAAAAACCTAATAAAGCAATAAACCCAATTGCAAAAATTGCCATATTCAACTTGCTATTTTTATACATACCGCTCATTACAACAAGCTCAATTAAAACCATTGCCATAGTCATTAACCCTGCCATGTAAAACTGGTTTATGTTAAGTATTACGTTAGGGAAACTATCTACCATTGCATACATAAGTATGTACATAGCAATAAAAGAGATCACTAACATTATTATTAATTTCCGGTAAATTATTGTATTTGATGCCATATTGTGTGTTTGAGTATCGTGTTGCATTTCCATAATTTTTTAATTTTAAATAATTATTTACAATAATATTTTACTTTATAAAAGAGTTCATCTATCAAGCGTATTACTCTCTTGCTCATATTTAAGCTTATTAATTTTTCACTTCCATGCTATCTCTTGCATTTGACACCCAATCACTAATCATCTTCTTATCTTCTGAATTAAGTTTAGCATCTGTATGCATAATTGTATAGGAGGATATTGGCATTGATCCATCATTAATACTTTTTGCAATTGCCCTTAATTTATTCGCCTGCTTCCTTTTAGAATAAGTGCCAAACTCACTAAAGTTGAGATTTGCTTTACCATCCTTTATATGATTAGCCATTAGCCATCCCATTGGCTGAATGTTTACATACCATGGATAACGCGTATTATTACTATGGCAATCATTGCATGAATTTTTAAAAACATTTAATACATTATCAGGAACATTTAACGTTCTTGTAATATCTGATGGCAACATCTCACTGCTGGAATTTTTGGATGGGCGGATGAATTGTATTAGAATGAATATTAGCAATAATCCCAGGAGAATTTTTTTATAAAGTTTCATACCCTTTTATTTGATCTCTTCTTTTAGTGAACCGCAGGTTGGCTGCTTTTTACCCATGTAAGGATTTTTTATTTCCTTTGTTTCGCTAAGCCAGGTTGCTCCTTTTTTATCATTATACATCGGGCAAAAGTCCTGGTACAAAGTCTGTCCGCCACCAAAAGTTTTAACCATTTCATACATGTCAGTGCTTAGCATATCAAAATGTTCCCGCTGATGGTCAATCTTGCCGGCATTCGTACTAATGTGCTCTGCCATTTCTTTTGCATCATCAGACACATCATCCCATTTCTTCTTTTTGTCGCCCGTTAAAGAATTTTTGTCCATTTTTCCCATTGATTCAACAAAGGTTTTACCGGCGCTTGCTGCCTCCTTTCCATTATCATTTGCTAATGCATTTTTCATTTGCAGATATTGAGTTACCATTTCCTTCATTGATCCATCAACTTTAGTATCTGTATTTGATGTAATTGCAGAAGAATTATTATTCATTGCTGAATCGTTTTTCATTTCCTTTTTTTCTGAAGTATCTGTACCGCTGTTACAAGCTGATGCAGTGATTGCGATTAGGGCAAATGCCAAGAATATTTTTTTCATTTTAAAATATTTTAATTTTTAGTATAGATTTATTTTAATGTTTCTTCCACTTTACCACAGGTTAACATGGCAATTCCAAAATATGGATTTTTTATAGCCGGCTCACTACTTAACCAATGTGCTTTTTTCATTGAGCAATAAGCATAATATACAGGTTTGTCTGCCAGCTTTACTGCTTTTGCTAAAGTGTACATGTTAGTTGAAAAAGTAGCAAAATGCTCTCTCTGATGTTTTATATCTTTTGTTTTAGTAATGTGCTGGGCATCTTTTAATAAAGCATCATGGCTATCTGTATTTATAATTTTTGCATCAATTGTATTAAGTGTTTGTATAAATTCTTCTGCCTTGGCTGTAGCTGTAGTAGCATTGCCGACAACCAATGCATTTTTTATATCTAAATAAGAATTTAGTAATTGAGATGTTTCTGTATTGTTTTGGGCAATAGTTTTTTGCACAAGTACAGTTGCTAATATTGCAACCGTAAATAATAACTTTTTCATTTTTGATTTAATTAATGTTTAATAAAGTAATTACATGCATAGGAATATAATCCTATACAGACTTATTAAACATTAAATCATATCTGAAAGCTGCGAATGGCAATACGAATGTCTGATATGGGAGGATGGTGACTTCGGACAAATGGTTTAATGTCCTTTACAACGTCTGAATGAAGTATTTTTATGACGTTGTAGTATGAGGCAAGAAAAGCTGTATAGAAGACAGGATGAATCATGTTTGAAGAAGCTGGAACTGATTTATCAACATCATTAAACTTCATCACTTTCTCATTGCAGCAGTTGTCTTTAGCATCTTTTGTTTTATGATGATCTTTATCTTCATCATGATGTTTTCCTCCCTCGTTATGGTGCTCATGCTTTTTACCATCCGAATGGACATGAACAGAAACCTCTGTTGCTTCTTCAAGATGAGATGTATTAAAGCCCATATCAATACCAATAGTACAGGCAAAACCAATAACCGTATTCATTGAGAACACGATTAACAGCAAGATTGCTTTAAGTTGTATGGATATGTTTCTTTTCATTTAATCTGGTGTAAAAATAAGGCAATTGGGTAAAAATCAACAATTAACCGGATATAAAGGTATAACCACGCTTCGTTAAAAAATTATACACCCGTGGGAAATATTTACGAAATTTATTAAGGTAATTATCTTTAAACAATTATTTTAACAAATTATTTTGTTCACTTTATTCAAACTGCATCTAAATTCCATTTCCAATTGCGGATTTCCGGCATGTCTTCACCGTGTATTTCAATGTAGGCTTTGTGATCTATCAGTTTATTTTGCATATTCTGCTTAATATATGCGGCTGTTGATCCTAAACTTGCAACACGGTCAATTACATCACATACTAAATGGAACCTATCTAGATCATTTAATACAACCATATCGAAGGCTGTGGTTGTTGTGCCTTGTCCTTTGTACCCCCTTACATGCAATTGTGCATGATTGGTGCGCCGATAAGTAAGGCGATGAATAAGCAAAGGGAAGCCATGAAATGCAAAAATAACCGGCTTATCCTTCGTAAATAAATCATCAAAATCTTTGTCACTTAATCCATGTGGATGTTCGCTTTGTGGTTGCAGTGTCATTAAATCCACCACATTTACAACACGAACTTTCAATTTTGGCAAATGTTCCCGCAATATTTCCACCGCCGCAAGTGTTTCTAATGTAGGCACATCGCCGCAACATGCCATTACCACATCGGGGTCTTGCCCTTTATCATTGCTTGCCCACTTCCAAATACCAAGCCCGGCGGTACAATGTTTAATAGCTGCATCCATATCCAGGTATTGCAGTTCGGGCTGTTTACCGGCAACAATTACATTGATATAATTACGGCTTCGCAGGCAATGGTCAGTTACCGATAAAAGTGTATTGGCATCAGGTGGTAAATAAATGCGAACAATGTCTGCCGATTTATTAGCAACAATATCCAAAAAGCCGGGATCCTGATGACTATTGCCATTATGGTCTTGCCGCCACACATGCGAAGTGAGCAAATAATTTAAAGAAGCTATTGGCCTTCGCCATGGGATGTTTTGGCAACTCTGTAACCATTTTGCATGTTGATTAAACATAGAATCTACAATATGAATAAACGCTTCATAACACGAAAACAAACCATGCCTGCCTGTTAGTAAATAACCTTCCAGCCATCCCTGGCATAAATGTTCGCTCAATACTTCCATCACCCTTCCATCTGGCGAAATATGGTTATCATTTTCTAAAATTTCGGCAGTAGATGTTCGGCCTGTAATTTCTAAAACATGTGAGAGCCTGTTTGATGCTGTTTCGTCAGGACCAAAGACCCTAAGGTTTCGGTTATCCCAATTTAATTTCATAACATCCCTTACAAATGCACCCATGATTAAAGTGGCTTCTGCATTTGTAGTGCCAGGTTTTAAAACTGAAACAGCAAATTTCGAAAAGTCCGGCATTTTTAAATCAAGTAAAACCATACCTCCATTTGCGCTTTTGTTTGCGCCCATTCGCTTTGTTCCTTCGGGTGCTAATTCCGCTAATTCACTTTTTAATTTCCCATTATTATCAAAAAGTCTTTCGGGTTGATATGATTTCATCCATTGCTCTAATATTTTTATGTGTTCAGGTTTTGTTGCCAGTTCAGCCAACGGTACCTGGTGGGAACGCCATGTTCCTTCTATCTGCACTCCATCAACTTCTTTAGGACATGTCCATCCTTTTGGCGTTTTAAAAACAATCATTGGCCATGTTGGCCTTTTGGTAAATCCGTTTGTTCTTGCTTCGGTTTGAATTGCTTTTATTTCGATTATAATTTTATCAAGTGTTGATGCCAATTGCTGATGCACTTCATTTGGCTCATCTCCTTCTACCCAATATACTTTATAACCATAACCATTTAAAAGTTGGATTAATTCTTCATCAGGTATTCTTGCTAGAATAGTTGGGTTGGCAATTTTATATCCATTTAAATGAAGGATAGGTAGTACTGCACCATCATGCACTGGGTTTAAAAATTTATTAGAATGCCAGCTTGTTGCCAGTGCCCCTGTTTCCGCTTCGCCATCACCTACTATACATGCAACAATAAGGTCAGGATTGTCAAACACAGCGCCATAAGCATGAACCAGAGAGTATCCAAGTTCTCCACCTTCATTAATTGATCCTGGCGTTTCAGGTGCCACATGACTGGGAATACCGCCAGGAAAAGAAAACTGCTTGAATAATTTTTTAATACCCTGTTCCTCCTGTGTAATGTTGGGATATAATTCTGTATAGGTTCCTTCCAGATAAGTATTGGCAACCAACCCCGGCCCACCATGCCCCGGCCCGGTTACATAAATCATGTTTAAATTGTATTGTTTAATGATTCGATTTAAGTGTACGTAAATAAAATTAAGTCCCGGTGTAGTGCCCCAATGACCCAATAGCCGTGGCTTTATATGCGCCAACGTCAATAGTTCTTTTAATAGCGGATTATCATACAAATAAATCTGTCCAACAGATAAATAATTTGCTGCATGCCAGTAAGCATTCATCTTATAAAGTAATTCCGGCGACAATGTTTTATCGTTTTCCTGTACATTTTCTGTTTCCATATAATTATTTTTCATTTGCTTACCTCATTTGCTTACTTATAATTTAAGGTTGGTTAGGTTTTACTGCCAATCGTTTCAGTAAGTATCTTATCATAATGACTGGCTATTGATTATCATAGTTAAAAGGATAAAACTTTCTTTCAAGGCTAAAACGCTGTGTGTAATATCAGCTTCCAAAGCAATCATTTGTCCTTTTTCCAGTGAAAGTGTTTGTTGTGCAGCAGTAAAGCTGATTTTCCCATCCAATACCTGTATAGTAATGTTCCCGTATGTAGTATGCTTTTTTAATTCTGCATTCTCATGCATTCCTATCAGTACTATGGTCATATAGGCTGATTTGAAAACGGTTACAGCATTATGGTCACTGGTTGTCCAGGTAGTTTCCTGTTTTAGTTGAACGATAAATTTATTCAGATCTATTTCAACCAAAGGAGCATTTAATATACGGTCTCCTTCAGGACGTAATACTGTGGCTTCGTTAGATTTATTTTTCATTGTTGTGTTTTAATTTATAATTGGCATTAATGAGTATCACTATGTTTTTTTTCTACATAATGGATTTATTTATGATAATTATTGCCTTTATTCAAAACATCGCAAACCATTTTGGCGATCATTAATTCTTCGTTGGTTTTAATGACTCGTACATTCACCCTGCTTGCATCTGTGCAAATAATGGCATCATTCTCCATGTTTTTTTGTTCATCCAGTTCAATTCCTAAAAACTCAAGGTTATTACATATTTTACTTCTTACCTCAGGTGCATTTTCGCCAATGCCTCCGGAAAATATTAAAGTATCTAACCCCCCGAGTACTGTAGCAAATGAACCAATCCATTTTTTTGTTTGATAACAAAACAATTCTACCGCTTCAGCAGCACGGTTATCTTTCAATTGAAGTTTCAGCAAGTCCTGCATATCAGAACTAGTTTCTGAAATACCAAGTAATCCTGATTGATGGTTAATGAGATTACTAAACTGTTCAGCGTTAAATTTTTCAGATTGCATCATAAACCATGCAACACCCGGATCAAGGTCACCGGTTCGTGTTCCCATCACTAATCCGGAAGTTGGTGTAAAGCCCATACTGGTATCTATGCTTTTGCCATCCTTTACCGCTGCAAGGCTTGCACCATTTCCTAAATGTGCCAAAATAATTTTCCCCTTTGCTGTTTCATTTCCGGCAACACTGGTAAGTTCTTCCATTAGATATGCATAAGAAAGTCCATGAAAACCGTAGCGTTGAATACCCATCGTATCATAGCGGCGGGGAAGTGGTAGTAGCTTTGCAATCCGGGGCATACTGGTATGAAAGGAAGTATCAAAACAAGCTAATTGAAATGTGCCCGGATAAAGTTTACGAAATAGTTCAATCATTTCAATTTCCTGTGGAAGATGATCAGGATCGTAAGAGCTAATGCTTTTCAATTCATCAATCAATTCCTTTGAAACTATTTCCGGTTCAGTATGGTTCATGCCATGTACTACCCGGTGTCCTATACCAGATATTGAGCCTATGTCAATATACTCTTTTAGCCAGTCAATCAAAAAATGCACAGCGGAAGTATTGCCAATTATAAGCCTACCGGTTTTATGAGTAACTAAATCGTGATAAGTCAATTCAGTATCGCTAAGGCCAATACGGTCAATCTTTCCATACAGTTCCTTTTTTAAATTTGCATCTGCATCAAATAAAGCGAATTTGATACTTGATGAACCGCTGTTGATGGTTAAGATTTTTTTCATTTTTTAATTAACCAATTTTATTTTTCATCCTTTTTAGCAACTGTGTTTACCCTCAGCATTTTCGCATTGATCGCAACTACAATAGTGCTTACCGTCATTAAAACAGCACCTACTGCAGGGCTTAACAAAATGCCCCATTTATAAAGTACACCTGCTGCAAGTGGT
>JBDSEE010000018.1:0-61331 GCA_039920245.1 Ferruginibacter sp.
GGTTTTCGAAAATGAAACGGATGCAAGAGAAATGGCTTATCGCCGTGGCCAGATATTGCGTGAGCAAGGAATGAGAGCCAAAAAACACATTACCCTGGATGAGATAGGAAGAAGACTTGCGCTTGGAAACTTTAAAGAACTGAATGTAATCATCAAAGGTGATGTGGATGGATCAGTAGAAGCATTAAGTGATTCATTACAAAAACTAAGTACGGAAGAAATTGTAATTAAAGTGATCCACAAAGCTGTGGGTGCTATTACAGAAAGTGATGTAACCCTTGCCAATGCATCGGATGCTATCATTATTGGTTTTAACGTGCGGCCATCTATACAAGCAGCAAGACTTGCGGAAGCTGAATCTATCGAAATAAAACTTTACTCGATCATCTATAATGCTATTGAAGAGATCAGGAGTGCCATGGAAGGAATGCTGGAGCCTGGGGTAGAAGAAAAAATACTGGCGAATGTGGAAGTGAAAGAAGTTTACAAATTTGATAAGGCTACCGTCGCAGGTTGTTTTGTATTGGATGGTAAAATAGCCAGGAACAACCGCATCAGGTTGGTAAGAGACGGTATTGTAATATTCACCGGAGACCTCGCCAGCCTGAAGCGCTACAAAGACGATGCAAAAGAAGTTACTTCCAGCATGGAGTGTGGCCTTAGTATCCGGAATTATAACGATCTTAAAGTTGGTGATATCGTAGAGGCATTTGAAGAAGTGGAAGTGAAGCGTACGTTGTAATTGTTTTTGTAACCAGCTTTTTATCCCTCATCAGCTTTTGTTGTGTCACTCACTTGTACAGCATACCTATATGCAGCGAAGAGCGCTGTAGGTGCTACAATCTTTTGTTAAATGAGTGACCATCAGGCGATCCGGAATCACACAGGATTAATTTTGAATGATAAAAAACCAGCAACTGAGTTTGCGAAGATTATGACCAGAACATCTTTTATAGTTTCATTTTTCCTTTTACTTTCTATTAGCGTGTTTGCACAGCCGGCAAGAGTTGTCGCCGATAAGATCATTGCCGTAGTGGGGGACAAGATCATTTTAAAAAGTGATATTGATAACAGCATTATAGATATGCAGCGTCAGCAGATTGCCATTCCAGAAAATGCCCATTGTCTTTTGCTTGAGCAGGCTATGGGAATAAAAGCCCTTGTATTGCAGGCAGAAAAAGATTCATTACCAGTTACAGATGAAGAAATAGAAGTGGATATTGATAATCGTATCAGGTATTTTATTGGACAGTATGGATCTAAGGAAGAATTGGAAACAGTTGCAGGAAAATCCATCTACCAGTTAAAGGAAGATTTCAAAACTGGTTTCAGGGAACAGAAGCTTGCTGCAGCAATGAGAAATAAAGTAATTGAAAATGTAAAGATCACCCCGAACGAAGTAAAGAAATATTACGAGACCATTCCCGTGGATAGTCTTGTATATTATGAGTCAGAAGTAGAAATAGGACAGATCGTGGTGTATCCAAAAGCAACGAAAGAAGCCGAAGAATATGCAAAAGAGCAATTAGCGGGTTATAAAAAAGATATTGAATCGGGCAAAAAAGATTTTAAAACACTTGCTGCTGCTTATTCGGAAGATCCGGGAAGTAAAGATCGTGGAGGACAATATGAAATAAACAGGAACCAAAAAGATATGGATCCAGCCTGGATGTCGAAAGCGCTTACGTTAAAGGAAGGACAGATAAGCAACCCGTTTAAAACTAAGTTCGGGTATCATATTATTCAATTGGTGAGCCGCAGCGGGGATGATGCGGTTGTACGTCATATACTCCGCATTCCGCAGGTTACTGATTACGAAACCAAAACAAGTGTTGACAGGCTGGACTCAGTAAGGGCAAAGCTTATTACAGGGACCATTGATTTTGGTACGGCAGTATCAAAGTATAGCGAAGATGATGGGAGCAAGTTTACTGCAGGTATGTTACAGGGAAAAGACGGTAGCTTTTTAACCATCGACCAGCTAGATCAGAATATGGTTGCTATGTTAGGAAAACTAAAACTTGGTGAATACTCTCAGCCTACCGAATATGTAGATGACAGGGGAAAGAAAGCTGTAAGGGTCGTTTACCTAAAAACAAAGACAGAGCCTCATCGTGAAAATATGAAAGACGATTATAGCAGGGTTGCAGCGAGAGCTTTAGAGGAAAAGAAAGAAGATGCATTGGAAAAATGGTTCGATAAAAAGATCAGCACCTATCATATTATGATTGATGATGGGTATAAGAATTGCGACTCCATGAAAAAGTGGGTTGATGCATCTATGGCAAATAAGTCAAATTAGAATAAAAACAAAAGATATAAAAATAAGCGGGTGAGTATATCATCCGCTTTATTTTTGCTCTTACATTTAATTAAATATTTTTCTTTTGATAGATAAAAAACAATCCATACAGGTAAGTGAAAGGGCAATACTTATTGGGGCCATAAAAAAAGACCAGTCAGATCAGCAGGCAAAAGAATACCTGGATGAACTGGCGTTTCTTGCCGCCACTGCAGGGGCAGAAACCGTAAAGATATTTACCCAAAAAATGCAGAAGCCTGATAGTAAAACTTTTTTGGGTAAGGGAAAACTGGAAGAGATAAAGCAATACATTCTCTTGAAAGGCGATATTAATATTGCCATCTTCGATGATGAACTTACTGGCTCACAAATCATAAATATTGAAAAAGCTATCGGCATAAAAACCATTGATAGGAGCGATCTCATATTGGATATTTTTGCTGCCCGTGCAAAAACAGCGCAGGCAAAAACACAGGTAGAACTGGCTCAATACCAATATTTGCTACCAAGGCTTAAGGGTATGTGGCAGCACCTTGAAAGGCAGGGTGGTGGCGTGGGTACAAGAGGACCGGGCGAAACGGAAATAGAAACAGACAGGCGTTTGGTAAAAGATAAGATTACTCTGTTAAGAAAACGCCTTTCAGAAATTGACAAGCAGGCATTTACCCAAAGAAAAGAGCGGGGGGAATTTATAAGAGTTGCCCTGGTAGGGTACACAAATGTTGGAAAGAGCACATTGATGAACCTTCTAAGCAAGAGCGATGTGTTTGCAGAGAATAAATTATTTGCCACACTTGACACTACTACCCGTAAAGTAGTGTTTGAACAAACACCATTTTTACTAAGTGATACCGTTGGGTTTATCAGGAATCTTCCGCATCACCTGGTAGAGAGTTTTAAAAGTACACTGGATGAGGTAAGAGAGGCTGATATCCTTCTTCACGTAGTAGATATTTCACATCCAAAATATGAAGAGCAACTTGAAGTAGTGAACAAAACACTTTCAGAACTGGGAACTGCAGAAAAGCCAACCGTTACTATTTTTAATAAAATGGACAGGTACGAAGAAGAAGTATTTGACAAATGGCTGGAACCGGAAGTAAAGGCAGAAATACTGAGGGAATTAAAAGAGCGCTGGCAGGAAGAAACCAAAGGCAATTGTGTTTTTGTATCAGCAACAGAGAGGACCAATGTGGATGTATTGCGTCAGACTATTTTAAATAAGGTAAGAGAAATATATGCCATTCGTTACCCATACAAAGCAGAATTTTTGTTCTGATGAATAGTCTGCAATGGCATAAAGTAGCAGCGTCATCTTCTGAACTTTTTAGTGATCATAATTCCATAAAGGAGATCCTTGTTGCAAAAAAACGGATTTGTGTTATCAAGCATAACGATGATCTGTATGCCATAGCAGCAGTTTGCCCCCATGCAGGCGGTTCTCTGGCGGAGGGTTATACGGATGCCCTGGGCAATGTTGTTTGTCCTTTGCACCATTACCGTTTCCAGTTAAGTAGTGGCCGAAACATAAGCGGTGAAGGCTATCATTTAAAAACATATATGATAGAGTCAAGAGCGGACGGGATTTATATTGGGTTATAGCCAGGAATTAATAGTATTAAAATAGTTTGTTTAATTTTTTTTTGAAGGGTAAACCCGCTATTTTTGCATCCCTTAACGGGAAAAAATTCCTCCTTAGTCGTAGTTTATTAAAACGACGCAGGAGTTTTAGAAAAACACGATCCTGATAAAATCGGGACTTAGATTGAAATAAATATTCCTCCTTAGCTCAGTTGGTTAGAGCATCTGACTGTTAATCAGAGGGTCGTCTGTTCAAATCAGACAGGGGGAGCAAGGCCACTTAGAAATGAGTGGCTTTTTTATATGTAATTCGTTATGGCCGGTAATATTGCAAGCAAGGAAATGTGTTGCTTAACCAAAACCAATAGCCATTTATTTTGATGAGCTGCTTTGTTTTTGCAGCCTTTCATATCCCGCTACATTCATCATCATCAATAACATTCCGTAAAAAACATCTTCTACAGGGATGCTGTAAATGCGTATTCCCAGGTTTTCAGCGTCATTGTATACTACGACAGGAATTGCAGTTAGAAATCCATTCACGACCAAAAAAGGAATCAAAATAATAGCATAGGAAATTAAAAAAGAAGCTGTATTAAAATGACGGAAATAATTTCGGAGCAAGTAAATCGAAACAATAAAAAATGCAGTGAAAATAAATGTGAAAGCGGTGTAGTACTTAGCATGAAATATTAAACCTATAATAAATAACAAAACTCCTAGTGATAGGAAAATATTCCTGGAACTGTGGGTATCTTTTAGATGGGGGAAATAACTTCGAATACATTCAAAGACAAAGACACAGCAATATGGCACCACAAAAAAGAATAAGACTTCTTCAATAGGAAGATTGAAAAGATGAATACCGGAAATATATTTTTCATTGAATCCCCACACGCCAAGGCTTGTGAACAATGCGTCCCAGGCAATATAAAATATGGCTGGCAAAATCATAGCCGTAAACAGGAATTTCCATTTTTTGTAGAAGGCAACTTTCTTATCAAAACTTAATAGTAGCGGAAATGCAAGGGAACCGGCAAGGATTAAAAAGTATGTGTAGTGGGAATTATTCAAAGAGCAGAATTATTTTCTAAAAGAACTAATGAGTTTCGGCAAGAGACCTTGCAGCCGCAACCCTCTTTTTATCTTCATTTACTTTCTGCCAGTATTTTTTTGCCACGTACAACATTCCAAAACTTTCTCCATCCTCTTTACCCATATGTTTATGATGCATTTTATGTGCCCAACGTATTGTGCGTATATAGAAATTGTTGCTCCGGGAAAACCATTTAAATCGCTGGTGAATAATTACATCATGCACTAAAAAATAAGCAATTCCATACATCGCAATTCCAAACCCAATTGCTGCAACCCAATATTGTTTATTCTGCAGGCCAAGCATAATGCATAGCCAGCTTGGTATGGCAAATATTAAAAAAAATGCATCATTCTTTTCAAACCGGCCCGGCTCTGGTTTATGATGATCGCGGTGGAGATACCAAAGAAATCCATGCATTACAAAGCGGTGTGTAAGCCAGGTAATAGCTTCCATACTAAAAAAAGTGCCGATCGTTATGGATAAAAATAATATCCAGCTCATAAAAATGTTCTTATCAATAAAAAAAACATTGCTTGTATCAATAACAAATTTACTGCGAATTTGTTTTGCTTCTGAAAAGGAATAAAGTAAAAGAAAACTGCCAGTAAAGCACTTACCACAAGCCAGCTTACGTAATTGAATACTGGTACAGTTCCATCGCCCATCCATTTCCAGAACCCCAGCTTTATGGCAGCAGGTTCCATCAGCCAATCAAAAATCACTGCAAGCAGCGCTGTATCGCATATTATTGCGGTTGCCTTTAGCCAGCGTGGGGAAACGGAATTTATTTCTTTTTGCAGGTTATTACTGAGCATGTACATACTTACGCTGGCACAATACATAACAATAAACCAGTTTACCCCAATAATTATTGGCACTTTCAATACCGGGTAGCCCAAAACAGAGGTATAATGATAATCACCAAAAAAAGCGCCCGTGGAAGTTCCTGCAATTTCTACAGCTATCCCAACAAAATAACAGGTGATAAAAAAAAATATAAATCCCGCAGTAACCTTTTGTTGTGTATATATGATCAGCCCAAGCATCAATAGCATATTTAGCCAGCTTACACTTGCAAAAAAACTTGTGTCAAAAAACAGCATTCCCGTAAGCCCAATCACATGAAAAAGAATAGCAATAGCTGTGGCAATATTTTCTTTTTTCCTATTCAAGTTTAATGCTTTGAATTCATACTTTTATTTTTTAAAATTAAGTTGGCAGTAATCTTTGCGCTCTGCAGGCATAAAGGTATACCTCCCCCGGGATGCACAGTTCCACCACAGAAATACAGGTTCTTAATGTGACGGGAAAAATTTGGATGCCGGAAAAAAGCTGCCAGCTTTGAATTTGAGCTTGTTCCATATAATGAACCCATAAAGCTACCGGTGTTAGTTTCAATACCTACAGGATCCAGCGTTTCTTCTATTTGAATCAAAGGTTCTATATCAATCCCAAGGTTTTCATTTATCTTATTTATAATAATTTTTCTTGCTTTTAATTTTATAGTATTCCAATCCTGGCCAGTATTTGCGCAAACATTTATCATTACAAACCAGTTTTCGCATCCTGCAGGCGCATGAGCGGTTTCTTCTTTACTTGTAATATTTATATAAACTGTTGGGTCAGGTTGCAATTGTTTTTTATTGAATATATATTCAAATTCCATTTCATAGTTCTTGCTAAAAAATATATTATGCAATTGCAGCTCCTTAAATTGTTTTGAAATGCCCCAATAAAATATCAATGCACTGCTACTTCTTTCCTGCTTCAATAGTTTTTTGGCTTTTGGTAATTGGTGCAATAAGTTTTTGTAGGTAAAATAAACATCGCTATTACTTACCACAACATCAGCATACACATTTTCATTATCTGCCACTACACCATGGGCTGTTCCTTCATAGTGAATTATTTTTTGCACAGGTTTATTAAAATTAAATCTCACTCCTTTAAGCAATGCAAGTTCATACAAAGCTTTGGCTATGCTTTTCATGCCGCCACGGGGATACCAGGTTCCCTCATTATATTCAAGGTGTGATATTACCGCCAACATTGCAGGAGCTTTATACGGGTTACTACCATTGTAAGTTGCATAGCGATTGAAAACCTGTACAAGTTCGGGTGACTGAAAAATTTTCTTATTGTAATCATTCAAACTGCGAAACAAATACGGAGGCCTGAGTGCTGCGAGGGCTTTAAACAATCTTGAATTGAACCAGGTGCTTTTTTTATGCAACGAATAATTCAGAAATATGGAAGCGATCTTTATGTAAATATTTTTAGATGCTTTAAGATACTTATTAAGATTATTTTTCTTTTCATTAAATACTGCGTTCATTTCATTATCTAACTTTTCCGGATCGCTAAATGCTGTAAGCCTTTTTCCATTTGGAAAAAAATACTGACATGCTATAGGAACATTTTTATATGAGAATCTGTTCGCAATATCTTCAGTAGCAAGCGTAAATAATTCTTCTATAAGCTGAGGTTGTGTAAATAAGGAAGGCCCCATATCGAAACGGTAGCCATCTTTTTCAAGTAAGGATAACTTACCCCCTGCAGTAGTATTTTTTTCAAAAACGGTTACGTCAAAACCGTTTACAGCCAGGCGGATAGCAATGGCAAGACCAGCAATACCGCTACCGATTACGATGACTTTTTTTCCAGGCATTATTAATAACGTATGCCTGCAAGATAAGATTCCAGTTTAGTAAATGCAATTTTAAACCATGTCGTGAACCTGGCTGGGTTAGATTCAAGTAAATCATTTATTGCTTCAATGGAAAAGAAAGTCCAGTCTTTTATTTCCCGTTGATCTGGTTTAATTTCCCCTTCGTAAACACCTGTATATACATGATCATATTCATGTTCAGTAAGTCCGTTTTCAAAATCCGATTTGTAAGTAAATCCAAATCTATAAGTGAGGGTTGTGGTGAACCCGAGTTCTTCTTTTAGTCTTCTATTAGCAGCTTCTATGGTTTCTTCGCCCGGCATCGGGTGGCTGCAGCATGCATTGGTCCATAAACCCCCACTATGGTATTTATCGTCTGCTCTCTGTTGCAAAAGCATTTTACCATCTTTATTAAAAATAAATATGCTGAAGGCTCTGTGCAATACCGCCTCTTCATGCGCCTGCATTTTGTCCATAGTTCCTATGGCTTCGTCATGTTCGTTCACTAAAATTACCTGCGACAAGATGAAAATTTTATAAGATCAAATTTTAAAAAAGATTGAGCTGGCTTCTAAGACCGGCCCTCATTATGATGAATAGCTTGGAATAATTAGGAATTCTAATTCGTTCTTCGAACAATACTGCAGGTTGTGATTTTTTAATTTTTCTAAAAAGGGAAAGATAATATTTATAAGCTACATACACACCAAACCTTGCCTTTACTGGAAGCGAAATTATTCCGTCCCAGGCTTTTGCAAAATCGGCCTGTATATCATCTTCAATCTGTTGTTTATTTAGGGCGGTGAAATTATGAAAATCTACTTCGGGAAAATATGTCCTGCTCAAATGCTGGTAATCTGCTTTTACATCTCTTAAAAAATTTACTTTTTGGAAGGCAGAGCCCAAGGCTTGTGCAGGTTCCTTTAACACCTGGAATAGATTCTCGTTGCCTTCACAAAAAATGTAAAGGCACATCAGGCCCACTACCTCTGCACTACCATAAATATATTCCCTGTAGGCGTTGGCATCATATGCTTTGTTATCCAGGTCCAGCTCCATGCTTGTAAAAAAAGCGTCAATCAATTTCAGATCTATTTTATATTCATTTACGGTTAGCTGGAAACTATGCAATATTGGATTGAGACTTATTTTTCTTTCAATAGCATCATAGGTTTCCGTTTTAAATAATTGCAGCAAATATTTTTTATCGTATTCATGAAAGGTATCTACGATCTCATCTGCAAAACGAACAAAGCCATAGATATTATAGATAGGTTGGCGCAAGTCCCTATGCAATAATTTTATAGCACTGCTAAAAGAAGTGCTGTAGCGCTCGGTAGTTATCCTGCTGCATTGCTTGCTTACATCATGAAATAATTGGATCATTTGTCAGAATTTTTGAAATACGTATTAATTGTTTTTGCTGTTACTTCTCCGCTTATTAATGAAGGTGGTACACCTGGCCCCGGAACCGTTAGCTGGCCTGTAAAATACAGGTTACCTACTTTTTTGCTTTTTAATGACGGTTTCATAATAGATGTTTGCATAAGTGTATTTGCCAATCCATATGCATTACCCTTAAAAGAATTATAATCATTTACGAAATTGGTTATTGCGTAGGATTTTTTGTAGATAATATTTTCCTTAATTATTTCACCAGTTAAATTTTCAAACCTGCTGATGATCATATCAAAATATTTATTTCTTAATTCTTCTGTATCGCCTTTCAGTCCTGCTGCAACAGGGATAAGAAAAAATAAATTTTCTTCTCCGTGGGGAGCTACAGTACAATCTGTAACAGAAGGTGTACATACATAAAATAACGGTTCTTCAGGCCATTCTGCGGTTTCGTAAATTTCTTTACCATGCTTTTCAAAATCGACATCAAAAAAAAGCGAATGATGAGTAACAGCTTTTAACTTTTTATTGATGCCAACATAGAACAATAAACATGAAGGAGCCATTACCCTTTTTTCCCAGTACTTCTTCGTGTAAGTTCTGAATTTTTCCGGAAGTATGCTTTGTTCAAAAAAATGATAATCCGCACCACATATCACAACATCCGATTCAAAAAATTGTTTAATACCATTGTGTTCTGCTTCTACACTAGAGATAGAGTTTCCTTCAATATTGACTTTATTTACGTTGTGATTAAACCTGAACGTTACCCCAAGACCTTCTGCTACTTTTTGCATAGCTTTTACAATGCTATACATTCCACCTTCAGGATACCACGTACCCAGTTTTATATCGGCATAATTCATAAGACTATACAGTGCAGGAATATGCTGCGATAGCGCCCCCAGGAAAAGCACTGGAAATTCAAGCAATTGCCGAAGCTTTGGATGCCTGAAATGTTTTTGTACATGCGATTTCATGGAATTAAAAACATCCAGCTTTAATAATCCTTTCGCAAGGTCAAGGTCTGCGAATTCTGATAAAGAAAGTCCAGGTTTGTAAACTAGCTTATTTATACCTGTTTCATATTTATAAGAAGATTCTTTTAAAAATTTATCCAATTTAACCCCACTGCCTGCCTCAATTGATTCAAATAACTTTTTTAATTGGTCATAATCGGCAGGAATATCCATGGGTTCATCATGCCAGTAAATTCTATAAGATGGATCAAGCCTTTGCAGGTAATAGAAATCCTTTACACTAAACCCAAACTGTTTAAAATATCTTTCAAAAACATCTGGCATCCAATACCAGCTTGGCCCCATATCAAATGTAAATCCTTCGGCTGAAAAACTTCTTGCTCTACCTCCTGCTGTGGACTGTTTTTCCAGCACAGTAACCTGCCAACCATCTCTTGCCATAAAGGATGCGGCCGATAACCCTGCAAATCCGCTTCCTATTACAATAGCTTTTTTCACATTTGTAAATTAGGGCATCGGTAGGTAAAAAAACAATTCAAAGAACTAATCATATCGTGCTATCCTTTCTTTAAGTATTTTTCGTGCAAAATGTATCCGGCTTTTGATCGTTCCTATAGGCTCGTTGAGAAGCCCAGAAATCTCTTTGTATTTAAAGCCTTCAAAATACATAATAAAGGGATACCTGAAAATATCTGGTAGTTCATGAATGACGGCTTGTACCTCCCGCAATTTTAAATATCCCTCGGCGGCATTAGGGGTATAGACCTGCTTTAAATTTAGGAACACATCATTACCACTTGTATCAAAAACGGTTTTAGATCTTTGCTTTTTACGATAATCATTTATAAAAATATTCCGCATGATCGTATACATCCAGGCTTTCACATTGGTTCCCACATGATATTTCTCTTCATTCGCCAGGGCTCTATACATAGTTTCCTGTAATAAGTCTTTTGCATCATCATCATCTCTTGTTAGGCTAAATGCGAATGATTTTAAAGAAGGTGCATTATTTATCAGAGTTTTCTGAAATTGAACAACACTCATTTTGTTTATCTTTTAGACAGCAAAGTTAAACAAAATATTAAATAAAAAAAATTCTTCTCCTTATTTAAGCTTTGTAATAAATTCCATTACCTCAGAAATTGATTTTTTAAGATAGATCGGGGGTTGAATTTTCTTTTCGTATCGCTGTGTAACCTGGCCAGATAATATAACTTGCCTACCCGGTAATTTTTTGTGAAGGAATCCAAGGAATTTCTCAAAATTTAAATTGGACCCCATAGTTGTTAAATGTGCGAATAAGTAATCCGGGTTTTTCAATTTCACGATATACTCCACATCTTTTAACGGCACATCGCTACCCAGGTAATAAACCTGCAGGCCCCGGGTCTTTAAAAGAAATTGAATAAATAACAAACCAAGTTCATGATGCTCGCCTTCTGGTAAAAATAGTAATATGCTCTTGTTAACTTTCGTAGTCGGATGGGCTCCCTCTATTCCTACGATTAATTTCTGCCTAATAAGATTGGATACAAGATGCTCCTGTGCAGGGTTTATATGATTTGTAAGCCAGAGAATTCCAATTTTTTCCAGGAAAGGAAAGATAAGTTTTATGATTGCCCTTTCGATACCACGGGCCATTATATAGTTATCCAGGATGGTTTCAAATTGCCCTATATTAAGGTCGATCATTTCTTTTACCAAATCGTTTACAAGTCTTTCCTGCTGGGCATCAGTTTGTATAAGGGATAAGATCTTTTCATTGATCTCGCCCTCATTCATCTTATCAATATGAGAGACCTTAAACCCATATTTATTTAGCAATGAAATATTGAGGATAGATTTTAACTCATCATTACTATAGTAACGGATATTTGTAAAACTGCGTTTTGGTTTTAGAAAACTATAGCGTTGCTCCCAAATGCGGAGTGTATGTGCTTTAATACCTGAGAGGTATTCCAGGTCTTTTATAGTAAATTCATTCATTTGCCGGGTTTAATTTCACAACAAAGTAAAAGAAATTATGTTTACTTTTTATACAATTTAATTAAACATGAATTAGAACGAACGAGCCGGGAGATCTTTAAAAACCTTATTTGCAAAATCACGGGATGGAAAAATAATTGATAACGCTGTAAGAGTAATTATAAGGATGTCAATGTAAAGGGATGCGTGTCTCTGGTACCATAGTTCAAGTGCTCCTTTATAAGGATAAATGGCTGCATACATTAACCTGGGATCTTCCGCTTCTGATAAAATTTTCTCTTCATCCCGGAATATTAATGATCCGATGCCCGTGAGGCCAGGCTTTGAGTTATAAATAATATCCTGTACTCCCTGGTCATAGAGGTTGAAACTTACTGGCATCAGGGGACGTGGTCCTACAATACTCATTTCTGCTTTCAAAATATTTATGATTTGGGGCAGCTCATTAATTTTAGTCTTACGCAAAAACTTTCCCAATGCTGTTACCCTTGGATCATTTCTAAGTGTTATTTCTCCAGTGCCAATATTGGGACTATCCTTTTGCATGGTAGCAAATTTCCAGATATTAAACAGCCTGTTTTTATACCCGACTCTTTGCTGCAGGTAAAATACTTCATGCTCACCGGTAACTGCAAGCATTATAATTACAATGATTAAAAAGGGAGAGAGGATGGCAAGTGCAATTATTACTATGAGCAAATCCATTAAGCGCTTTAAAATTTTGTACATGCCGGGATGGTTGCTGCTAAAATACTTGTTTAATTTTTTGTACTACATCTTCCAATTGTGCATCGGTAATATTGGTACTACAGGGAATGCTAAGGCAATGTTTATAAACAAAATCCGACCTGTCATTATGTTGTATGTACGGACCATTTTTAAACATGCGCAACTGGTTCATAGGAACCCAGAACGGGCGGCTTTGTAATTTATTTTCATTTAAAATTTTCAGTAGGTCTTTTTGCCTGTTTGTTTTAATTGTTGGCAACCACCAATTCGGAGCCACATCTGCACTCACTTGTTGAAAACTAATATCACCCGTATTGCTCAATGCATCTTTATAAAAACTGATAATCTCTTTTTTTCGTTTTATGAATCCAGGCAACTGTTCCATTTGAGCTACCCCCATGGCGGCAGCAACATTTACCAAGCGGTAATTATATCCTATCTCATCATGAATGTATTCAAAAGGATCGCTCTTGGCTTGCGTGGTTAGATGTTTGGCTCTTTTAGCCAGTGCTTCATCATTGGTAACAATCATGCCGCCGCCGCCGGTAGTGATAATTTTATTTCCATTGTAACTAAAGGTGCCTAATAGTCCAAAACTTCCTGCATGCTTTTCTTTATAATAGCTGCCCAGTGCTTCGGTACTATCTTCCACAATTGTTAGATGATGCTTGTTTGCAATTGCAACAAACCTGTCCATATCACATAAATTTCCGAGGACATGCACTGGCATAATTACAGGAATACGTTTACCATCTTTATGAAAACATACGCCATCTTTTTGCACCGTTTCATTTTCTAAAAATTCTTCCAGTAAATCCAGGTCCATCTGCCAGCTGTTTTCATCGGCATCAATAAGAATAGGACTGGCTCCTGTATATTTTATAGAATTTATAGAAGCGATAAAAGTTATATTAGGCGCTATCACATAATCATGTTCATTTACACCCATCATTATAAGGCAAATGTGCAAGGCTGTAGTTCCGCTGCTGGTAGCAACAGCATATTTAGTTCCTGCAAATTCTGCAGTCATTTTTTCAAACTGGTCTACATAAGCGCCCACACTGCTTACCCAGCCAGTATCCAGGCAATCCTTCACATATTTCCATTCGTTGCCGCCCATATTGGGTCCTGATAGCAAAACCATATTTATTAATTTATAATCGTATGAAATAATTTATAGCAAGTAATTGCTATTAAATATTCCTGAATTTTTGTGCGAATGAATCTGTTACAATCCCTGTCTTTAATAAAGTGTAAATTTCCTTTACACCATCCGGAACTGTCTTAGTGATAATATAACCAAGTTCATTTTTGATCTTATCAAAATTAACCCTGTAATCCCGGGGGTCTTCGCTGCTATCCACATACTTAACTTTTACGTTAGGTACTACCTTGCATACCTCTTCAATGATCATTCCCTTGTTATAATTCTCTTCTGTAGTTCCCACATTAAAAACATTGGCCCTTACTTTTTCTTCCGGGCTTTCTAAGATGAGTACTACTGCACGGGCAAGATCATCTACATGGCAATATGGTCTCCAGAATTGTGCTCCCCAAATCTCCTGCTCGCCGTGTACAGTGGCATTACGTGTAAACTCATTAACTGTAAGATCAAAACGAATACGAGGCGAGAAACCATATACCGTACTAAACCGAAGTGCGGTACTAGACATCTGGCTATCTTTTCTTTCTTGTAAAATGTAATTTTCAAATTTCACTTTTAATTCTGCATACAGAGACACGGGACGCAGTTCTGATGTTTCCGTAACGAAAGAATCAGGGTCAGGCATTTTACCATAATTACTGCATGTGCTTGCAAATACAAATTTTTTCACACCTGCTTTTTCTGCAGCTTCAAAAAGTGCAACGCTGCCATGCCAGTTTGTTTCATTTGCTTCTTCACTATATTTTTTGCAGGCAGGATCTCCAACGATTGCAGCCAGGTGCGCTATGGCATCTATACCTTCCAAAGCTGCTTTTACTTCTTCAGCATTCCGGACATCACCTTTCATAAATTCAAAATTTGGATTCAACATTACATCATATAAGGCATCACCACCAAATTTCAGGCTATCAAAAGCACGCACATTATAGCCTTTACTTAATAACTGTCTAACCAATACAGAACCTATATATCCTGCACCACCTGTTACCAATACTTTCATCGTTATTTATTTATTTAATCTGAATATTTTTTTCAAAACTTCTTGATGGGTTGCCTATAACCGTCTCATTATCGCCAACATTTTTTACAACAACTGCACCGGCACCAATGATAACATTTTTGCCAATTGTAATGCCTTGTTTTATTACTGATGCAGCACCTACAAAACTACCTTCACCGATTGTTACATTTCCACAAAGCACCGCACCAGGGCCAATATGAGCAAATGCACCTATGATACACTCATGCTCTATGATACAACCCGTATTACATATAACCCCAATGTTTATAGAAGCAAGTGGATTTATACATACCCCAGCTGAGATCATCACAGCATGATTAGCAATTTTCACAGTGCTATCTATGATTGCAGCAGGATGTATTGCATTAACCGGCAAAATGTTTTTTGAAGACAAATAATTATAAACCTGATTCCTGCCTCCATTATTTCCGATACTTATAAAGCAACCGTTTTTCAGTGATTCAATTGCTTCATTTGTTGTTTCCGTGCCAAGATAAGCCAGGTTAAAAGGGTTATAACTTTTTTCAACTGCATCGCAATAGGAGTCTACTGAAACATTAACTGCTTTTAAAATGCCATAAACTACGAACGCATGTCCCGAATAACCTATCAGTGTCATTTTTGAGATTTCTGAATTTTTGAAGGCACAAATGTACTGCAATGCTTTTATAACAGTTGCTCAATAGCCGATATATAGGCATCAATTACGATTTGCTTACCAAATTGTCGAATTATTTTTTTTCTTGCTTCAACTCCCATCTCTGTTCTTTTATCTGAAGGTAGATTATACATCTTTATCATTTTTTCGGCAAGGTCTGCTGCATCTCTTACTTTACACAGGTAACCTGTTACACCATCTTCTACAATTTCCCGGCAGCCCGTGGTATCGCAAGATATACAAGGCTTCTCCATACTGCCTGCCTCTAACAAAATATTGCTCATGCCCTCTCGGTATGAAGGCAGAACAACACAATCTGCATTAGCCAGGTAGCTGCGGATGTCTTTTGCCTCGCCCAGGTATTCGATAATATTATCATCCTGCCATGTGTTCAATTCTGCTGCAGAAATGGTGTTCGAAGAAAGATTTTGAGTCCATAAAGGTCCCAGAACCTGGAATTTTGCTTCCGGGTAGCGCTTTTTAATTTCAGCAGCAGCAGTAACAAATTCCCCAATTCCTTTATCCCTGATCAATCTCCCTACAAATAAGAACACAAAATTATTTTTAATAGTAACGCTCGGGATGGGTAGGTAGTATTCGTAATCAACACCTGAACCTGGTATCAATGCTGTTTGCGAATCACTAATAAATTTATTTTCCAGGAACAAACTCATATCGTCCTTGTTTTGAAAAAAGACCTTTGCCGTTTTTTTCAAAACGTACTTATATAATTTACGGGCCGCTTTATAGGAAAAATTTTTATGTTCAAACAGGGGTCCAATTCCCGTGATGTTGGTGATGGTTGGTATCTGCAATATCCGGGTTATCATATTTCCCCAAATAGCAGGACGCATGGTGAATGTGAGGCAGACATCTGGAGATATTGATTTTAAATTATTTCTCAAATTTTTTAAATATCGCAAAATATCTGCCGGGTGTTGATTGCTAGTTCCAATATCAATTACTTTAAAACCATTGTCCCTGGCCTGTTGTAGTTCATGTGGCAGGCCTGTTGTAAGAATGGTAATGAGATAGCCATGTTTTACAAGGGCGTCAGTAAGCTTAAACCGTATAGTATTGGTAGCTAAAATGTTATTTTCTATTAATACAACCTTCTTCATAATGTCTGCTAATGCCCAAAATATTGCTTTGCCAAAATTATTAATGCGGTACAGGTATGTGCTGCACAGCGTTATTCAATGTGCAGGACAAAATAAGTTTATATTGCGGAAAGCTTAATCATTATTTAAGATAAATTTGTCTGCCAACAGCCTGTCTTATAGCCGGGAAAATATTCTAACCTAACTGCATGACCTTTTTTGATTTTATACTGTTTTTTATTTATGTCTTCATCTTCAACCTGCTGTTTGCCAGGAGCAGAAAAAAACTTACCGATCCTGTATTAAAAAAATATCATCGTTATGGTTTTTGGGTAAAGGTGGTTGGAGCATTTGCATATAGCATGTTTGTTCTATATATTTCGCCTGGCGATACCACAGGTCTATATTACCCGGAAGGATACAATATTTACAAGTTAATCTTACACGATTCTTCCAATGCATATTTACTGATTATCCCAGGTAAAGAATTTGACCAAACCCTGCTTGCGAACCCCTACAACCTGGGATATTTTTATGAAGAGGCTAATTATATGATATCAAGGATAGTAGCAATTCTCTGCTTTGTTACTTATGGAAAATTTATGGCCATCAATCTTATATTCTCCTTGTTTTCATTCACAGGTGTATGGAAACTCTATAGGTTTTTCTATGACCAGTATCCTTCATTACATAAACAATTTGCTATTGCACTTATATTTTTTCCCACATTTGTTTTCTGGAGTTCCGGCATCCTGAAAGATCCATTATGTACAGGTGCACTTGGATGGATAACTTATTGTTTGTACCACGTTGTTTATTTACAAAAGAATGTTTTACGCAATACAGTGTTGCTCATATTTTTTTCAGTGTTGCTTATTATTTTAAAAGTTTATATCATCGTATCCTATCTTCCATTCTTCATTTTATTTCTTTTATTAAAAAATGTAAATCTTATCAAGAGCAAGTTTATTAAAGCTTTCCTTTTAATAATCGTTATAACAGGCGGCGTATTCGGCTTTATAAAAGTTTCGAAAAATATAGATAGTACGCTTGGCGGTTTTACCAATGCAGGGATAAGCAAGTCAATTATTTATTATCAGAAAAGTTATGCTGCCCAGGCAGAAAATGCAGGGTCTAATTTTTCATTGGGTGTGGAATACGATGGTTCATTAAGTAGCCTTGCCCGCATGGCTCCTGCTGCAGTTATTGCAACACTTTTCCGGCCATTCTTATGGGAATCAAAAAAAATATCCACGTTGCTTTCTTCATTAGAAAGCCTTGCCCTTATACTTTTTACTTTGTACGTGATAATTAAAGTAAAGCCACTCAAAATGATCAGTATAATAATTAATAACCCCCTGGCAATGTATTGCTTTTTCTATTCCATATTATTTGCATTATTTGTAGGAGCAACTACCTTAAATTTTGGTACACTTGTACGCTATAAGATTCCGGGCATGCCTTTTTATCTTATTGCACTTTTTATCATGCTTTATCAAAACAAACAAAATAAAAAACCCGCTGGTAAGAGCGGGCCTGTTTTGGTTTCAGAGATGTAAAATTTTAATTATGCCGCAGTGCGGTTTGCGTTACTATGTTGAGAATTATTTATCCAATTTTGACGCATGATAGCGATGTAAGATCTAAAAGGTATTGGCCATGATGAAGATTGTGATTGACTCCGTAACTTGTTTAAAATAGTTGCCGGAGTAGCTGAAAAATCATTCCTTAGCGCATCTGCCAAAGGCCACATCATGAAATTGAGTTTCTTCAGCCGATCTGTTTTTTGAAAAAATAAT
Organism: Ferruginibacter sp.; assembly: GCA_039920245.1. Taxonomy (GTDB): domain Bacteria; phylum Bacteroidota; class Bacteroidia; order Chitinophagales; family Chitinophagaceae; genus Ferruginibacter. The sequence goes on from JBDSEE010000018.1 coordinate 18,490, forward strand.
ACAAGCCCTGCAAAAGCAGCAATGAAACAGCAGTAGTGCACCAAAGCAATGAACTTGTTATTGAATTTTGCTTTTTGAATATGAAAACGGTTCCTGATGCAGAAGTATAATTTCCAATCATTTTGATAATTCCAATCTGTTTTATAAGAAAAAGCTGTTGGCGGATGATAATGTACACTGTCGGTTATTGTGCGAACAGGTATATTATTTGTTTTGGTTATCCTGTAGAAATATTCGGTCTCATCGCCCCATAAAAAGAAATGTTGTTTTGGAACGCCAACTCTTTCTATAATTTTCCTGTGCAATAAAGTACCATTAAAAGGATGACCAAAACCATCAATATATTTTTCGGTTACCTCGCTTCGTTTTGTTGTTTTACCAGTTTTCCAAACAAAAGAATCTTTATCATTTTTATTGATCACAGCACAATTTAATAACCTCAGTGTTCCATCTTCTGCATCCAGCAATTTTTCAAGTGCATCTGATTTTGGATATCCATCATCATCCATACACCATATCCAGGAATATCCTTTTTCAAAACCAGTTTTAATTGCTTTATTGAAACCACCGGCACCACCAACATTCGGTTGTGTAATGAATTCAATATCGGCCTGTGTTTTCAACCAGCTTTCTGTGCTGTCTGTACTTCCGTTATTTATTACGAGAATTTTATCAATTGCCCGGGTTTGATTTCGCAAGGCAGTAATGCATTCGGTAAGTAGCTTTTGGCGATTGTAAGTAACAATCACTGCTATAACCTTTTCCATAAGAAGCCGGTTTGGTTTTTTAATAGAATAGTTGGACTGGATTATAACGCAATCATTTTGTACATATTGTACCCATAGTAAAGAATCTAAAAGCTGGTAGTATATCCACTACGTAGAACTATGTTGCGACCGGAAGTTTGATAGGAGATTAACTTATACAAATAGTTTAATAACTATTCTGCATTCGTAAACACAGGTGGTTTCTCACCTGTATGGGTAGCTCTTATGAAGATTTCAGCATAATCGAGCGCTTCGCCTATTACATGATGCATATCCATATAGCGATAAGTGGCAAGGCGGCCCAGCATAGAGATCTTATCCATTTGCATGATCGCATCCCGATATTGCTTTAATATTTTTTTATCTGCTTCAAGTCTTTTAGGGTAATAGGGTATATCATTCTCCCCGGTTTCTTTACTGTATTCTTTAAAGTAAACGGTTTTATCAAATTTCTCCCAGGGTGTAAAATGTTTGTGCTCATGTACTCGGGTATACGGAACATTTTCATCACAGTAATTAATTACAGCATTGCCCTGGTGATCGCCATCTTCTGTAAATTTTTCAAATGTTACGGTACGATAGCCAAGCCTTCCAAATTTATAATCCAGCAACGCATCAATAGGACCTGTATAAAATATGTGATCGTAGCCCTCTGCAATTTCTTTTGTGAGTGAAAATTTTTTATTTAATAGCACTGATATGTTTTCATGTGCAATTAATTTCTGCATTAATTCTGTGTACCCATTTACCGGAATTCCCTGGTAAATATTGTTGTAGTAATTATCATCGTAATTAAATCTTACGGGCAATCGTCTTAGAATGGAAGCTGGTAGCTCATTTGGTTCGCAGCCCCATTGCTTTTTTGTGTAGCCATAAAAAAAGGCTTGATACAAATCTCTACCAATAAACTTAAGGGCTTGTTCTTCAAACGATGCAGGATTTTCAATCGTGTTGTCGGCCTGTTGTGTAATAAAGTCTTTTGCTTCAGCAGGTGAAAATTCTTTTCCAAAGAACTGGTTTATGGTATGCAGGTTTACAGGCAGTGAATATATCTTCCCCTTGTAATTTGCTTTAACCCTATTTATGAATGGTTTGAATTCAACAAAACTGTTCACAAAATCCCATATCTCTTTTTTATCTGTATTGAAAATATGAGGCCCATATTTATGCACCATCACACCTGTGTCCTCATCTTTTTCTGTGTGACAATTTCCCCCTATATGATCCCTTTCATCCCATATCTCAATACCACAATCAAGTGCGTTCACCAGTTTATTTGCCAGGACTGAACCTGAAAATCCTGCACCGATGATCAGAAATTTTTTTCTCATTAATTTATTTAATTAGTTTTTTATGAGGCATTTCCAATTATTTAAACTTTGAAAAAAGCTAATTTAATATAAGTGCATACACATCACGGTATTTCAGTACAGCATTTTGTAATGCATAATATTCCATAGCGGCTATCCTTATTGCAGCCCTGTCATAATTACTCACTAAAATTTCCGCTGCTGCTTTTTCCATTGATTCTTTCGTAAGATCGTTCAACAAATATCCTGATTGATACCGTTCTACAATTTCTGAAACGTCTCCAACGCCTGTATTTGTTATTAACGGTATTCCCATCGCCATTATTTCACCATGCTTTGTTGGTGACGAAGATATTTTTGAATAACAAGGCTTAATAAAGAAAATTGAATAATCACTTAATGATAATAACAAAGGAACTTCATGCCTTTCTGCACTACGTGTTATAATCTTTTCTACAGGTACGCCGTGTAAAGCGGCAGCTGCGATAACCTGTTCATGGCGGTGTGGCGATATGAAAAGAAATTTTACATCTTTATTTTTTTTTGTAATGATGCTGCAGAGTTCCATCATTTCATTGGTAAGGTACCATCCACCAATAGAACCCAGGTAACTAAAGACAATTTCTTCTGGCAGGATATTTAATTCCTTTTTTATTCCCATAATCTGCGCTGATGTGATCTTTTGCGGATCGAATAATTCAAGATCAACACTGCATGGAATAACTTCTATTTTTAATTGTTGATTTTTTATATTGTTCCAGCCAAGCATCTCTTTTTTAGCAGCATGTGTAAGGCAGGTATTATAATCTGCCAGCTCAAGGCATTCATATTCATGGTTTTTAAAAAAATTATAAATCTTTTTATAGACGGGATTTTTCAAATCCCACATGCCTCCATCCACCCGTTCATCTGCCCAGAAGCCACGCACATCATTCAGGAATTTTATCTGGAGATTTTTTTTCACCCAAAGTGCAACCAAAGTTGGAATGCCCGGCCGGGTATGCACCATATCAAAAGCCTCTTCCTTATGTAATGTAATTGCCTTTTTTTTCAACTGGTAGTAATCAAATGCTGATGATATTACAGGAGGATTTTTATGGTACGGAATGCTAACCCATTTTATGGGATAGCCCTCTATTAATTGCCGCACATATTTTTCGTGGGCTTTAAATTTTAGAGGTTTGTCGCAACTGAGAATGGTGAAATGATAACCAAATTTTGTGAGGCCCTGCAGGTAAGGAATCACCTGGCTTTGACCCAACGGATCCGTCATTCCATCGTAAGATATAAACAGTACTTTTTTAATTCCTTCCAAGCTTTGGTAGATTTTATGAGAACCAAAAATTCCTATTGTCGCCAGTAAAATTCTAATTATTATTCATCCATCGGTCGTACCACATCTGGAACATAAGCAGGTACCATATTTTTTCTGCCCTTTCTATTTTACCATGATAAAAAGAATTTTTTATGCGTTTTATTTCAGTTGGTACAAAAATATTCTGGCTTACGATAAAAGATTCGTCAAGATATTGATCAACTAATGGCTTAAGATCTTTTTGCAGCCAATCTGCAATTGGGATTCCGAAACCCATTTTGGGCCTGTCCATCATTTCCTTTGGAAGATATTTGTGAACGATTTGTTTGAGGATGAATTTTTTGTTCCCATTGTTGTATTTATACTCCATGGGAAGTTGAGCAGCCCATTCAATTATTCTTTGATCGAGGAAAGGCTCCCGCCCTTCCAGGCTTACACTCATAGTAGCCCTATCCACTTTTTGAAGGATATCATCCAGCAGGTATGTCTGGTAATCTATGGCCATAATAAATGGGAGCGTTGACGAAAATTCTTTTTTTAGTTCTTTGCTATCAAAAGCAGAAGACAGGTTGCTTGTTGAATTAATAAAAAGATTAGACAAATCGCTTTCATCCATTTGTTTGGTAAGGCTCATCAGGATATTTGATTCTGAAGGATTGCCAAGTAATGACTTCATCTTTTCATAGCGGCTATGAAAAAGATATTTCTTATTCATAACAGGTATAGAGTCTGCCGGAATAAGGTTCATCATAGCAGCAGCAGATCTGCGAATGAACCCTGGTACATTCTGAATTTTTTTACCATACTTCATTACAAAATCATATCGATTGTAACCAGCAAAAATTTCATCGCCGGCATCGGCAGATAAAGCAACCGTTACTTTTTCTCTTGCTATCCTGCTCACCAGCGTTGTAGGTATAGCGCTGCTATCTGCAAAAGGCTCATCATAAAAAAATGGCAACTGGGGCACAATTTCAAGCGCTTCTTTTTGCGTGCAATAATATTCTGTATGATCTGTTCCAAGGTGTTTAGCGATCTCTTTTGCAAATGGCGCTTCGTTAAGTCCGGCATCCGGAACACCTATGGTAAATGTTTTTATTTTCTCTGTATTATTCTTTTGTAATAAAGCTGTTACGCAACTGCTATCATAACCGCCGCTTAAAAAAACACCCACAGGCACATCACTTACCATGCGGTATTGAAAAGCGCTCGTTAATAATTTTTCTGTTTCTTCAATAGCATCAGGTAAACTTATTTTTAAGGGTGGTTTATTATACGCATCATAAACATTCCAGTATTGGGTAGTAGTTATTTTTTGAGATGAAGTATCTAGTCTTAAAAAATGCCCCGGTTTTAATTTATAAGTATGTTCGAAAATACAATGCGGGGTAGGTACATAACCAAACTGCATATAAGCCGCAGCTGCATCAAGATTAATTTGTTTTTTAAAAGCCGGGTGTTTTACAATCGCTTTTAGTTCCGAGGAAAAAAGGAATAAGCCATCCTGCCATGAATAAAAGAAAGGCTTTACGCCAGCCCTGTCACGGCATGCGAGAAACTCCTTTTTTTCATTGTCGAAAATTACGAACGTGAACATGCCAATGAATTTTTGAATCGCATCAGCCCCCCATTCTTCATATGCATGCAATAATACTTCTGTATCGCTATGGCTTATAAATGAATGTCCTTTTGCAATCAATTCGTCTTTTACTTCCTGGTAGTTATACATCTCGCCATTAAAAATAAGGCACCAGTTCTTATACCACATTGGCTGACGACCGGCATCGCTCAAATCTATTATTGATAAACGCCTATGACCGAGACCAATATTAAAACCATCATGCTGAATAAATTCAAAACCGCTACCATCGGGACCCCGGTGTGCAATCGTATTGGTACAATCTTCTAATATTTCTCTTGTTGAATTACTTTTAAAATCTACAAATCCAGCTATACCACACATGAAGTTTTATTTTTATGCTAAAGAAGCAAAAATACTGAATAATGTTTACCCGAATTGGCTAAGCCTTTATCACAAGGCATCTGTATCATAACTAGTCATTTGCCATTTAGATGCATCTGAATTTTTATCAATAACATCTGGCGGTGCAAAAATTATAAAGGGGGTTCTTTCTGCTAAAGGTCCTTTCTTAAAAGGATTTGCAACGAAAGCATTTCTTTTTAGCTTTTTAGCATATTTACCATTTTCCTGGCAGTATGCAATAATGCCTTTATAATTAAACTTTATTACTTCTTTTGATAAATACCACAACAATTCCTTCTCTGCTTTATTAGAGCTGAATCTAAAATCGAAAAGGATCATTTTGCTCTTCTGGACATAAAAGATAACATACCCTTCAATAACTTCCTTTTGAGAGAAGGTAATGATCTTATAAGTGAAATGAGGATTATTAGTGCGCCAGCCAATATGCTTTACATTTCTTCCGGAATGGATTGTCTTCTCCTGGTCAGGCTTTGATACAAAAGATTCAAGAACACTAACATCGCTTACCTCTTTAAAATTTTCATTGGAAAAAGAATGCATCCGGGCCGCCTGGCAAAACAAATGAGGCTTAAAGTAATAGCGAAAATCGAAGATATGTTTCCAACCAAATTTTAAAAACCCGGGTGTAGATTGCGAACCCCCAAAGCCAATGATAAATAGTTTATTATTTTCCTCCAGGTAACGAAAACATTCTAAGGCCAGCATCTTAAATAAACCCAGCCTGCGGTGTTCGGAATGTGTCATTGTATCGCAGGACTGATAGATTGTTTGCTTTTTGCCATCAATGATAAAATTTTGTGGCACCACTCCATAGTAAGCACCCACCTCATTGGTTTCATTTTCTATTGCTATAAAACCAATGAAATGGCCGGCGGGATTGTCAATATATTTCCAATGAAAATAGCCGATGTTTACATCCATCCCAAAACAGTCTTTCATTAACGGAATGAGCAGGTGAAATTTATCCGCCCCTATCTGTTCGACCCTATATTTAGACATATCGTTTTAATTTGGAGTGCAGTAATTCAGTTCTTAGAATCATGGATGCCATAGGTTCTTCAACCATATTTATACGGTAAATATTTTTGATTCCTTTTGCCTTTACATCCTTCCACTTATTTATTTTGTCATCCACATTAAGGATGTATTCAATGCCGGCTTCTTCACTAAATTTAAGAATAGCAGGGTTATCTTTTCCATTTGGCAGGGCAAGAATATTTATATCTTTTTTTAGATGCGATCTTAATTCATTTGCTGCCAGTACAATTTCATCCCTCAAAACTGCATCAGACTTAATGGTAGAAAGTACATCATGAGAATAGGTATGACAGCCAATTTCAACATCATTAGCTGCGCATTCATTAACCTGTTGCCAGTTCATCATTTTTACTTCGGCAGAGAAGGCTAAACTATTTTCCAAATGTTCAATTATGGGCATTCTTTCTGCGGCTGGTAACTGAAGCATCGTTCTGTAAGTATCTAAATAAAACTGCATCCAGTCATTTTTAAAATCATTCCTGCAGGCAGTGCGGTTTGCAAATTCAATTTTCAGATCAATATCATTTTCCCTGCAATGTGAAAAAATGCAGTTCATCCTTTGTGTCCAAATAATATAATTACCAGCTGCGCATTTATTCACAATGTTGTGATTAGATGGCACCTTATATTTCTTTAAAAGGGGTAAAGCATATTCATAGAAATCATAGTATCCATCATCAAAGCTAAGGACCAGGAAAGGTTTTGCAGGCTTAGCATTGATCTCATTTATTTCTGCAAAAGAAATTATGGTATAATATTTTTTAAGGTGTTGTATGATCTTTTCAAAAGTGGCAGGTTTTAATGGGTTCCAGAAAAAATCATTTTCAGGAGACACACGGTGAAGGCTGAGAACTGTTACGGTATTCTTTTTCTGGGTTCTTAATATTATGTCAGCACCCAGCATTTTAAAAAGCCTGAATATTTTTTCTTTATCCATTAGGTAGATGCAATAAGTTTTACAAACTGAATATTTCTTGGTAGATAGATCTAAGTTTAACCAAGTGATGCTCCAGCGTAAAATTTTTCATGATTCGCTGGTAAGCATTTTCTTTCCTGATTTTCACTGCTGCTGGATTTATTTGGATCTCTTTTAGCTTGTTTATAAAATCCGAAGTATTATCCAGGTCGAAATAAATAGTGCTGTCTTCACATTGTTCCCTGAATGAACTAATATCGCTAAGTAATAATGGAACCTGCATTGCCATTGCTTCTAAAACTGAAAGGGAAAAACCTTCATATCGAGAAGACAAAGTAAATAGATCATAGTTAGAAAGTATAGCCTGGATATTAGTAACCTCTCCCATTAATTTTACATTGGCCCCGGAAGAATTAATCATGTTCTGTAATTGTGCCTGTTGGTCCCCCCGGCCATAAATATGAAGCAAAAAACGATTGTCATTTATTTTAGAAAATGCTTTTACCAAAAATTCAAAATTCTTTGATTGCCTTAATGCACCAACACTTACTATTTTAAACTCGTCGGTTGAATTATTTTCATCTCTTACCAATGGCTTAAACCGACTTGTATCCACGAAAGTGTTTAGGACATAAGACTTAGAAGGTTTCAATTTTAAAAAATTAAAATACTCATTTAGTGCGCCCTTTGAAACTGCAATAATTACACTTTTTCTTAAGTTGTATGTTAAGACATCAAGTTGACGTATATACCAACTTTTATATTCTGATGCAGAAGCCACCGAAGTATGTATGGTTGTAACCAGGTGCACTTTCTTTGGCGTAGCTATCCTTGCAATAATGGTGGGCCAGAATAAATGTGTATGCACAAGATCTGCCTTGTATTCTTTTGTAATGGCTCTCAATTTTGGAATGGCTCGTAAAAAGGAAGCCATATTATTAAGGTTCATTTGTATAAACCTATCGCATTTCAATTCATCTTTAAGCCCTGTATCGCTACCCATTATCACAACTATATTCCTATACTCGGTAAGTTCTTTTACCAGGCTAACCAGCATTGTTTCTGCACCGCCATGGCCAAGTTGATAAGCAAAATGAATAATGGTTTTTTTCAAAGAGGTGGTTCGTTTTTAATTTTTGTTATTCCGGTGTGGGATAAAAATATCTTTCCAGTATTTCCTTGTAACAAATAAAGTTATTATTAAAATTACTGAGTATGTACACACGGTTGATATGGCAGCACCACTTGCGCCCCATTCCTTTATTAAAAAATAATTCAGGGAAAGGCTGCACACCATGGCGCATACAGATATCCAGATAATCCTCTTTTTGTCTTTATGATAAAGAAGGAATGAATAGAAAAAATATGCAATTCCCCAAAGAAAAAAACCAATACATAAAAGAAACTGGTACTGCAGTGCAGGAAAGTAACGATAATTTATAAACAACCTGTAAGCAACCTGTGTTCCGAGGATAAGCAAAATAAGACCTGCCGATAAAGCCAGTAGGTACATTTTAAACATCTTTTTTATTATCCTGTAGTCTTTAGAATCGCCTGATAGCTTGCCGTAAATCTTTGGAAAAATATATTGTATCAAAGCCATTGACAGCACATTTATCACCAGTGCAAAAGTGGAAGCTACGCTATAGATCCCAACGGTTGCATTATTGTCGTTTGTGAAATGGGATAGGAAAAAACGGTCGGAAGCACTCATGCAAAAGATGCTGGCCTGCATAATAATGATGGGCACTGCATATGAAAGCTCGCTATAAATAAATTTTCTTCTTATGCATCCAAAAATAAAATCATTTTTTATAAAATAATAAAAAGCATAACATCCTACCAAGGCATAGGAGATCAAAATGCCTGTAACCCTTCCTTTCCATCGCCAGGCAAAGAATACAACCAGTATTACCGAAATACCCAGTTCCAGGATTGTTTTAGAAATATTTGCTTTAAGATAAACGTTTGGTTGATCATTGTTCCTGGCAAGACTAAGCAATTGTTCATTACAAAAAGTGAGGAAAGTAATGACTGGGATAAGCCAGGCGAACATGGGCGGAAAGCCATATTGTTGCTGCAGTTTCTCTCTGAATAAAAATAAAAGAATGGCAGAAACAATCATCACTATAAAAGGAATAACAAATCCTGTACTGAAGAAATCTTTAAAATCGCTTTTCGAAAGCTTAAAATAATCCGCACTTACCGAATGTATAATTCCCATAGAAAGAAAGGGCATGAGAAAAAGCATGCTATTGCTAAACAGGCTAAGCAATCCATTTTCAGAAGGGCTAATGTATATGGGATTAGTAAAAATAAATAGCAGCAGAAAAGAAGCGGCTTTTGAAAAGAAATTTGTGAAAGTATAAATGCCGACAGCCTTAATTGCAGGATTGCGGTAAAAAGTTTTGATATTGGTAGTTATGGACATTTATATTTACACGTGCACTAACGGCAATTAATGACTCTTATTATAAATCACATACCCGGTAATGAGTATTCAAATATAAATGAAAAGGAATTTGAACTACAGTAATCAGATAAGCTATCCTTTTACGAGACTAAGCAAGTATTGCCCATAGCCACTTTTTATAAGCTTTTGAGCCTGCTCGTGTAATTGTTCTTTGGTAATAAATCCCATTCGCCAGGCAATTTCTTCAAGGCAACCAATTTTAAGGCCCTGCCTTTTTTCTATCACCCTTACGTATTCTGTTGCATCACTGAGGGAATCAAATGTGCCTGTATCAAGCCATGCAAAACCCCGATCCAATACGGCTACTTTTAGTTTTTTATCAGCAAGATATTTTTTATTTACATCGGTGATCTCGTATTCGCCCCTTGCACCCGGCTGTAATTTTTTTGCAATTTCAACAACTGAATTATCATAAAAATAAAGGCCCGGCACTGCATAATTACTTTTCGGGTTGGCAGGTTTTTCTTCTATACTTAATGCATTAAATGCTTCGTCAAATTCAACCACACCATATCTTTCTGGGTCGCTAACAGGATAAGCAAATATTATCGCTCCTTGCGGATTGGATATCGATTTCAACAATTTGCCAAAGCCGCTGCCATAAAATATGTTATCTCCAAGTACCAAAGCCACACTATCATTGCCGATAAAATCGGCACCTATAACAAATGCCTGGGCAAGGCCATTTGGTATTTCCTGAATTGCATAAGTAAGTGAACAGCCCCATTGGCTTCCGTCTCCCAATAGCCGCTTAAATTGTGACTGGTCTTCGGGGGTAGTAATGATAAGTATCTCCTGAATGCCGGCAAGCATCAAAGTGCTTAACGGATAATAGATCATGGGTTTGTCATAAATAGGCATAAGCTGCTTGCTAATACCCATGGTTATAGGGTAAAGTCTTGTACCCGATCCGCCAGCCAGAATAATTCCTTTCATTTAATTTTGTTTAGAAACGTTTAGATGGTTTAGATTGGTTTAGGATTAAGGAATGTCGCTGGGAAGTATAGGTTGCTAAGCCTTTCCATACAGTTCCTCATAATAATTCTGGTACGCCCCACTTGTTACATCTGTTAGCCATTCTTCATTTCCCAGGTACCAGTCAATTGTTTTTGACAATCCTTCTTCAAACTGTAGCGAGGGAGCCCAACCCAATTCTTCTTTAAGTTTTGTTGCATCAATTGCATATCGCAAATCATGTCCTGCCCTGTCTTTTACAAAGGTTATCAGTTTTGCAGAATCGCCCGGCTGGCGATTTAATTTTGTATCCATCTGCCGGCAAAGTTCTTTTATCAGGTCTATATTTGTCCATTCATTATGCCCACCAATATTATAGGTTTCTCCAATTTTTCCTTTATGAAAAATTAAATCAATAGCCCGTGCATGATCCTCTACAAATAACCAGTCTCTTATATTTTCTCCCTTACCATAAATGGGCAAAGGTTTATTGTTTATGATGTTTGAAATGCAAAGCGGTATCAGTTTTTCGGGGAAATGAAAAGGACCATAATTGTTACTGCAATTAGAGATTTTCACAGGTAATTTGTACGTATGATGATAGGCTCTCACAAAATGATCTGACGATGCCTTAGAAGCTGAATATGGACTGCGGGGATCATAAGCAGTTGTTTCATAAAAAAATCCTTCGGCACCCAGTGAGCCATACACTTCATCGGTGCTGATATGATAAAACACTTTATCCGCCATATCATCCTTCCATGCCTCTTTTGCGGCCTGCAAAAGATTTACGGTTCCAAGTACATTGGTGTGTACAAATGCCAGGGGCTCTGCTATAGAACGGTCTACATGACTTTCGGCAGCACAGTGCAAAACAGCATCAATGCCTTGTTCAGCAAAAACAGTTTTTAAAAATTCGAGGTCTGTTATATTTCCTTTTATAAATTGGTAATTGGGTTTGACTTCAATGTCACGCAGGTTTTCAAGATTGCCTGCATAAGTGAGTGCATCCAGGTTTATAATTTTATAATCAGGATACTTTGTAACAAACAATCTTGTGAGATGAGAGCCGATAAATCCGGCGCCGCCAGTAATTAATATTGATTTCATATTATTTTAAAGGGGGCAAAAGTACAAAATGAAAATCAGTTTAAACGGTATCTGAGTCAGAATAACTGATGTACCAATTGTCTGCATTTTCAATCAGTGCCCGGTTTTCATCGTCAAATGCTCTAACACCTAAAAAAAGTTTTTGTGGTCGCAGTTTTAGAGGAAGGTCATAGTATCCTGCATTTTTATAAGATTCATAATTAAAAGAATGATGAAAACACCATGCAAGTACTACATCCGTTTTTTGTTGCCTGAAGATAGTAGATGCAAATTTTAAAATTGCTTTACCTGACTTGTTATCTCCGGGGCTAAATATCAATTCCATTAAATAGCCAATTAATCCATCATGCTTTTTTTTAATGGAAAATACCACTACGGCTTTCAACCGGCCATTCTCAAATAATCCATACCGATAATAATATTCGCCAGGTTTTTGTACATATCTCCAGTTCATATAGGCAGCATCCCGGCTGATACCAACTTTGAAACTATTACTAGCACTCCGCCATAGCGAATCATAACTTTCCTCAAAAAGGTCGATTGCTTTTATTATAAAATCGCCTTTTAGCTGGATTCTGTGCGGAGCCGGGAATATATGATTGGCGCTGCTGTAATCAGGAGCCTTTTTTCTATTGAAAATTTTTTTAAAGAAATAGGACAATCGCAATGGTTTGAGCATAAATGGTGCCTCACTAAATGATACCCACTTTAGCTTTTTAAAAAATCCTGATGCAGAGTTTTGATTAGGGAACCCATAAACCAAAGCAAATTTTCTTTCAGCAGCATCTTCATAAAGCGCAGCAGCAAGTTTTATAAATAATCCTTTGCCCCGATGAAATTCATCAGTCATTGTATCAATGGACTGAAGTGCAGGAATTGTTTTTCCATCAATCTTAAAAAGTACGGGCAACGCAGTATAAATGGCAGCTACATTGTTTCCATCCATGGCATAAAAAATGGTGTGGGTATTTGCCTGGTTTTGTTTGTGCAGCCATTGTAAGTTTTTGATATCTCTTTCTGTACCATTTTTTTGAAAGCATTGCCGGTAGTTTTCCAGCTCCAGGTCATCGGCGATACCCTTCACTATTGAGTAATTCTTAGATACTTCCTGCATAATATTCGGGATTAATTCTATTCTCTAATAACTCCTCGGCCAACTCTGACATCGTACAACTTTTAAATTCATATTTTTTTTCCAGGTATGTATAATGGATCAGGATCTTTTCTAAAAATGCAAAGTTTTCTTTTTGATTTATACCAAAATTATGCGGATGCCACCAAAGATGATAAATAAGATTATTCTTTGCTGCATAGGTCATACTATCCTTAATTCTTTTCAAGCGAAGTGGATCCAGTATTCGCAACATTGGGGAAAATGGGCGTAAGAAACGACTACTTGGAATATTTACAGGCAGGCCATCTTCAGGCATCGGCCAGGAAGCGCAATGATAACCGGATAAATTTATATAAGTATCCATTAAACGCAAGGCTCTCCTGATAAGGCTCTCGTTCTCTCCACTACGAGCTGTATATAGCCATGAATTTTCATTATCCCTATAAGAAATGATGCCCGCATCCCAACATGCTGGAAGATATTTTTTATTTACCTGGTTACGGGGAAAAATAATGGACCTTAATATTATTCCACGTTTTGCTGCAATACCTACAGCTGCTTTAAGATCTTGTTCAAAGTCTTCGAAGGTTTGGCCTTGTTCCAGGCAATAATAATGACAAAAAGTATGTGTGCCTATTTCCTGGTTAGGTGTGCATTCAATAAGTTTTATAAGATGCAAACCGTAATGATATGGGTCTTCCGGGTATGCAGGCCCTACTGAATCTTTTAAGTAATTTCCATAGGGTGAAAGTTTGCTGTTTTTGTAAGTCGGCTTTCGGAGAGGGAGATTTTCTGAAAGCTCTTCTTTATTCTTAAAAAACAATAAGCCGACTACTGCAAAAGTTCCATGAATATTGTATTTTATAAATGTATCTAAGATGCGTGGCAAGGCCTGGTGTACTCCCCTGATATGTTCTCCATACCTATCACTGGTAACTATATCTCTAACACCCCACATGAGTTCAAAATCAAGTGATACAATGAACTTCCCCTTCTTACTATCCAACAGCATGTATCTTTTTATTCAAATATGAGTCAAAAATGGCAGAAAACTCCTGGCAAACCTTTTCAATTTCAAAATCATCCGCTTTGCTTACAATGCTTTCTTTATAAGCATTCATAGTTTCTTTGTTATCAAGTGCCCATTTCATTGCTGCTATCATGGAAGGCACAGAAGCAGGTGCAGTTAATATGCCATATTCTGCTATTTCGAATTTCCCTTCTGCAACTACAGTATTAATTGATGTATTTGGTGCAAGTAATTCTCTGGGTCCTGTTTTACAATCAACAGATATAATAGGAAGTCCGCATGCCATTGATTCAATAAGAACGTTTGGGAATCCTTCGCTATATGAACTGAGAATAAAACAATCGGCCCTTTTCATATACATATAGGGATTCTCAGTAAAATCTATAAACTGAATCCTGTTTTCTAACCCAAGTTTTTTTACTTTTCCAACTACCTTCTTTAGTGTTGGCCCCTTCCCTACAAATATTAGTTTGTAATTATCGCCCGGCATTTTTGCTACTGCATCCACAAGAAGGTCCTGGTTTTTTTCCTCCCTGAAAGTTCCCACGTATATAAATTTAAATCGCTGATCATCCATGAAAACAGGTGGCGTTTCCTGCATTAGCTTTTTTATGCGGCCAATATCCGTCGGATTTTTAACTACATAATAATGACTCTTTATATGGTAATAATTTTCAAGCGCTTCTACAGTGCCTTTAGAATTAGGTAAAATAGCATCGGCTTTAGGGTAAGCCCATTTCAGCAGGCTGTATTTAATTTTTCCTGCCAATGAATTTTTATTATAGGTATAAGGAGTATAGCATCTTTCACTGATAAGTACTTTGGCCTTTATACCAAAAAGTTTTGCCATGGCAGCAATAAGATTCGGCCTGTTCATGATGGCTAATACAAGCGATATTTTTTCTCTGTTACAATAGCGTGCAAATTTATAAGCCAACCAGGGGATTTTAATAAACTTAAGCCATTCTTTTTCGTAGCGGTAAGATTTTTCAATATAATGAATAACCTGGTCCTTCCTTATGGCATATTCTATCTCAGTATTCATCATTACCAGGTGTATGTCATACTTCTTCCTGTCAAGATTATTGAGGAGGTTTGAAGCGATGCGTTCTGCTCCTGCTCCTGCAAGGGAATAGGTAAGTATGGCTATTTTTTCTTTCATTGTTTACAAAACATACATTTATATCTTTCCTTACCCTGTCAGTTGCTGCATAACAAGCATACAAAATAGTTTATAATTTTTTCGATTACTTTGCTTTTTACAAAAACGTTTTTTTAATGGAAACCCCACTGATAGGTGTCATAGATTTATTTTTAGTGCCGGTTTATTGCTTCTTGCTTTTGTTTATATTTCGTATAATAAAAAAAAGATATCCAACCGATATCTTGGTGCAAAAGTATTATATAAAAGGCTTTATTGTAAAACTACTGGGAGGAATCTTTTTTGCATTGCTTGTATACTACTACTATGGTGTTGGAGATACCATGTCTTATTTCCGTGATAGCATAAGGCTTAGAGAGCTTTTATCAGAAGGTAAGATTAGCTTTTATCAAATACTCACTTATGATTACGAATATTTCCACGACAAGTTTGACTTGCTTGGGTCTGTAACTGAATCAGGATTTGTGGTAACTAAAATCTCGTTCCTGTTAAGCTATCTTTCATTTTCCAGGTTTCTCATAGTTACCATTTTAGCAAGTGCGGTTTTTTATGTAGGAATGTTCAGATTATTCCGCACGTTTGTTGCAATTGTTCCCACCCATCCACGTTTCATAGCGTGGATCGTTTTATATTTCCCATCTATTGCGATTTATGGTTCAGGGATTTTTAAAGAACCTATAGCTATATCAGCATTGGGATGGCTTATCTATTATCTCCATAAATCTTTTATTCAAAAAAAATTCTCTTTCTTTTACATCATTTATTTAGTGGCTGCAATACTCATTATATTTATTGTAAAGCCTTATATTATCATTGCGCTTCTCATACCATTTCTTATTTTAATCATTCTCAGCCTTGTAGAAAAAGTAAAATCCCCATTATTTAAAACGCTTACTTTACCCATTCTAGTTGTCCTCATTGTTGCTTTGTATAGCATTTTTTCAGGTTCCATTTCAAACATACTGGGCGGGTTTGCTGTGGATAAACTGGGTGAGAATATAAAAGAGTTACAAAAAAGTTATGGCAGTATGAATGAAGAAGATGCCGGGTCCAATTTTGATATTGGAAATATTGAGCCAAATTTATCATCCTTGATTTCAAAATTACCAGCGGGATTTGTTGCCACCCTGTATCGCCCGTTTATCTGGGAAACAAGAAAAATTATCATGTTTTTCTCGGCATTAGAAAGTTTGTTTATATTAATATTTACTTTGTATGTTTTAAAACGTACCGGACCCATTTTTTTTATTCGACAAATATTTTCCGAAAGATTTGTAGCTTTTTTTATTTTTTACTCCATAATTTTTGCCGGAATTGTAGGTGTATCTACAATGAATTTTGGAACTCTCGCCCGTTATAGAATACCTGTAATACCTTTTTATCTTATGGGATTACTCCTGATAATGAATAATCATAAAAGTAACGACGTAAAAATAAAAGCACTTGTAACAAAATAAAGCTCTTTATGATTTGCTTTTAAAAAATTCTTGGAGGCAGAATTATAATTTTATTTTCTTCAAACTTAAATAGTGTGTAACCAGAAACACCCAGGATGGAATATTGAACAAATTATATTTAAGGCTCTTTGTTAAGTTAGGTAAGTACTCTATTCTACGGGCACCTCTCAAAATAAGGCTTAGCCTATTAAAAATATGTTTTTTATAATGTGGAAATCTCTGGAGTAATATAAAGCAAGTGTCAATCCAATCATTAACACCCTGTATAGCGAGGGGAGAACTGAAACTTGTTACATTATTTCCATGTCTCCTGTATTGGCCCAGCACTTCGTTCAGGTAACCAATTTTTCCTCCTTTCACCAGGTGTTCTATCCAATATAACCAATCTGATGCGATTAAAAGTTTGCTATCAAATCCATAAACTGGTGATGCACTTCTTCTTACCATTGTAGCACATGCCCCATTAAAGGTTCCATGTTTGATTAGCACCTCTACATGCCCGGTATAGGCTGTCCTGGTATTATTGAAATAGTATAAATGCCTTTTTGTTTCGGAATCAAACACATCCAGGTTATGATAAACAATATTGTACCCAGGATTCTTTTCCATAAAATCTACTTGCTTCCGTATTTTGCCAGGAAGCATAATATCGTCCCCACCAAGCCAGGCTATATATTTTCCACTACATGCAAAATGAACCTGATTACTATTAGCTGTATTGCCTTGGTTTTTTTCAGCAAACCGAAGAATAAATTTGGAGCCATAACTTTGCTTGTAGCCTAGCAGCATTTCCTGAGTACCATCAGTGGAAAAGTCATCACCTATAACAATTTCTATATTTTCATAATCCTGCGCTAGTACAGACTCAATTGCCTCCCTTAAAAAAATTTTCTGATTATAGGTGATAATGGCCACAGAAACCAGCGGCATATCCTGCATGTGCTTAAGATTTTATTTTGGGTTTGTGTATGAGATTTTTGATCAAAATGATTTTTGCCTTTGATATGATGATTAGCTTTTTAATACTGAAATGCAATACCAAAGACGATATAAAAAACCGCCATGCTAGTATAACCTTTCTGTCATGAAGCAAGTAAGTACCCTGCGACAGCATGATATTAGAAAGGGATTTGACCCTGTATTTTTGCGGAACAAGCCTGGATGCAACATCAATACGCATTGGAAAAGTAAACCAATATCTTTTATGAGTGTTCTCGCTATGAATTCTATAATAAAATAATGGCTCATGAATATATCCAGTATTATATTCTTCAAAACATTTAATCAAAAAAGCCCAATCATCAGATTTGAATTCTGCCCTGACGGGTCTTAACGCATTGAACAAGGTTTTATTGAACAACCCGGATTGCATCAATGGTGCTCCCCAGTCATGTGTATAAACATACTTTAGCATCGCCGCCTTGTCATTGCTTAAAAAAACTTTATCTAGTTTTATGAGATTTGTTTTTCCATCCTGTAACGAAAACCCGGTCGAAAATACTGCGTCCTTTTTCGTGCTAATTAAATACTTTACCTGCTTTTCAATTTTATCTACAACCATATAGTCATCTGAGGCGAGTATGCCGATAAACTCTCCCGTGGTATCTTTCAAAGCAGATATGATACTATTATTAAGGCCCTTGTTTACACGATTCTGTAAATAAATAAATTTTCCAGTCAAAGCCAGATTTTGCAAAACAATATCGGAACCATCAGTGGAGCAATCGTCTGTTACAATTAATTCTATATTAGAATAGGTTTGATTCAGAACCGATTCAATTGATTGCTCTAAATATTCTTTATGATTAAAACTTGTGACAATAATGCTTACTAATGGATTATCCATGTGATGCTGATGGAATGTCATTTAAATGGTTACTGTTTTTATTCATTGCCATTTTTAATTTAAGCTTAAAGATTCCAGTGCTTAAGAACCTGGTCAATCTCCCTAATGCTAATTTGAAAAGATGTTTGAAGATCTGTTTTATTGTTTAATGCTAAGCCGTCATCAAATAAGTAATGAATTTCAAATCCGATAAAACTAGCTATAGTAGCAAAAATGGAATAACTAACATCGAATGCCATTAAACATAAAACTTTCGTCTCCTTTTTGCAATATAGTAAATTAGTGAATGCGGCTCCTGATGCTCCAATAATTACAGAGGCATCATGAAAAACCGATGCCTGTTCCAATATTGAATATATTTCAGGATGCACTACAGTAAAGCCTCTACCAACTAAAAAAGCCTGCACAGCTTCTTCATTATAATTTCTAAGTTTACCAGACTTTCCTCTTGAAATAAATATTTTATCATAAGAAAGTTTATCTACCAATTTTTTCTTCAGGATCACATTTCTTAAGTATGTTAAGTTCTTAAAATTATACAAAGCCGTAATATTGGTAGATCCCGCCAGGTTAGCGAAATTGGGTACAATAAAATTGGGGCTTGCAGCATAATATAAATGCTCTATTTTATATGAAACGCCTTTTTTGATAGCTACAATTCCCCTGTTATCTTTATTAAAATATCTAATCAGCTCTTTGAACTGGTCATATTTCAAGCTTTGTTCATCGACTATAAATGGAACAGATTTATCCAAACCTAAACTGTCAATATATTCAATCCTGGAAATGAATTCGTAAAAAAAATGAAAATAATTAAATGAAAAATTACCACTTAGCAAGATGCCACTTTTTATTTTATTGTTTTTTACATTTCTATAATACAGATATACTTGTTCTGAGGTAGTGGATAAAATTGCAGGGTCGCTAAATTTTATGTTTCCATTGTCTTTCACAAATAAAATATCATACAATGCATACTTATCATCTAAAATTACAACACTGGAGTCACCTATAATTATAGGGTTTCTTAATTCCAATACATAATGAAATCTGCCAGCTTCATGTTTTACCGGGTAATTAAATTCGTTTTCGATTCTAAATATACTAGAGTAAAAATTTGTCAATTCAGAAGACTGTATTATACTTCCTGAGTTATTTATTTGTTTTTCAAACAATTCCTTGGTAACGTATTTTCTCTTCAAAACTGAAACAGAATTTCCCCTCAGCAAATTCAAAGACAGATCAAAAATTTTACTGTTTTTTAAAAACGCAGGGCCAAAATTCCTCCATATGTATCTTATGATCTTCATCAGTTTTTTAAAGGAAGAATTTCTTTAGTAGAGAATACCGTATTCCTGATCAAAATACCAAGCCCCAGCCAATACACAGCATAAAATAATGCAAAAGCATACGTTACCCCAACAATGCCAAATTCGGAAACAAAATATCTTGAAAGCAAAACCAAGGTCAGGTTTGCAATTATCTCAACAATAATCATTGTTTTAACCATTGCTTTTGCTGCTATAAGATAACCAAGAAGCCAGCTTCCAATTTTAAAAAAATCACCTAAGAACTGGAACAAAAACAAATTCTCCATTGGCGCAAATTCAGGAGTAAATAAAATCTTAATTATAAGATGTCTTGAAAAAAAAATAGAAATGGACATGATAAAAACAGCTGGCAAAATTATTTTATACCCATTAAAAATTTCTTTCTTTAATGCGAGCCTGTCAATCGTACCAGAAAAAACTGGCAGAAAATAAACACTAAATGCACTGGTAACAAACAATAAATAATAATCAGAGATTTTAAGTACTGATTGCCAATAACCTGCTTTAACTATTCCTAAATTATTAATAAGATAATCCCGGATAAAAAACTGATTAAATGGTACAAGCATTAATGTTACCGCACTCATTGCAGAGTAGGATAAAAGCTTTTTAAAAATACCAAGGTTGAAACCTGAAAATGAGAATTTGTATATGCCCTTTAAATGCTTTTTCAGCATAAAAATATTAATGATAAAAATAAAAATAGCTGCAAAATTTGAGGCCAGTAGTACACCGGTTAAACCAAATATGTTAACTAAAAAAACTGTAAGCAGGAGATTGATAATTGATGTGGAGATAGTTACAATGGTTAGATTTTTAATTTGACGAAGTCCATTAAAAATAGAAGAAAATATCACATTTAATGACGCTAGTATCAAAAGAAAACCAAATAATATAAAAACAACTCTTAGGTCTTTTGAATGAAAAGTACTCAGCGATAAACGGGTGCTAAAAATTATAGATACTAACCCTGCAATAACTGACCCTATAAAAACTGTAATAAACGCAGTGTTTAATAATTGGTTGACATATTCTTTATCTTGATATCTTTCTGAAAGATATTTTATAAGTCCTACCGAAATAGATAGCGTTGCTACAATACTAAATAAAGACACTACATTTTGGTATTGACCCATTAAAGAAATTCCTTCGGGCCCAATTTTAGTTGCAACTATCTTTATAGATATTAAACCACATATAAAACTTATCCCTGTTGATATAGAGGTGAATAAAGATGTTTTTAATAAATTCATATTAATATTTGTTCACCACATCAACTACATGCCTGAGTTCATCTCCTGTTAAAATAGAACTAATAGGTAAGGAAATGATTTGTTCGTGAATGGTCTCGCTAATTGGAAAGCTATCATTTCCCATTTCTGCATAAGCCGGTTGTTTATGAGGAGGCAAAGGATAATGTATGTTGGTTTCGATACCATTTTCATTAAGGTAATTCTGCATACGGGTTCTATCATTAACACGAATAACAAAAAGATGCCATACATGGCCTTCTTTAAATGACACAACAGGAAGCGTAATTTTTGAATTATTTATATTATCTAAATAATAATCTGCAGCCTTTTGCCTTGCTTTAATTTCTGTATCAAGGAATTTAAGTTTAACGCTAAGAAATGCAGCCTGGAGGGAATCCAGCCTGCTATTGATTCCTTTAAAAAGATTATGGTACTTTATATGAGAGCCGTAGTTTCTCAATGCACGCAGCGTTTCTGCAAGTTTTTCATCATTTGTTGTTATAGCTCCTGCATCGCCCAATGCGCCAAGATTTTTACCTGGATAAAAACTGAATCCGCTTGCATCACCGAGGTTTCCGCTTTTATTACCATTAGTATATAGAGCTCCATGTGATTGTGCGCTATCTTCAATCACAAGCAGGTTATATTTTTTTGCAATTGTATTTATAGCATCCATGTCACACAGCTGGCCATATAAATGCACCGGTAAAATTGCTTTTGTTTTACTTGTGATTTTAGTTTCCAATTGATCTGCGTCCATAAGATATGTATCCAGATCTGGCTCAGTTAATACAGGTTTAAGTCCCGCTTTCGAAATAGCAATTATGCTGGCTATGTAGGTATTAGATGGAACTAATACTTCATCCCCATTTTGTATGATGCCTAATTCCTTGTATGCTTCAAGGATAAGGATTAAAGCATCAAGACCATTTGCTACACCGATACAAAATTTGGTACCGCAGTATGCTCCAAACTCTTTTTCAAATTTTTCCACTTCACTACCGAGTATATACCATCCACTATCCAATACCCTGGTGAAGGTCTCAATTAATTCTTCCCTGTATTGATGATTTATTTTCTGCAGATCTAAAAACTTTATCATTTTATATTCTTTAATCATTGAAACCGTTCTATAACGACACCCTTATTATCAACCTTTCCTACTACCCTGGCGGGATTTCCTAATACAAGGCTATATGGTGGCACATCTTTAGTGACCACACTGCCCGCACCTATTAAGGAATATTCCCCAATTTGAATACCGCCTAAAATTGTAGATGCTGCGCCGATGGATGCATATTGCCCTATTAAAGTATGTTGAAAGGCTTCAGGATATTGCTTAGACCTGGGATATTTATCATTAACGAAAGTAACATTGGGTCCCAAAAAAACATCGTCTGCTATTTCAATTCCATCCCAGAGGTACACACCACTTTTCACTGTTACTCTATCTCCGATCTTTACATCATTTTCAATAAAAGTATGACAGTTTATGTTACAGTTCTTGCCTATTGTTGCCCCTTTTAATATGATTGCAAATTGCCAAACCTGCGTATCCTCTCCGATGTTTTCTGTCTGTACATCGGCCAACTGATGAATTTTTACATTATTCATGGTTGTAATTTTTTAAATTCTTCATACTCCCTGATATAATCTGTTTCATCATATTCAATACTGGCTATACACATTTGAACAGCATTATGCGTGTACTTCATCTCCCGCCAGCATCGTTTAGGAATAAGCAATCCTTTGTCTGGGCCATCTAATACAAATTCTTGCTTATGTCCCCCCGGCATTTCTGTGCGTACTTTTATTGTTCCAGCAACGGCTACCAGTATCTGTTCAAGATTCAAGTGAGAATGGCCCCCTCTTTCAACACTTTCAGGGGTGAAATAAGTCCAGTAGATTCTTTTTACAGAAAACGGTAAATTCTCTTTTTCAGCCAGTGAAATATAACCCAATGAAGGGTTACCAATTTTTGGAAACGTTATAATCCTGGGTCCAATCATGTATTTATATTGAGTATTTTTGTGCAAATATAATTTCTATTTTTTTTCAGAGTTTCCTTTCTCATCCACCCTCCCCATTTCCCGCCCCGGGTTGCCCATCACTAATGCATATGCTCCCACATTTTTTGTAACCACAGCTCCGGCGCCTATCATGGCATATTCTCCTATTTTTATACCACAAAGAATGGTTGCATTGGCGCCAATAGTGGCCCCTTTTTTTACATGTGTTATTTTAAAATCATCCTTTCTTTCTATAAATGCCCTTGGATTTATAACATTTGTAAAAACAACTGAAGGGCCGATGAAAACATCATCTTCTATTTTCACGCCGTTATAAACGGATACATTGTTCTGAATTTTCACTCGATTACCGATGCTTGCATTGTTATCTACAAATACACTTTGTCCGAGAATGCAATTATTACCAATAATTGCACCGGGCATGATATGGCAAAAATGCCAGATACAAGTGCCTTCGCCTACCTGGGCACCTTCGTCAACAACAGCTGTACGATGTATGAGTGATTCTTCCATTAGAACTTTTGCTGATTACGGTTTTGCTGTACAAGTGAGTGATACCCGTCTGAAGGGGAAACAAAATAAATTTAATTTTTTTATTGTTCATCCGGGCGGGCAACATAAGCTGAATATATTAATATTGCTGGCTGTAAAATTATACGCCGCAAAAATATGCTTATTGCTGCTATCTCATTTGGCTTTCCCAAAATTCTCAGCAAGTATCAATCTATCTTTGCAGGCTATGCATTACGCTTCGGTAGAAAATATCAGTAAATCTTTTGGGATACGTACCCTGTTTAAAAATATTACTATTAATATTGAGGAAGGCGATAAAATTGCCCTGGTGGCTCGCAATGGCAGCGGGAAAAGCACGCTAATGAAAATAATTGCCGGGCTGGATACCGCTGATGAAGGCATTGTGTGGGTACACAAAGACATTAAAACAGTAATGCTGCAGCAGGACAATGATTTTGATGCCAATAAAACCATTTGGGATAATGTGCTGAGGCTGGATAACCCCGTTGTGAAACTGGTGAAACAATACGAACTCTTTTTGGAAGAAGGTAGCGATGACCATGATAAACTGGGCGACCTGATGGCTGCTATGGATGACCTGGATGCCTGGAATTTTGAGAGTGACCTGAAACAAATTCTTGGCAAACTAAACCTGCATCACCTCAATGAAAAAATAGGTAACCTTAGCGGCGGGCAAAAAAAACGTGTAGCTCTTGCACAGGCATTGATAGAAGCCGACCTTCATGCCGGCCGCTGCCTGCTCATACTTGATGAACCTACTAACCATCTTGACGTAAGCATGATAGAATGGCTGGAAGAATATCTTGCTGCTCAAAAAATTACTTTACTGCTGGTTACACATGATCGTTACTTTCTTGATGCGGTATGTAACGAGATAGTGGAAATAGATAATGAAAAAGTTTTTGTGTACAAAGGGGATTATGATAATTTCCTGGAGCAAAAAGCACTCCGGCAGGATGTGCAGCAAAGCGAACTACAGAAAGATAAAAATATATATCGCAAAGAACTGGAATGGATGCGGAAGCAGCCCAAAGCAAGAACTACAAAGAGCAAGAGTCGACAGGATGCTTTTGTGGAAGTGGAGGACAGGGTAAAACAACAAAAAGATAATGAAGAATTAAGCCTGCAGGTGAAGATGACCAGGCTGGGCGGTAAAATACTTGAACTAAAAAAAGTATATAAGAGCTATGGCCCCTTAGCCATCATGAAAGGATTTGATTATACATTTAAAAGAGGGGAACGTATTGGTGTGGTGGGTAAAAATGGCGTGGGCAAATCAACATTTTTGAAAATTGCATTACAACTTGAACAACCAGATAGTGGCAAAATAAATCATGGAGACACAGTAGTGTTTGGAAACTTTAGCCAGGATGGATTGGTTTATAAAGAAGATAAAAGAGCGATTGAATATGTAAAGTCGATGGCGGAATTCTTCCCACTGGCAGATGGAAGTAAAATTTCTGCAAGCCAGTTCATGGAGAAATTTGGTTTTAATGCAGAACAACAATATACCCCGCTGAGCAAACTGAGTGGCGGTGAAAAGCGCAGGCTGCATTTGATGAGTGTACTATTCTTAAACCCTAATTTCCTGGTGTTGGATGAGCCCACCAATGACCTGGACCTGCAAACATTGCGTACGTTGGAAGAATTCCTGATGGACTTCCCTGGATGTATTTTAATTGTGAGCCACGACAGGTATTTTATGGATAGGATGGTGGACCACTTGTTTGTCTTTGAAGGCGAAGGTCAGATAAGAGATTATCCCGGGAATTATTCGCAATACCGGCAAGCAGTAGCCCAGGGCCTATTGGCAGGCAAGGATGACCAGATAATGAAACAGCAGCCGGTAGAGGAGAAGAAGATGACTGTTGATAGTTTGAAGATGACAGCAGCTCCGAAAAAACTTTCTTTCAAAGAAAAATATGAACTGGAGCAATTAGAAAAAGATATGCCTGTCTTGCAAAAGGAAAAGGAAAAACTAGAATTAAAGATGGGCACAAATCTCTCTTATGATGAATTACAAAAAACTGCTGATAGGGTAAGTGAAATTATAAAACTGCTTGATGAAAAAGAAATGCGCTGGCTGGAGCTAAGTGAAAAAATGTGAACCTAAGAACATTATAGTTTCTAGCAAGTATTAAAAATTCTTATGTACCATTTTAGACATTTAAGATCACCTAAGAGAATGCTTTGATGTTTTCAGGTGCCTTAGATGGTAATTCTATCCCATGATATTTACAATAGGTCTCTATAAAATTCATTCACAAAAGTTTTCTTTCTACTTTGAACTATGTTCGTACAACAAAAATTTATCAAAATCCCTTTTGATGCTTGTAATAAGTTCATGTAAGTAAGAAACTGGGCATCATATATTGGCACAAATTCCTTTACCGCTTTGAGTTCTACTACAATGGCGTTAGCGACAAAAATATCAGCACTTAACGCCACATCCAGTTCCAACCCTTTGAGTCTATTCTTACAGATTGTTCAACAACAAATGGTATTTCCTGCAAGGACAATTCATGAACCAGGCAATTCTTATACATGGATTCCAATAATCCTAGCCCTATTGTTTTATGCACTTCAATACATGCTCCTGTGATAAGGTATTCTAATTCATCAACAAATTTTTTTGCTAATCATGATCTAATATAGTTTAAAATTAAAAAATATGCATTAGGTTAGTACTAATTTCTAAGACTTAACATGACAAACCAACGCTTTTATTCCCTTGACGTATTTCGTGGTGCTACTGTAGCACTGATGATACTGGTAAATAATCCCGGCAGCTGGAGTTTTATTTACACGCCACTGGAGCATGCAAGCTGGCATGGACTTACTCCCACAGATCTTGTTTTTCCGTTTTTTTTATTTGCCGTTGGAAATGCTATGGCTTTTGTTATGCCAAGATTGGAAGCTGGCGGCCCTGCTGTGTTTTGGAAAAAAGTAATCAAACGTAGTTTACTCATATTTTTCATCGGCATATTTTTAAACTGGTTTCCATTTATTAAATATGATGATGCGGGCCATATTGTAGGAAAGCCTTATGAAAACCTACGCATACTGGGTGTGTTACAAAGAATAGCGATCTGTTATTTTTTTGCTTCAATAATTATTTATGTTTTTAAATTAAGAGGTGCCTTCGTGTTCAGTGCCTTTATGCTTTTAGCTTATTGGTTTTTATGTATCGCCGCAAATCCTTCAGATCCATACAGCATTGGCGGATGGTTTGGAACAAGCGTGGACATGAAAATTCTTGGAGAAAAACATATGTACCATGGCGAAGGAATTGCTTTTGATCCCGAAGGCTTGATGAGCGCTTTCGCTGCTATCGTGCAGGTTATATTTGGTTATTTTGCCGGTTACTATATCGTTACCAAAGGAAAAACGCAGGAGATGCTTAACGGACTTTTTGTTGCAGGATGTATTTTAATTTTTACCGGATTTTGCTGGGATATGGTTTTCCCTATCAATAAAAAAATATGGACAAGCAGCTATACGGTTTATACCACTGGTCTTGCATTGCTTATTCTTGCGATCATGATTTATGTAATTGAATTCAAAAAACAAACGGGAGGATGGACAAAATTTTTCAATGTATTTGGAAAGAACGCATTATTCATCTTTGTGCTAAGTGGCGTATTACCAAGAGCGCAAGCACTTATAAGAATACCTAATGGAAATTCTGATGATGGGAAGCCCAAATTCCTTACACCATTCGCGTGGTTTTACGAGCATATCTGTAAGCCTTTATTTACTGACCCACGCACAAGCTCACTTTTATATGCCTTATGCTTTATAACTATGATGTGGTTTCTTGCATACATTTTACATAAAAGAAAAATTTATATAAGGGTATAATGATGACTGCATACAAAAGCTGTGATAGTAAATTTAATCAATTCTCAAGGCAGAAGAGAAACTTATGCGAACGCTAAATATAGGTACCGAAAAAGCATCCATAAAAATAAAACAATATTGTGCCTACCAGGAAAGATGCCACCAGGAAACCAGCGAAAAGCTATATGGTTATGGATTATATCCACAGGAAGTAAGCATGTTGCTAGCCATGCTGATAGAAGAAAACTACCTAAATGAAGAACGATTTGCCATTGCTTATGCAGGTGGAAAATTCAGGATAAATAATTGGGGAAAAAATAAAATCAAACTTGCATTAAGACAAAAACAAGTTAGTGATTATTGCATAAAAAAAGGTTTAGCTTCCATTGATGAAAATAACTATTTCAATACGCTAAAGAAACTGGCTGATGCGAAATGGGCGTTGCTAAAAAAAGAAAAAAATATTTTTGTGAGGAAACATAAGTTGCAACAATACCTGTTACAAAAAGGTTATGAATCATCATTCATAATGGATGTTACGAGTATTGTCTCATCGTCGTAAGTGAAAAAGATTGACACCATATTAATTATTGATGATGATAAATGCACCGTGGAAATTGTATCGCTGATATTACAAAATGCAGGTTACATCGTAATATGTGAAACAGATGGCAAACTGCAATTTTTAAAACAACAAATCATCCCCGACCTGATCATCCTGGATAATTCACTTGGCGAAGAAGATGGTGCAGTCATCTGTTCCCAGCTGAAACAAACAGAAGAAGTTTCAGCTGTTCCTATTATCATGATCTCTGCTACTCCGGAAGTTGAAACTATTGCCCTGAAAGCCGGGGCAAACGCCTTTTTACCTAAACCATTTAGCATGCACCAATTGCTTAAAATTATTGAGGTACATTTAAAACAAAAAAACCCGATCGTAACTGGGTAATTTTGCCAGCAAGTAATTTTCTTGATCATTAATTTTAAATCATGGCAGAAGATTTAGCAATCATAGAAGGAACAAAAGAGGAACAATACCAGGCCTTATTACCCCAAATACAAGCGTTGCTTGATGGGGAAAAAGATTTAATAGCCAACATGGCAAATGTATCTGCCGCATTAAAAGAACAATTTAAGTGGCTATGGGTTGGATTCTATCTTGTAAAAAAAGATGAACTGGTATTGGGTCCGTTCCAGGGGCCGGTAGCTTGTACAAGGATTGCAAAAGGAAGAGGTGTTTGTGGTACTGTATGGAAAAACAAAACCACACTGATTGTACCTGATGTGGAAAAATTCCCCGGGCATATTGCCTGCAGTAGTTATTCCAAATCAGAAATTGTATTGCCGCTTATTCATGAAGACGAAGTATGGGCTATACTTGATGTTGATAGCGAGTATGAAGATCTTTTTGATGAAACAGATAAAAAATATTTAGAAAAGATAATCAGCTTTCTTAGTCCGTCTGAAGGCCTACTGAAAATTTGAATGGAGTTAACTATTTTTTAATTATCAGTTTGAAGCCCACTCCATGCAAGGTTTCTATTTTAACCGATTCATCTACCGAAAATAATTTTCTAAGCCTGGAAATAAATACATTCAGGCTTCGTCCATAAAAAAAATCATCCTGTCCCCAAATATTTCTTAATATTTCTTCCCGCTTTAGAACTTCGTTTTTGTGATCCATAAAATATTTTAGCAATTCCGTTTCCATCAATGTAAGTTGTACCTGGACATCTCCCCGGCTAAGCAATAAGTTTTCAGGGTCAAACTGAAAACTACCGATTGAGAATTTTTTCTTCGGCGCACCCGCATTCTTTTTTGCCCGGCTAATAAATTTTTCAATTTTCAAAATCAGTTCTTCCATACTAAATGGCTTTACCAGGAAATCATCCGCTCCAAGCCTCAGGCCTTTTAGCATATCTTCCTTAAGAGTTTTAGCAGATAAAAAAATGATCGGGATATGTTCATTTATTTTCCGGATAGATTCAGCCACTGTGAATCCATCCATTCCCGGCATCATGATATCCAGCAAACAAATATCATATTCGTTCTCATGAAAAGCTTTCAGGCATTCTTTACCGTTGCCAAATTTATCAACTTCATAATCGTGTAAAACAAGGTTATCCATTGTAAGAAACGCAAGTGTTTCGTCATCTTCAGCATAAAGAATTCTTTTCTTAATCATATAACTTCAAGTATTAAATGGTCTATTTCATGATCAAAGTTATTTCTGTTCCTTTGCCTGCAACGCTGGTGGCCCGCAATTTCCAATGATGCAATTCGCATATTTTATGACAATAATACAATCCCAGTCCAAACCCATTTACAGCAAGTTCACTGCTTTGAGGCGCACGATAGAATTTCTCAAAAATATGCCTTAAGTATTTTGGGGCAATACCTACACCATTGTCTTTTATAGTAATGATATGGCCGCCACTATTATCTTTTAATTCAATTTCTATTGCCGGCTGTTGCTCACAGTATTTTATTGCATTATCCAGAAAATTATAGATCATATTACTGAAATGAAATGCGTCCGCCATGATCACAACATTAGCGGCATCATTAATTACAGTGATTTTTGCATCTGGGTATTTTAAATGAATTATTTCTATTGTTTTATTGATGCTTGCCAAAATATCAACGGGTTCTTTATGCAATAAAAGTGGGCTGCTATCATTTTTTGCTACGTTCAATATTTTTTCCAGGTGATCATCTAACTTCTTACCCTGGTCAATTATTATCCTGCAGTATTGCCTGAATTTATCATTCTGATCAATCGCATCCTGTTTTGATAAAAAGCCAGATGCAATCAATATAGAAGCCAGCGGCGTTTTAAATTCATGGGTCATGTTATTTATAAAATCTCTTTGTAGGTTTGCATAACGTTGCTGTTGCAGAATAATGTAAATCGCATACAAATAAATAGAAAGTGTAATGATCATAGCCAGGCAGAGTATGACCCACACCTTTAAAGATGCATAAATAAAACTATTTTTATTCGGAATCCTTACCGCAAAATAATAAACAAGATTATTGGCTTTTGGGAAATAAGTTGCAGGGGCTTTTTTGGCTACGGATTTATCAAGCCTTACATAGCTTCCATAAATCATTGCATCTGTATTGCAATCATAAATGGCGTATTCAAAATTGATATGAATCCCCTTGGCTTTGAATTTATTGATAAGCAACAACTCCAGAACAGAAGCTTCAAAATCATTTCGCAGGTTTACAATATAATAATCCTCTGAAATCTTTTCGATCGGGTTTACATGTGGTAATGCATAACCATAATAGGCGTTTATTTCCCTGGCTACTTCCAGCAACGAAACCTGGATATTCTGGCTGAATTTTTTTTCTTCATAATCAAATGCCTGTCTTAATAAATAGATCTGAACGGCAATAATACTTATGAAGGCAATGGTACCTGCGGTTACGATCAGCTTTATTTTGGTAATCTTCACGACACAATGATACGGCTATTAGGTTTTTTCTGGCGTTAATTACAAATCATTTACAATTTATAGGTAAATAAACAACAAACCATGTAGTCAGGTTTTTGCAGCCTTTGCAGTGGGCGCATTATCTTTCCAGCTCCATAAATACCTGCATGCATAAGTACGATAGGGACTCCATTTAGCGGATATTTTAAGCATCTGTTCCTTCATCGCTTTTTTGTCGGCTGCATCTATCGTATATAATTTGCAAATGGCCTGTTGTATCCCAAGATCATCCACTGCAAATATATCTTCCCTGCCAAGCGTGAACATTAATATCATTTCCACTGTCCATCTTCCCACACCTTTTATTTGGGTAAGCAATTCAATCACTTCTTCATTACTCATTTTATAAAGGCGCTCGTCTTTAATTTTTTCATCTATAAAAAAACGACTTACATTCAAAACATAATTTGCTTTAGCATTGCTAAGACCAATGCCACGCAATGATTCAAAAGGAGTATCGGCAATTTGTTTTGCTGTAGGTTCTTTTCCTTTATACAGGTCTAAAAATCTGCGATGAAAAACATCGGCAACTTTAGTACTTAACTGCTGGCTCATGATGGAATAACACAAGTGCAGGTAAACGTTCTTCCGTTTCTGCAGTGCATGAGGCTCTTGCGCAGCTACTATTTTTTGCAGTTTCTTATCTTTTGCTAAATGAATTCTGTGAGGCATAATAATATTTGATATCACTCAAATGTCCAGCTCATTTCGCCGCCCTTCTCATCATTGAGCTGTACACCCAGTGCTGACAACTGAGCCCGTATTTTATCCGATGTAACAAAATCTTTTTTGACTTTAGCATCTTTACGAATATCGATCAGTAATTGCATTATGCCTTTGAACGTTTCATTATCTGATGCAGAAACATTTTTTAGTCCCATAATGTCTTCAAGAAAAACTTTGAATGTTTCTTTCATCGTTTTTAAAGTTTCACTGCTGATAGCATCCTGGCTTATCTGTCCATCCTTTAGTGAATTTATTACCGGAGCTATTTCAAACATATTTGCCAATACCCTTGGGCTGCCAAGATCATCATCCATAAATTCCTCCATTTCATTCAGCCAATTATTTATTTTCTCATCCAGGTCTTTATCAACTGCCAACTGATCACCGCCAACTGTCAGCTGCTGCAATACTTCGTAAGCATCCCATAATCTTTTAAATGCCTTTTCACTTGCTACCAGCGCTTCACTGCTAAAATCGAGCGTGCTCCGGTAATGGCTTTGTAAAATAAAAAAACGTATCGTCATCGGGTGAAATGCCTGTGTGAGCAAGGGATGATCTCCACTAAACATTTCTGTGAGTTTTATCTGGTTGTTATAACTCTTACCCATTTTTCTGCCATTCACCGTAATCATATTATTATGCATCCAATAGCGCACCGGGGCTTCATGATTGCATATTGTACTTTGTGCTATTTCACTTTCATGATGTGGAAATTGAAGATCCATTCCTCCGCCGTGAATATCAAAGCGGCTACCCAGGTACTTTGTTGCCATTGCAGAACACTCAATATGCCATCCCGGGAAACCTTCGCCCCATGGGCTTTTCCAACGCATAATATGTTCGGGTGCTGCATTTTTCCAAAGTGCAAAATCTGCCTTATCTCTTTTTTCGTCCTGTCCTTCCAGTTCCCTCGTTGTTTCCAGCAGGTCATCCAATACTCTTCCACTCAGTTTCCCATAATCATGCGAAGCAGCATATTTTTTTACATCAAAATATACTGAGCCATTCACTTCGTAAGCATATTCTTCGCTGATAATTTTTTCAATCATATTTATCTGCTCCACGATATGGCCTGTTGCAGTAGGTTCAATGGAAGGCTCAATGCAATTGAATTGCAACATTGCCCAATGATATAGATTGGTATATTTCTGCACAAGTTCCATAGGCTCCAGCCTTTCAAGCACAGCTTTTTTTGATATCTTATCTTCAGCTTCACGGCCCTCTTCTTCAAAATGCCCGGCATCGGTAATGTTTCTTACATACCGAACCTTAAACCCTTTGTAAGTGAGATAGCGATATAAAACATCAAAAGTAATATAGGGCCTTGCATGGCCAAGATGGCTCTCGCCGCTTACAGTAGGTCCGCACACATACATGCCCACATGACCGGGTGTGATGGATTCAAAAACTTCTTTTTGCCTGGAAAATGAATTGTATACTTTTAATGCCATGTGCCGTCAGGATTATATTTACAAAGATATTAAGGGATGATATGCATAAGATAAGCTACCCCAAATATTTATTCGGGTTTATTGAAGTACAGATCGGCAATCACCGGAAAATGATCGCTTAATTTTTTCTTAATTCTTACATATTGCTCCACAGTAAATCTTTTATCTACAAAAATATTATCAATCCGTAATGTTGGTGAGATGTTATAGAAGGTTCTTCCAATACCGGTTCCTTTTATGGCAAATGCATTTTGAAGCCCGTCTCCAATTTTATTGTATGCATAACTATTGGGTACATCATTAAAATCGCCACACACGATCAATGGGTATGGGCTCTGGTTAAGTGATAATTTAATGTGATTGCTTTGCACCTGTCTTTTGAAAAAGCCAGTTCTTAACTTACTTAAGATGCTTTTTGATTTTTCCATATTCAACTCCTGTTTCATGCTAGGACTTTCTATGTATTGCAAATTATCAGAAGAAAATTTCAGTGACTGAAGGTGAAGATTTACAACACGGAACGTATCAGCAGCTTTTACAACATCCACGTATTGAAATATGGAATTATAGTCATTTGGTTCATAACTCATGGTATGCTTTGCTGCCAGGGGAAGCTTGCTCATAATAATAATTCCAAAATGGTGATCATTATCAAAATCCAGTTTTTTATTAAAGGAATAATGGTAATAGGGCATGCCAAGTTGCTGGGCAAAATATTGCAGGTAATTGATGGCATTAGGTTTTTCGCCAGCTACCATTTCCTGGAAACAAACAACATCAGGCTCATATTGCTTTATCATATCTATCATGAGCTGTTTGCGTTCAGGATGTGTCTTATGCTCCAGGATATCAAAATGCTCTACGTTCCAGGTAAGAACCCGAAGGTGTGAAGGATGCTTAACGAGTGTAAAATTGGGCGTTGCCCTTATTTGAATTAATTGTTTCAGTGGCTGCCATGCAAGCAGGATGCTAATAATGCTAATAAGTGACCAGCGGGCTTTTGCGAAGAGCCAGAAAAAAATAAAGATAACCAATATCATTAGAAAATAAAAAGACGCCAATGTTAACAACCCTATAAACCAAAAATGCCGGGGATTGAACCAACTGCTATAACAGCCCAGCAAGAAAAATATCGCAATACCAAGATTAACTGCAATAAAAAAGCGTTTGGAAACTCTGCGTAAAAAACTTGCTGACATGAATTAAAGATAAGCCAAAAGCTTTACCGCTTTTGCAGCCTGTAAAATACATCTTGCAAAAGGTCTTGAAAAGAATTAAATTTATAGACAAAATTATTTCACAGTTCTTTTAAAATAATTTCTTATGAATTACATACAGAAAGTAGAGCATTGGGGTGATATGCATCACTCTCGCTATATGGATATTGTCCGGATCGTATTGGGCATTTTTTTATGTTACAAAGCCATTTTCTTTTTAAACAATATGAGCAGCCTGATAGGGCTGATGGGTAATACCAACATGGGTTTTAAATCATTCAATATCGTTTTGCTGGGGCAGTTTATCGTGATCGTTCACCTTATGGGTGGTTTCTTAATAGCCATAGGATTACATACAAGATTAGCCGCACTGGTACAAATCCCCATCCTGGTAGCGGCGATCATATTAATGAACAATAGCAATGTGTTTGTAACCGGCTGGGATATGGCATTGACAATTATCACCCTGGGCCTCTTAATATTCTTCGCCGTTATTGGCAATGGCCCCTGGTCATTCAGTAATATGTGGAAAGAAGAAAAGCGGTAAGTGAAACTCATTTCTCCCGGCTTTTAAGAACAGCTTCCACCTGCTCAAGCGTAGTGTTTTTTGCTTTGAGCAATAACATAAAATGGAACAGCAGATCTGCGGCTTCATTTTTAAAAAGATTTATATCATTATCCTTGGATTCTATTACGAGTTCGACTGCTTCTTCCCCAAGTTTTTGGGCCACTTTATTTATTCCTTTTTTAAAAAGTTCATTGCTATATGATCCTGTTATGTTTTCATCAATACGCTGCGCTATTTTGGCTTCAAGTTTATACAAAAAACCTTTCGGGTTGGCCAAATCGCCAAAACAGGTTTCTGTTCCTTTATGGCAAACGGGCCCTGTAGGAAAAACTTTTACCAGAAGGCTATCATTGTCACAATCCAGTACCATAGTTTCAAGTATTAGAAAGTTACCAGATGTTTCGCCTTTTACCCATAACCGGTTTTTGCTGCGGCTAAAAAAACAAACTTTTTTATCCAGGATAGTTTTGTTGTAAGATTCTTCATTCATATAACCCAGCATTAAAATCGCATTGGTATTTGCATCCTGCACTATCGCCGGCACTAATCCATTTCCTTTTTCAAAATCAGGTTTCATAATCGCATGGGAATTTTATGGTTATGTAAATATTGTTTTAAAGCAGGGATTTGAATTTCGCCAAAATGAAATACGCTTGCTGCAAGCGCTGCCGCTGCATTTGTCTTACTGAATACTTCGTAAAAGTCTTCCAGGCTGCCTGCACCTCCAGATGCTATTACCGGTATATTCACAGCATCACAAACAGCGGAAGTTATATTCAGCGAGAAGCCCTCCTGTACACCATCGCTGCTCATGGATGTCAGTAATATTTCGCCTGCGCCCCTTTCTTTTACTTCTTTTGCCCAATCAACCGTTCGCAAGCCCGTTGTTAAACGGCCGCCATTCATAAATACTTTCCAGACTTCTTCCTCCATATTTGTATCAATGGCTAACACGACGGCCTGGCTGCCAAAACGTTTTGCAAGTGTAGTGATAAGTGTGGGATCTTTTATTGCTGCCGTATTAATGCTCACTTTATCAGCACCTGCATCCAAAACTGCCGACGCATCATCCACCGATCGAATACCGCCACCCACCGTAAAAGGAATGTTGATTGCATCTGCAACTTCAGAAACTAATTTTATTAAGGTGGCTCTTCTTTCTATTGTTGCAGTAATGTCCAGGAAAACCAATTCATCTGCACCTTCATCAGCATATAATTTTGCCAGGTGCACAGGATTACCTGCATCTCTGAGGTTTAAAAAATTTATTCCTTTTACTGTTCTGCCGTCTTTAATATCCAGGCATGGTATGATCCTTTTTTTAAGCATACGCAGACAATTCTTTTAAGGATATCCTGTTTTCATAAATAGCTTTTCCAATCACTACGCCCTCGCATCCCAAAGCAGAAACTACTTCCACATTTTTTATAGATGAAATGCCACCGCTTGCAATTAACTTAACATTTGTTGCCTGTAAAATATCCTGGTATAAGTCGGCAGACGGGCCTTGCAACATTCCATCTTTCGCAATATCTGTACACATGACCATCTCAATTCCTTTTGCTTCATAGTTTTTAATAAAGTCAATTACATTCAACGCAGATGCTTCAAGCCATCCATTGGTAGCGATCATCCGGTTTTTTGCATCTGCAGAAAGTATGATCTTTTCGCTTCCATATTCTTCAAGCCAGCTTAAAAATTGTTTTGGAGCTTTTACTGCAATACTCCCCAGGCATAGCTGGCCTGCACCCGACTCGAAAGCAATCTCTATATCAGCAGGGGATTGAATACCGCCGCCAAAATCGATGATTAACTTTGTATGTGTCGCAATTTTTTCCAGCACGGCATGGTTAATAATGCTACCTATCCTGGCCCCGTCCAGGTCCACCAGGTGTAAATATTTTATACCTCCGGCCTCGAAGGCTTTTGCAACTTCTAAAGGGTCTTCATTATAAACCTTGCTGCTTGCGTAATCTCCTTTACTTAGCCTCACACATTTTCCATCAATAATATCTATCGCAGGAATGATTCTCATAAGGATAAAAAGTTTTTTAAAATTTGCCCGCCTGCATGGCCTGATTTTTCGGGGTGGAATTGTGTGCCATAAAAATTATTTTTCTGCATTACTGCCGCAAATGGAAAAATATAATTGCAGATAGCAACCGTGTGGGGCGATAACTCAGCATAATAACTATGTACAAAATAAACATCTGCATTCTCCACTACATCCAGCAACAAATTAGTTTTGTAATCAGATAAATTATCCCATCCTGTATGTGGTACTTTATCAGTGGCAGGAAATTTTTTTACCATCGCATCAAATATTCCCAGGCAATCAGTGTTGTCTTCTTCCGAAAATTTACAAAGCAATTGCATGCCGAGACAAATACCCAAAAAAGGTTTTGTAACCAACGGAATTATTTTATCCAGTCCGGCAACTCTAAGGGCTTCCATCGCAGTGCCTGCAGCTCCCACACCGGGAAGAATAATTTTATCTGCCGCTAATAGAGTTGCCTTATCTGATGTAAGGATCGTATCATAGCCCAGCCGCTCCACTGCATTTTTTACAGAGGCCGTATTGCCTGCATCATATTGTACAATCGCTATCATAAAACTCCTTTTGTACTCGGTATAGTATCATCTTTTGTTTTGCTGATAGCCATTTTCATTGCTTTTGAAAATGCTTTGAAAATCGCTTCGATCTTATGATGCTCATTGGTTCCTTCTGCTTTTATATTCAGGTTGCACCTGGCACTATCACTGAAGGATTTAAAAAAATGCATGAACATTTCGGTAGGCATTTCTCCCACCTTCTCTCTTGCAAATGCTACATCCCAAACAAGCCAAGGCCTTCCTGAAAAATCAATGGCTACTTGTGCAAGGCAATCATCCATCGGTAATAAAAAGCCATAACGCTCAATACTTTTTTTACTGCCTAAGGCTTTATCAACTGCAGTTCCTAAACTAATAGCTACATCTTCTATACTGTGATGTTCATCTATTTCAAGATCGCCCTTTACGATTATTTTCAAATCAATATTTGAATGCCTGGCAACCTGCTGAAGCATGTGATCGAAAAAACCAATGCCGGTGTCAATAACTGCTTTGCCGGTACCATCCAGGTTTATAGCTACGTTTATATTTGTTTCTGATGTTTGTCTTTCAATGCTGGCTGTCCTGGCATTTACTGAAAGAAATTGATAGATCTCTTTCCAGCTTTTTGCATGATAACTACATTCACAGATTTTATCGTTGTGCAACAAAATAGATTTGCAGCCAAGATTTTCTGCAAGTTTTACATCTGTTGCCCGGTCACCTATCACAAAGCTGTGTTGCATGTCTGCAAGGCCCTTCATATAATGAGTAAGTAAAACTATGCCTGGTTTCCTGGTAGGTAAGTTTTCTTCTGCAAAGCTTTTATCTATCAGCACCTCGCTGAAAACTATGCCTTCGTTTGCAAATGCTTGTATCATTTTTTGTTGTGCAGGCCAAAAGGTTTCTTCAGGAAATGATGCTGTACCCAGTCCGTCCTGGTTAGTAACCATCACTAATTCATAATCCATTTCCCTTACAATTTTTCCAAGCCAATGGAATACGCCGGGTAAAAATTCCAGTTTCTCCAAACTGTCTAATTGCTTATCCACAGGGGGTTCTATCACAAGCGTTCCATCCCTGTCTATGAATAAATATTTCTTCATAATGATCTCAGTGTTTTAATTAATTTTTCATTTTCTTCCGGCGTTCCGATGCTTATTCTGAGGCAGTTTTTTAAAATACTGTTCCTGTTGCGTACAATTATTTTTTGTTCAATCAACTGCTTGTAAATTTTATCTGCATCTGTTACTTCCACCAAAAAGAAATTCGCATCTGTAGGGTAAATCTTTTTTATACAGGAAACATCTGCAAAAGCAATGCTTAGTTTTTCTCTTTCCTTGTTTAATATGTCAAGCCTTTTTTCAAACCCGGTTTTGTCTTGCAAGGCCTGCACAGCAGCCTGTTGATTGGCCGTACTGATATTATAAGGTGGCTTTATTTTATTCAGCCAGCCGATGATATTTACAGCTGCAAAGCAAATTCCAATACGTAATGCTGCCAAGGCCCAAGCTTTACTTAAGGTTTGCAGTACAACCAAGTTTGGATATTTTTCAAATTCATTTGCAAATGTTTCTTCATTGCTGAAGTCAATATATGCTTCATCAATAATTACGATTCCATTAAACCCCCGGAGTATTTCTTTTATTAAATTCTTTTCAAGAGTATTTCCTGTTGGATTGTTTGGTGAACAGATGAAAAGCATTTTGCAGGTTTCATCATTTAAATATGGCTGAAGCTCTTTTACATTTGGTTGAAAATTTTCTGCTAATGGTATCTCAATTATAATAACATCATTCAGGGCAGCCGACGCTGCATACATGCCATAAGTAGGCGTAAAGCTGATAACCTTATCGATCCCCGGACTGCAAAATATCCTGAACAATAAATCTATAATTTCATCACTGCCATTGCCAAGGAAAATATTTTTTACATCAATGTTTTTAATATTGCTTATTGCCTGCTTTAATTCGTTCTGCTCTCCATCCGGGTAGCGATTATACACACCAAAAGGATTTTCATTAGCATCTATAAAAATCCCTTCACTGCCTTTATATTCCTTTCTTGCACTGGAATATGGGTGCATCCGAAGAATATTCGGTCTTACTAATTTATTAATATCGATCATTTTTATTTATTTGAAATAAGTTTCACACAACGAGACAAAGAATACGAAGAAACAAATTGATGTGCAGTAATTATTAATCACTTCCTAACTTCATCAACCTAATCCTTACTGCATTCTTATGTGCAATCAATCCTTCTGCTGCTGCCATTTGTTCTATTGCCGGCCCTATATTTTGTAACCCCTTTTTTGATATTTTCTGAAAAGAAATTTTCTTTTGAAAACTATCAACTGATACTCCGCTATAATTTCTTGCAAAGCCATTGGTGGGCAGACAGTGGTTTGTCCCCGATGCATAGTCACCTGCAGACTCACTACTGTAATTTCCAAGGAACACTGAACCAGCATTTACAATTGCAGGTAACATTTTATTTGCATGCT
The DNA here is from genome assembly GCA_039920245.1 of Ferruginibacter sp. Lineage (GTDB taxonomy): Bacteria > Bacteroidota > Bacteroidia > Chitinophagales > Chitinophagaceae > Ferruginibacter. Next base: position 58,538 of record JBDSEE010000018.1, read on the forward strand.
TCACAGCAAGTATAAGATGTTCCGGTGCATAGACATTGCTTAATTCAATCGCTTCACTCATATTGTTTACTAAAATAGCCTTGCTGTTTTGTAGTGCAGCAGTTGCAAATTCTTTTCTCGGCAAAACATTCAACTGGTTTTGCAATTCAATTAAAGTTTCTTCAATCATTTTTTCATTATCGCTGATAAGTATCACCTGGCTGTCCGGTCCATGTTCAACTTGCGATAATAAGTCTGCAGCAACAAATGATGGTACTGCATTTTTATCCGCAATGATTAATAATTCACTTGGGCCAGCAGGCATGTCAATGGCCACACCTACCTGCTGCGCCTTCATTTTGGCTGCGGTAACATATTGGTTTCCGGGGCCAAAAATCTTATCTGCTTTAGCAATCGTTTCTGTTCCATAACAAAGTGCAGCAATGGCTTGAATGCCGCCAATTTTATAAATATTTTGAATACCTACGAGCTTGGCTGAGTAAAGAATAGCAGGGTTTATATCTTCGCTTGCCGGTGTGCAAAGCATTATGTTTTTACAACCAGCGATCATTGCAGGAATACCGAGCATGAGCACAGTTGAAAACAATGGTGCCGTTCCGCCAGGGATATATAAACCCACATGCTCTATTGCTCTTGCCTCTATCCAGCACACAACTCCTTTTACAGTGGTAATTTTTTTATTTTTTCGCAACTGTGCTTTGTGAAATGTATAAATATTTTTATACGCAAGGCTTATTGCCTTTTTTAGTTTTGCATCCACTGATCTTTCGGATGCATCAATTTCCTGTTGAGAAACTTTCAATTCAGTCAATTGTGCTTTGTCAAATTGCAATGCATATTTTTTTAGTGCTTCATCACCATCTTGCTTCACTGCAGCAAAAATTTCATTCACTATTGCTGAAACATTTCTTTCCGCTTTCACTGACCGTTGAATTATATCCGGGTACATTTCCTGTGAAGGATATTTTATTTTTTCTATCATACGATCATTTTTTCTATAGGTAATACCAATATGCCTTCTGCACCAAGGTTTCTTAATTTATCTATCACTTCCCAAAAAACATCTTCCTTTACAACCGAATGAAGGCTATGCCAGCCTGTTGTTGCCAATGGCAATAAAGTAGGACTTTTCATGCCCGGCAAAAGTTTGCATATTTCATCAATGGAGCTATCGGGTGCATTCAGCATGATGTATTTATGTGCAGCTGCATTATTTACTGCACGTATCCTGAACAATAGCTGCGATAAGATTACAGCCTTCTCCTCTGAGAGACCTTTACTGCTTACAACCACGGCTTCACTTTGCAAAACAACATAGACTTCTTTCAAACCGTTCATCAGCAATGTACTTCCAGTACTTACTATATCAAAAATGCCATCAGCCAAACCTATGCCCGGCGCTATTTCCACACTACCGGCTATCTCTTCAATGATGATATTTAAATTATTTTCATTAGCAAATTTTTGCAGGATATGCGGATAACTACTGGCAATTTTTTTTCCTTCAAACCAGGAGATATCTTCATAGATTTCATCCTTAGGAATGGCCAATGACATGCGGCATGATGCAAAGCCCAGCTTTTCAACAATGTCAATCGTTTTATTTTTTTCCCATACTTCATTGAGCCCGATGATGCCTACATCAGCCACGGATTGTTCTACATATTGCGGTATATCATCATCTCTCAGGAACAATACTTCCACCGGGAAATTATCTGCACTGGTTTTTAATTTCTTATCGCCATTGCCCAGTGAAATGCCGCAGGACTTAAGCAGCGCAAGAGATTTTTCACTCATGCGTCCGCTTTTCTGAATGGCTATTTTAAGTTTGATCATATTTAGTTTTTTATGCTGAGGCAAATAGGGGGAATGAAAAAACCCGCCTGATTGTCTCAGACGGGCTTCGATATTTTAGATTACATCTATATCATTAGCATCCTGCCTGAGAGCAAATGTGACAATGATGATGATGCAATTGATTGTTATACATTAGTGGGCAAAGATAGGTTTATTGAAACCTATTAATGCAAAATAATTGTTAGGATGATTATTTGATACCAGCTTTCATCCAGAGTGATCGTTTAGTTTTTTATCGATAAATTTTTTGATTAATAAATTTGTAGTCCAATAACAAATGCTCATTAAAGTTAAGGACGCAATATAAAAAAGTAACATTTTTTTTTCTTGAAAGGTATCCCAATACCAATAGCCAATAATACTTCCAAATGCTAATGAAGAAATTAGAAGCAATTGCCATGATTTAAGACCTCCAATTTTTTTCCCTTCGTTGTAAATTCTCCAAATCTTTAAAGCTACTAAGTATTGGAAAAGTGAAGCAATAATATATGTCGGAATAAAAAAGAAAGTATAAACTGGTAAAATAGGCCATTCAAATGGCTGATCTCCATCTCCCGGATAAATTACTTTATTTACAATTTGAGTAAAAATATATAACAAAATAAAAACTACTAAAAGACCAGTAAATAGTGGTATGAAAAATTTTAAAGACTTATTTTTTTTCATATCCTTTTAAAAATTGCAAATTAGAATAGAGCTCTATAAACGCTTCCTATATAGCTGAGTATTGCAAAAAATGTACAAGTGTGCGACGCAACGATGATGCTATGAAAAACAAAGGCCAGGACAAAAAATTTACCCCGGCATTCTGCCAATATACTTTTCTATTTGTTTTATCTGGTCCACAATCTGCGGTGTGGTTGGTTTGAAGCCTTTTGCCTTGCGGAAATATTCTTTGGCTGCACGAAATTCCCTTTTATTCATCATGATGCTGCAG